>JBBDSV010000085.1:0-19221 GCA_040904785.1 Nitriliruptoraceae bacterium
AGCTGCTCGTCGGCGCGAAGGATGCCGCCGAGCTGATGGTCGACCTCGCCTACGCCGCGGTGTTCTTTGAGGACGACAGCCTCGCCCGTGAGGTGTTGCGACTCGAAGCACGCGTCGACGAACTCCTCATCGAGCTGCGCACCGTGTGCATGCTGGCGGCACGCACGCCTCAGGCCGCCGAGCAGCTGGCGGGTGTGCTGTCGCTCGCGGTGTCGATCGAAGGGGTCGCCGACGCCGCCGAAGACATCGCTCGGGTCGTGCTCACCGACGTCGGGGTGCCCCGCGAACTCCGTGACGACCTGCGGCACGCCACCGAGGTCACCGCGCGCGTGCGGCTGAGCGACGACGCCGAGCTGATCGGCCAGACGCTGCGCGACGCCGCACTGCCGAGCCACACCGGAATGTGGGTCATCGCGATCCGCCGCGACGTCGAGTGGATCTTCGGACCCGACGGCCCCGAGGTCTTGCGAGCAAACGACGTCCTGTTCCTGCAGGGGCCCCGCGACGGGATCGACGAAACGCGTCGCCTGGCGGGAAGTCCGCCTCGCAGCTACCCGGATCCCCCGACCGACACGAGCCAGTTGACCCACCTTGACCGTGCCGTCGACCTCGTGGTCGAACTCAAGGACACTGCCGAGGTCGCCGTCGGACTGGCCTACTCGGCGATTCTGCTGCAGGACCGCTCGCTCGCCGCCGAAGTCAGCGCCATCGAGGACCGCTCGGACGAATTGTTCCACCAGTTGGAGGAGTGGGTGCTGCGGGCGGCGCGCGAACTCGACGAACCCGGCGAGCTCCGCGGTCTGCTGCATCTCGCATCTGCGTCGGAACGCATCGCCGACGCGGCCCAGTCGATGTGCCGGGTGATCGACGACGAGGTGCCGCCGCATCCGATCATCGCGTCGGCACTCGCCGAAGCCGACGAGATCGTCGCCGAGTCGGTGGTCCATGACGGCAGTCGCGTCGCCGGGCACAGCATCGGCGAACTGCGCCTGCACCTCGAAACAGGCATGGAGATTCTGGCGATCCAGCGCCGCGAGCGGTGGTTCTACCGTCCACGGGCAACCCGCGTGCTCGAACCCGGCGATCGGCTCCTAGCGATCGGGCCGGACGAGGGCGCCGCACTACTGCGGGAATGGAGTGGCGACGAGCGGCCGGTGACGAGCTTCGGTTGGGTCGAACCGCACGACTGATCGCCGGCGCGGCGCCGTGTCAGCGCGCGCCCGCCAGCCGGCCGACGACGCCGGCGAAGTCGCGCTTGTACTTGCCGAACCGTGGCCGGTGCAGCACGGACAGCGACGCACGCGGACCGTCGAGTCCGGGGCCCCGATCGACCCCCGCGCGCCCGACACCCGGCCAGTCGAACGGCAGATGCTGCCACGCCTCGAGCACCGGCACGAGATACACCGGTGTGCCGTCGGGCAGCGACAGTGCCTCCTTGAGCCCGCCGGCGAGCAATTGACCATGGACGTGTTCGATCGCCGCGGCGGCCGCGTCGACGTGCGCGCGTGCGAGCCCGTAGAGCTCGAGATCGGGCACATCGAAGCGCGCGGCACCATGCGTGCGCACCCACCAGGTGCCGTCGCCATCGGCGAGGACCTCGATCGCGTCCGCATACTCCACCGATCCGACCGCCACGCGATTGACCCATGCGGAATCGCGGTCGGCCATCGCCGACAGGTCGCGGACCCGGCGGACACGGTCCGGCAGCTGCCGTGTCAGCGCCTGCAACAGCTGCGCCTGACGCTGCATACCGTGCTCGAGCCCTTCGGCGCCGACGTATGCCTCGGTCCGCAGCAACGGCTCGCCGGTGTCGGTGAGGTGGCGGACGACGGCCTTCTGCATGCGCCCGCCCCAGTGCACTTCGTGGGCCGAAGCGGGGTCGCTGGCCACCGGCGCCGAACGGTCGATGTCCCGTGCCGCACGGGCCGCGCCGATGACTGCGCCGACGTCACTCAGTGGCTGGTCGAGCACAAGGGCGATCTGCGAGGTGTATCGGTCGGCCACGACGTCCTCCTTGCACTACCGAGCGTAGGGGCCACAACCGGCGGGAAGCATCACACGCCAACGGCTCATGCGTCGGGTCGCAGATGTACAACGTCGGCGGCGTGGAGCCAGTGACCGGACGGTTCGATGCCCAAGCGGCCGGCATCGTCGACATCGTGCGCCCGTCCGACATGCACGGCGCCGTCGGGCAGTTCGACACGCACCTGCCGTCCGAGCGTGTCGCAGTGGCGGCGATACCGACGCCGGACTTCGGCGCCGTCGAGCGCGAGCGTGTGGTCGAGCGCATCGGCGAGCCGGGCGAACACCTCGTCGCGGTCGAAGCTGGCACCGGCGACCTCAGCAAGCGACGTCCACGCGCGCGGCGCATCGTCCCCTCCGGCGATTGCACGCCAGTCGAGGTTGACGCCGCATCCGACGATCACGACGTCGATGTGGCCATCGCCGGCAGGGACGTCGGGGTCGCCGGCGTCGAGTCGGACGGTGTGACGTTCGACGAGGATGCCGGCGACCTTGTCGTCGCCGACGAGCACATCGTTGGGCCACTTGAGCGCCGCAGTCAGGTCGAACCCCGCCAGGGTGTCGACGATGGCGAGCCCCGCGGCGAAGGGCACCAAGGCGAGCGGCACGGTCGGTGCGCCCTGCCCGGTCGCCGGCACGGCGAACGAGGCAGCGAGGTTGGCGGGGCGACCGTCGGCGGTCACGTGGTGGTCGGTCCAGTGCCGTCCGCGCCGGCCGCGTCCCCGCATCTGACCATCAGCGAGCGCCACGATCCCCATCGGCCGTCCGGCGGCCACCAGCGCGCGGGCCACGTCCTGGGTCGAGTCGACAAGCCGACGATGTTCGACGGTTCGCCACCGCGACGAAGCGGCGGTAGCGATCAACGGACGGGCAGTGTCCGGGGCCGAATCGGGCACGCGATCATCGGCCGAGTCAGGCGGCGTTCGTCTCCGCACCGTCGGCACCTTCGGCGTCGGCCGCCTCTTCCTCGGTCGAGAAGACCGTGATGGTCGTCTCCATGCCCGCCTCACGGTGGCCCGGAACGTTGCAGAAGACCGTCCATTCACCGGGGAACAGCAACACGGTCCCCGTCCCGGTGCTCATCGGGTCCGCTTCAGGGATGTCGGATCCGTCGGCAGCGCCGACGAACTCGGCGTTGTGGTAGGCGTCACTGATGTTGGTGATCTCGACTTCGACCGCGCCGGTGACCGCGATCCCGTCGGTGACGTTGAAGAAGAAGTTGCCGGCCTCCATCGCGAGATCGCCGCCGGGCCCGACCGGAAGCACCTCGTCGCAGCCTTCGGTGCCCGGCGGGCACGCGAACGCTTCGGCCTCGACAGCGCCCTGCGGCACCGAGCTGCAGCCGGCGAGGACGAACGCGGCGATCAGACCGACGAAAAGACGACGCACGTGAGCGCTCCTCGAAACAGTGCGGGCAGGCGGGAGCCTACCGGGCCGTGTGCATGCACCGGAAACCCGAGGACGATCGGCGAGCACAGGCTCATGCTTCGAGTCGGGCCATGAGCATGCGCGCGCATTCGGCGACCGAGCCGGCCATCGACGGGTAGACGGTGATGGTCTGCCCCAGCTGCGAGACCGTGAGCCGATGTTGCACGGCGACCGCAAGCGGTTGAATGAGGTCGCTCGCGCGCGCGGACACGACGACACCCCCGACGATCGTGCCCGACCCGACCATCGCGTGGACCTTCACGAACCCGTCGAGCCCCTGGATCATCTTCGCCCGCGGGTTGCGGCGGAAGTCGAGCTTCGCCGTCTCGACGGGCATCCCGACTGCGGCCGCCTCCTCGGCACTGCGGCCGACGGTGGCAACTTCCGGGTCGGTGAAGACCGTGGCGGCGATGGAATCCCATCGGATGGGCTGCACCGCCTGGCCGAGTGCGTGCCACATCGCCGTGCGCCCCTGCATCGCAGCGACGGAAGCGAGCATCACGCCGCCGGTCACATCGCCGGCGGCGTAGACCTCGCGTGCCGAGGTGCGGCCGACGGAGTCGACGACGATGCCGCCGCGTTCGTCGACCTCGACGCCGGCACTGGCCAGTCCGATGTCGCGAGTCACCGGGACCTGGCCCACGGTGAACAGCACATGGCTGCCGACGATCTCCGAGCCGTCATCGAGCCCCACGACCACGTCCGAGCCACGGTTGGTGCACTGCACCGCCCTCGTCCGACGCAGGATGCGCATGCCGCGACGTTCGAAGACGTCCTCAACGACCTGGGCGGCATCGGGGTCCTCGGTCGGCAGAATGAGGTCACGCGACGAGACGAGCGTCACCTCGACACCGAAGCGGCGGAACGCGTGGGCGAATTCGGCGCCGGTCGCGCCGGAGCCGACGACGATGAGGTGTTCGGGAAGCGCGTCGAGCCCGTAAACCTGTTGGCCCGTGAGCACCCGCGTCGCATCGGGCGCGAAGAACGGCAGCACCCGTGCCGTCGACCCGGTCGCGATGAGCACCGAGTCGGCGGCGAGCACGTCGGTTCCGCCGTCGGCGAGGTCGACGGCGATCCGATGGGGGCCGTCGAGTCGCCCGCGACCGCGCACGACGGTCACACCGCTGTCGCTAATCCGCCGTTCGATGTCGGCCGACTGTGACCGGCCGAGTTCGAGCACGTTGGCGGCCACACGCGCGTAGTCGATCTCCCGCGGTGCGACCGTGTCGAGCGCGGCACCGATGCCCATCCGCTCCGCCATCCCGAGCCAACCCATGGCTTCGGCCGCCACGATCAACGCCTTGGACGGTACGCAGTCCCACAGCACACTGTTCCCGCCAAGACCGTCATCGGTGACAATCGTGACCTCGGCACCAAGCTCGGCGGCGACGATCGCGGCTTCGTAGCCGGCGGGACCGCCGCCGAGGATGACAATCCGTCGCGTCATCGCGCGTCCGCTGGCATGTAGTGACCGAACTGCTCGCGAAGCACGTCGCACACTTCCTGCAGCGTCGCCCGGGCCGCCAGCGCCGACCGCATGGGCATCAGCAGGTTGTCGGTCCCGGCGGCTGCCGCCTGAACCTCTTCGAGGGCGGCGCGGACCGCGTCATCGTCACGAACCTGGCGTACCCGCGCCGTGCGTTGGATCTGCCGCTCACGGGAGGCCTCGTCGACCCGCAAGAGCTCCGGCTGCTTGTCGGCGACGTCCTCGGCGTAGCGGTTGACGCCGACGACGACCTTGTCGCCGGCGTCGATGCGTGACGCGATGTCGTAGGCCGAGGCCTCGATCTGACGCTTCTGATAGCCCTGCTCGATTGCGGCAACCGCGCCACCACGCTCGGCGATAGTGTCGAGCTCGGCGACCACGGCACGTTCGACGTCGTCGGTCAGCTGTTCGACCGCGTAGGAACCGGCCAGCGGGTCGACCGTCGCCGTCAGGTCCGTCTCGTGTGCCAGCACCTGCTGGGTGCGTACGGCCAGCCGCGCGCTCGTCTCCGTCGGCAGCGCCAACGCCTCGTCGTAGGCGTTGGTGTGCAGCGACTGGGTGCCGCCGAGCACCGCAGCCATCGCCTGCAGAGTCACGCGGACGAGGTTGACCTCGGGCTGCTGGGCGGTCAGCTCCACACCGGCGGTCTGCGTATGGAACCGCAGCATCTGGCTGCGCGGATCGCGAGCACCAAAGCGGTCACGCATGATGCGCGCCCAGATCCTCCGGGCGGCACGGAACTTGGCGACCTCTTCGAGCAGCCCGGTCCGGGCGACGAAGAAGAAACTCAACCGTGGCGCGAACGCGTCGACATCGAGACCGGCGGCCTGGGCGGCTTCGACGTAGGCGATGCCATTGGCCAGCGTGTAAGCGACCTCTTGGGCAGGCGTTGCCCCGGCCTCAGCCATGTGGTAGCCGGAGATCGAGATGGTGTTGAACTGCGGCAGGTGCTCTGCGCAGTAGGCGAACGTGTCGGCGACCAGCCGCAGCGACGGCGCCGGCGGGAAGATGTAGGTGCCGCGGGCGATGTACTCCTTGAGGACGTCGTTCTGGATCGTGCCCCGCAATCCGGCGGGATCGATGCCGCGTTCGTCGGCAACGATCTCGTACATCAGCAGCAGCAGCGCAGCGGGCGCGTTGATGGTCATCGACGTCGAGACCTCGTCAAGCGGGATCCCGTCGAACAGGGCGGCCATGTCCTCGACCGTGTCGATCGCCACGCCGACCTTGCCGACCTCGCCGTCGGCGATCGTCGCCTCCGAGTCGTAGCCCATCTGCGTGGGCAGGTCGAAGGCCACCGACAGCCCGGTCGTGCCCTGCGCGAGCAGATACTTGTAGCGGGCGTTCGACGCCTCGGCGGTCGACATGCCTGCGTACTGCCGCATCGTCCAGGGACGTTCCCGGTACATGCGCGGGTAGACCCCGCGGGTGAAGGGAAATGCCCCGGGCTCCCCGAGTTCGGTCTCCGGATCGAAGTCGGCAGCATGCTGCGGGCCGTAGACGGCTTCGATCGGAAACCCGCTGGCTGCGGTGTCCATGGTGCGACGCTATCGGTCGAACGGCGGCCAGGCGTCAGCCGTGGCCGTCGGAACACCGAACGGGCGGACGGTCAGGCGGTTCGCCGGTTGCGGAACTTGGCCTTGAGGTACTCGCGGTTCATCTGGGCGATGAAGTCGATCGAGATGCCCTTCGGACAGGCGGGTTCGCACTCACCCATGTTGGTGCACGACCCGAAGTAGTCCTCCATGGTCTCGACCATCGATTCGACCCGCTCGTACCGTTCGGCCTGCCCCTGCGGCAGCATGTTGAGGTGCGACACCTTCGCCGAGGTAAACAGCTGGGCCGCGCCGTTGGGGCACGCCGCGACGCAGGCGCCGCAGCCGATGCATGCCGCGGCGTCCATCGCCACTTCGGCGACGTCCTTGGCGATCGGGGTGTCGTTGGCTTCGGGTGCCGAGCCGGTCTTGACGCTGATGTAGCCGCCCGACTCGATGATGCGGTCGAACGCCGAACGGTCGACGACGAGGTCCTTGACGAGGGGGAAGCCCTGTGACCGCCAAGGTTCGAGCACGATCTCGTCGCCGTCGGAGAACTGGCGCATGTGCAACTGGCACGTGGCCGTGCCCAGCTGCGGACCGTGCGCCTGCCCGTTGATCATGATGCCGCACGTCCCGCAGATGCCTTCACGGCAGTCGTGGGCGAACTCGATCGGCTCTTCGCCGCGTTCGATCAACCGCTCGTTGACGATGTCGAGCATCTCGAGGAAGGACGAGTCTTCGGAGATGTCGGTGGCCTCGTAGGTCTCGAAGCGGCCGTCCGCGTCGGGACCCGCCTGCCGCCATACGCGCAGCGTGACGTTCACTTGTAGCTCCTCTGCGTCAGCTCAACCTCGTTGAACACGAGCGGTTCGCGGTGCTCCGTCGGGTTGGTCGAATCACCCGTCCAGTCCCAAGCGGTCACGTGCGCGAAGTTCTCGTCGTCGCGCTGTGCCTCACCTTCGGGGGTCTGGTGCTCCTCACGGAAGTGGCCACCGCACGACTCCTCGCGCACAAGCGCATCGCGGCACATCAACTCCCCGAGTTCGAAGAAGTCGGCGACCCGCCCCGCCTTCTCCAGCGACGAGTTCAACGTGTCGGCCGATCCCAGCACCCGAACGTCGCGTTCGAACTCCTCGCGAAGCGCAGGGATCTCCGACAGGGCCTTCTCGAGTCCGGCACGGTCGCGTGCCATTCCGCAGTAGTCCCACAGAATCTTGCCGAGCTCGCGGTGGAACCAGTCGACGGACCGGGTGCCCTTGACGGCGAGGAACCGGTCGACCTGCTCACGCACAGCGGCCTCGGCGACGTCAAACTCGGACGCCGAGGTGTCGACCTTGGGCTGACCGAGCATCGAGGCGAGGTAGTCGCCGATCGTCGTCGGCAGCACGAAGTACCCGTCAGCCAGTCCTTGCATCAGCGCCGAGGCGCCGAGCCGGTTGGCACCGTGATCGGAGAAGTTGGCCTCGCCGATCGCGAAGAGGCCAGGCACGGTGGTCTGCAGGTGGTAGTCGACCCACAGCCCTCCCATCGTGTAGTGCGGCGCCGGGTAGATGCGCATCGGTACCGTGTAGGCGCTCTCGCCGGTGATGCGTTCGTACATCTCCAGCAGGTTGCCGTACTTGTCGGCGAACGCGTCGTGTCCCAGCCGCTGAATCGCGTCGGCGAAGTCGAGGTACACACCGTTTTTGAGCGGTCCCACACCGCGGCCGGCGTCGACCTGCTCCTTTGCGTTGCGCGACGCCACGTCGCGCGGCACGAGGTTGCCGAACGCCGGATATTTCTCCTCAAGGAAGTAGTAGCGGTCCTCCTCGGGAATGTCGGCCGCCGCACGGGTCTCGTCGGGGTTGCGGGGCACCCAGACGCGGCCGTCGTTGCGCAACGACTCCGACATCAACGTGAGCTTGGACTGGAACTCGTCGGACGACGGGATCGCGGTCGGGTGGATCTGCGTGTAGCACGGGTTGGAGAACATCGCGCCCTTGCGGTGCGCACGCCAAATCGCCGACACGTTGCACGCCATCGCGTTGGTCGACAGATAGAACGCGTTTGAGTAGCCGCCGGTGCCGAGCACCACCGCGTGCGCCGAGTGGCGCTCGATCGCGCCGGTCTGCAGGTCGCGGGTGATGATGCCGACGGCCCTGCCGTCCACCACGACGACGTCGAGCATCTCGCTGTTGGTGTGCATTTCGACGGTGCCGGCCTTTACCTGCCGAGCCAGCGCCTGATAGGCGCCAAGCAGCAACTGCTGGCCGGTCTGGCCGCGTGCGTAGAACGTGCGGCTGACCTGCACCCCACCGAACGAACGGTTGTCGAGCAGCCCACCGTATTCACGCGCGAAGGGCACTCCCTGGGCGACACACTGGTCGATGATGTTCGCCGACACTTCGGCGAGCCGGTAGACGTTGGCCTCACGCGCCCGGTAGTCACCGCCCTTCACCGTGTCGTAGAACAGCCGGTAGATCGAGTCGCCGTCGCCCGAATAGTTCTTCGCGGCGTTGATCCCGCCCTGGGCGGCGATCGAGTGCGCACGTCGCGGCGAGTCGTGGAACGTGAACGCCTTGACCTTGTAGCCGAGTTCCCCCAGCGTCGCGGCGGCGGCCGCACCGGCGAGTCCGGTGCCGACGACGATGATCTCGAACCGTCGCTTGTTGTTCGGACTGACGAGGCGGACGTCGAACTTGAAGTCTTGCCACTTCTGTTCGATCGGACCGTCGGGGATCCGGGCGTCGAGGACCGTCATGTGCTCGTGCTCCCTGCAGCGGTGACTGTGTCGGGTGCGGCGTACGTGGCGTCGATGGGACGAGTCAGCATGGGGATGTCGCGGCTAGCTGACGAGGCCGAGCTGGACGGCGATCGGGAACGACAGGTTGCCGACGACGACGAGCGCGGTGAATCCCACCGCGAACGCCCGACGCCAGTGGTTGAACCGCCGGTTGTTCAGGCCCAACGACTGGAACAGGCTCCACGCGCCGTGGTAGAGATGGAAGCCCAGTGCGGCATTCGCGACCAGGTAGAAGGCGGCGACGGCCGGCTGCTGGAAACTGGCGACGACCCGTTCGTAGACGGTTCCCGATGGATCCGGGTTGACCCACGTCAGGGTGATATCGGCGACGTGGTAGGCGAGGAACAGCAGCACGATGACGCCGGTCCACCGCATCGTGCGCGCCGCGAAGTCGGCGGCGATGTAGTCGCGCTTCGAGCGGTAGGCCTCGGGACGCGCGTGCCGGTTCATCACGGTCAGCTGGTAGGCGGCGACAACATGTACAACGAGTGCGGCGATGAGCACCACGCGGAAGAGGTAGAGCATCCCGTATTCGGGGAGGATCGGGTACAGCAGCTTGCGGATGAACTCCGCGTAGGTGTTGAACGCGTCGGCGCTCTGGTAGAGCTTCAGATTGCCGAGCATGTGGGCGAAGACGTAGCCGAGCCAGATGACGCCCGTGATCGCCATCAGGTACTTCTTGCCCAGCGCCGAACGGTAGAGCTCGACGAGGAACGGCGTTCGCGTGGGCGTCGTGGCGCCGACCTTGGTGGCCATCGTGACTCCTGGTGCCTGCTCGGACGCGTTGGAGCCTAGCAGCGGCGCCCGCCGGACCCGCTTTCGGTACCCACCACCCGCGACAGACACCCGTCACCGGGGTAGCGGTCGACGGCACGCGGCCAGCATGATTGAGTGCACGCGCCACCGACCGCGACAGGCAGGGGACGCCGGCGTGGAGCCGACACCAGGCATGACACCGTTCGAGGCCGTCAACTACTTCTTCCATCGGGCCGCGGCCACCCTCAACCTCTCGACTGCCGCAATCGACGTGCTCACCGGTTCGTACCGTGAGCTGCGCGTGCAGGTGCCGTTCCGTCGCGACGACGGATCTCTCGAGGTGGTCTACGGCTACCGCGTGCAGCACAACGGTGCCCGCGGCCCCTACAAAGGCGGGCTGCGGTACCACCCGTCGGCCGACCTCGAGGAAGTGCGTGCGCTCGCGTCATTGATGACGTGGAAGACCGCACTGGTCGACGTGCCGTTCGGCGGCGCCAAGGGTGGTGTCCAGGTCGATGCGACGGGCTTGAGCACCGGCGAACTCGAGCGGGTCACGCGGCGCTACACCGACCAGATCGGCCACATCATCGGGCCGACCCGCGACATCCCGGCCCCCGACATGCACACCAACGCCCAGGTGATGAGCTGGATCCTCGACCAGTACGGGCGCAAGCACGGCCACACCACGCAGATCGTGACCGGCAAGCCCGTCGCGCTCGGCGGCTCGCTCGGCCGTGAGGAGGCCACCGGCCGAGGCTGTGTCGTCGTCATGGACGAGGCGGTCGCCGACCGAGGACTCGAGACGCCGTGTTCGGTCGCCATCCAGGGGTTCGGCAACGTCGGGTCCTGGGCGGCGAGCATCGCCCACGAACGCGGCTACCGCGTCGTGGCGGTCTCCGATGTCGTCGGCGGGATCTACGACCCGTCGGGCATCGACATCGTCAAGCTCACGGGCCACGTCGCGGACTCGGGTTCGGTCGTCGGCTTCCCCGGCACCGAACCGATCAGCAATGCCGCACTGCTCGAGCTCGACGTCGATGTGCTCATGCCGGCCGCGATCGGTGAGGTCATCACCGAAGCCAACGTCGACCGGATCGCCGCCCGCATCATCATCGAGGCGGCGAACCATCCGATCACCCCGGTTGCCGACGCCGCGCTGCGCGACCATGACGTGCTGGTCGTCCCCGACATCCTCGCCAACGCCGGCGGGGTCACCGTCAGCTACTTCGAGTGGGTCCAGAACAACCAGGAGATCCGCTGGGAACACGACGACGTCAATGCACGGCTCGAGATGAAGCTGCGTCGCGCCTATGCGCAGTGCCGCGACTTCCAGCGCACCCACGACCAGGCGAGCCTGCGCGACGCCGGGTTCGCGCTCGCGGTCGCCCGTGTCGTCGAGGCAGCCGAGCTGCGCGGCTACCTCTGAGCGAGCACCTCGTCGACAGCCGCGAGCACGACATCGGGTGCGTCGCGGTGCACCGAATGGTCGGTGCCGGCGACGACGGTGACCGTGACCGCCGGGTTCGCATCGAGTGCCACACGCGCGTGAGACGTGACCGTGCTGGCGCGTTCGTTGCCGGCGATGAGCACGTGCACCGGAGTGCGCCACCGGGCGACCGTGTCCGTCAGGTCCCAAGGCCGGTTGTCGTCGATCGTTCCGTCGACGACGTCGGGGGTGACCAGCCGGGCGGCCAGCACCTTGCGCTGCACGTCACGTTCGTGCCATCGCGGATGCGCCTGGCGGATGGCGGCTGGATCGAGCTCGCCGCAGTCGGCACGCACGAGGGCCCGCAGCTCCTCGATCGCGGTGTCGGGGACGTGGAGCACCGGGTCGATCAGGACGCCGCCGCCCGTGAACCGGCCGGTGTCGCCGTCGTCGAGCAGGCGCGCGGCGACCGCGCCACCGAGCGAATGGGCGACGACCACGTCCCAGCCATCACCCAGCAGTGCGACATCGGCGGCCATCGCATCGAGCCGGTGATCGTCGGCACCAGGGCTGCGCCCGTGGCTACGCAGATCAGGCGCGACACACATCCACCCGGACCGGGCGAGCTCGGAGGCGATCCGCCACCAGCTCGTGCCGTCGGAGCCCAGCCCGTGCAGCAGCAGCGCACGCTTGTCGCCGGCGGGATTCCACACGTGGGTCTGCAGGCGCACGCCGAACGTGCGACGGCTATCGCCGGTCACGAGCGCGAAGCGGGCAGCAGCCCCATCGCGTCCTTCGCGTCGGCCAGCGTGGCTGCCGCCGTCTGCCGAGCGGTCTCGGCGCCGCGACCCAGGATGCGTTCCACCTCTCCCGGGTCGGCGACCAGCTCGGCATGGCGGGCCTGGACAGGGCGCAGGAGCTCGACGATGGCCTCGGCGACCGCCGACTTGAACGTGCCGTAGCCCCGGCCGTCGTATTCAGCCGCAAGCTCGTCGATGTCGCGACCGGTGGCGGCCGACATGATCTCGAGCAGGTTGGAGACGCCCGGCTTGGCCTCACGGTCAAAGCGGATGTCTGCAGCAGAGTCGGTCACCGCCGACTTGACCTTCTTGGCGATCCGCGCGGGTTCGTCGAGCAGATACACGATGCCGCGCTCGGAGGTGGCCGACTTCGACATGCGGTTCGTCGGCTCCTGCAGGTCCATGACGCGCGCCGCGGCGCGCGGATGCACGGCCTTGGGCAGCGTGAACACGTCCTGGCCGAACCGATGGTTGAACCGCTGCGCGAGGTCACGGGCCAGTTCGATGTGGTGGCGCTGGTCCTCGCCGACCGGCACCTCGTCGGCGTGATACAGCAGGATGTCTGCGGCCTGGAGCACCGGATAGGTCAGCAGTCCAGCCGATACGGAACGGTCGTGTCCGGCCGATTTCTCCTTGAACTGCGGCATGCGCGCCAGTTCGCCGTAGGTCGCGACACAGTTGAACAGCCAGGCGCATTCGGCGTGCTCGTGCACGTGCGACTGGACGAACAGCAGCGCGCGGTCGGGGTCGACGCCGACGGCGAGGATGCCGGTCGCCAGCTCGATGGTGCGACGCCGCAGCGTGTCCGGGTCGTGGTCGGCGGGTGCCGTCATCGCGTGCAGGTCGACGACGCAGTAGACGCAGTCGGCACGGTCCTGCATGTCGACCCAATTGACGAGCGCACCGAGATAGTTGCCGAGGTGCAGCACCCCGGACGGTTGAATCCCGGAGAACACTCGGGTCACCACGTCACCTTTTCGTCAGGCACCGGCCGCACCATCGGCCCGCCACAAGCGGGGTCACAGCATGTCGGCGACGGCCGCACGCTCCTCTTCGAGTTCAGCGACGGTGCGGCCGAGCATGCCGCGGGCGTAGTCGGACACCTCGAGGTCAGCCACAACCTGGTAGTTGCCCTTCCCGTCGGTGGTGACCGGGAAGCCGCACAGCAGGCCTTCGGGCACGCCGTATTCGCCGTGGGACACGACCGCCATCGACACCCATTCGCCGTCGGCGGTGGCTCTGCCGCCGCACCAGTTGCCGACGTGGTCGATGAGCGCGTTGGCGGCCGACGCGGCCGACGACCCGCGCCGCGCGCGTCGATGACGGCCTTGCCGCGCTGCTGGACGGTGGTGACGAAATCTCCTTCGAGCCAGCTGCGGTCGTCGATCACCTCGGTCGCCGGGCGACCAGCGATCGTGGCGTGTTCGAAGTCGGGCAACATCGTCGGTGAGTGGTTGCCCCAGATCGCGAGGTTCTTGACGTCACGCACGGCGACACCGGCCTTCTGCGCCAGCTGCGATTTCGCGCGGTTCTCGTCGAGTCGCACCATCGCAGTGAACTGTTCAGCCGGCACGCCCTCGGCGTTGGCCGCGGTGATCAGCGCGTTGGTGTTGGCCGGGTTGCCGACGACCGCGACGCGCACGTCGGACGAGGCGGCCGCGGCGATGGCCTTGCCCTGGGCGGTGAAGATCGTGCCGTTGTCCTTGAGCAGGTCGGCACGCTCCATGCCCGGGCCGCGCGGCTTGGCACCGACGAGGCACACGACGTCGGAACCGTCGAAGGCGGTCTCGGCATCGTCAGTCAGGGTGATGTCGTCGAGCAGCGGGAAGGCGCAGTCGTCGAGTTCCATGGCGACGCCTTCGAGCGCACCCATCGCCGGGGTGATCTCGAGGAGTTGGAGGTGCAACGGACGGTCGGGACCGAACATCTGGCCCGAGGCGATCCGGAACACGAGCGCGTAGCCGATCTGGCCGGCGGCGCCGGTGACAGCGACTCGGACGGGGGTACTCATGGGGGCTCCTGTCATTCCGGCACTTCGACGCTCGGCCGACCCGCAACGGGCGGTGCGGCGCTGCTAGAGCGGCGGGCGGTGCGCCCGATCCGCCGACACCTCGAGCCTACTGCCGTCGCCGCGTCACCCCGAACCCGACGGCGGCGTCAGCGGCGGGGCAGACCGCGGCGCCCGCGGGCGGCTTCGAGCGTGTTCTGCAGCAGCATGGTGACCGTCATCGGACCCACTCCGCCGGGCACCGGCGTGATCGCGCCGGCGACCTCGGCGACCTCGTCGAAGGCGACGTCGCCGACGAGCTTGCCTTCGTCGGTGCGGTTGGTGCCGACATCGATGACGACGGCTCCGGGGGCGACCATGTCAGCAGTGATGAGCCGCGGAACGCCGACGGCGGCGACGATGACGTCCGCGGTGCGGCACACCGCAGCGAGGTCGCGTGTGCGGGAATGGGCCAGGGTGACGGTCGCGTCACGCCCCTTGAGCGTGAGCATGATCGACAATGGCCGGCCGACGAGGTTCGAGCGGCCGACGATGACCACGTGCGCGCCCTGGATCTCGACGCCGGCGTGTTCGAGGATCTCGAGCACCCCGTAGGGCGTGCACGACAGGAACGTCGGGTCGCCGACCGTAAGGCGGCCGGCCGTGTAGGGGTTGAGGGCGTCGACGTCCTTGTCGGGACGGATCGCCTCCTGGATCGGCTGCGGATCGAGATGGTCGGGCAGTGGCAGCTGCACGAGAATCCCGTCGATCGCCTCGTCGGCGTTGAGCTCCTCGACGACGGCCGCGAGGTCGTCCTGCGACGTCTCGGCCGGCAGCACGATCTGGCGGGAATACATGCCCGCGACTTCGCTCGCCCGGTGCTTCATGCCGACGTAGACCTGCGACGCCGGGTCTTCGCCGACGATGACGGCCGCCAGTCCGGGCGTGACGTCGTGGTCGCGCACCAGGGCTGCGACGTCGTCGGCGATGCGCGCACGCACCGTTTCGGCGAGCGCCTTGCCATCGATGATCGTGGCGGTCATCTCGTCTGCTCCTCCTCCGGCCGTGGACCGGTGCCGCGGTCAGTGTCGGAAGTGTCGGCGGCCGGTGAAGACCATCGGGATGCCGTGCTCGTTGGCCGCAGCGATGACCTCGTCATCGCGGACTGATCCGCCGGGTTGCACGATAGCGGTGACGCCGGCGGCGGCCGCAGCGTCCGGCCCGTCGCGGAATGGGAAGAACGCGTCGCTGGCGAGCACCGCACCGACGTGGCGTTCACCGGAGCGCTGCACGGCGAGCCGGACGCTGTCGACACGGCTCATCTGTCCCGCACCGACCCCGACAACCTGCAGATCGGTGGCGAGCACGATCGCGTTCGACTTCGTGTGCTTGCACGCGATCCAGGCGAACTTGAGATCGTCGAGCATGGCGTCGTCGGGTGCGACGTCGGTCACGACCCGCCACTCGTCCCACGGCTCGGCCGCCGTGTCGGCGTCCTGGACGAGCAGCCCGCCGGCGATCGAGCGCACCTGTCGCCCACCGGCCGCCGCAGCGGCGCCGGGCATCTCGAGGATGCGCACGTTCTTCTTCGTCTGCAGCGTCGCGAGCGCGTCGGCGTCGTAGCCGGGGGCGATCACCACCTCGGTGAACACCTCGATGATCGCCTCCGCGGTCGCGGCATCGATCGGCCGGTTGGCGGCGACGATCCCCCCGAACGCCGAGACGGGGTCGCCTTCGAGCGCACGGTCGTAGGCGACCCGTAGCTGGTCTGCGACGGCATATCCGGCCGGGTTGGTGTGCTTGATGATGGCCACGCACGGCTCGGACTGGTCGAGCACCATCCCCCACGCGGCGTCGGTGTCGAGCAAGTTGTTGTAGGAGAGCTCCTTGCCGTGGTGTTGCACGGCCGCGGCGAGGCCATTCGGCGGCTCGGCGCGGTAGAACGCGGCCGCCTGGTGCGGGTTCTCGCCGTAGCGCAGCTGGCTGGAGCGGCGCAGCGTGGTCGTCAACTGTGGCGGGAACGCGTCGTCGGCGTCGAACCATGCGGCGACCTGGGCGTCGTAAGCGGCGGTGTGGCGGAACGCTGCGGCCGCCAGATCACGGCGAAGCTCGCCGGTGACCCCGTCGTGGGCGTCGATGTCGGCGAGCACTCGGGCGTAGTCGTCCGGGGAGACGACGACGCTGACGGACGCGTGGTTCTTGGCGGCCGCCCGCACCATCGTCGGGCCACCGATGTCGATCATCTCGATGATCGCGTCGGGGTCGTCGGTGGCGGCGACCGTGTCGGCGAACGGATACAGATTCACAACGACGAGATCGAACGGGGCGATGCCGAGTTCGTCGAGCTGCTGTACGTGCGTCTCGAGCCGCCGGTCGGCGAGAATCCCGGCGTGAACATGCGGGTGCAGGGTTTTAACGCGACCGTCGAGACATTCGGGAAATCCGGTGACCTCGGCCACCTCGGTCACCGCCACGCCGGCTTCGGCGATGTGTGCCGCCGTCGACCCGGTCGAGACGATCTCGACGTCGCGGTCGGCGAGCGCCCGCGCGAAGTCAGCGACCCCGGTCTTGTCGAAGCAGCTGACAAGCGCGCGGCGGATCGGGGCGGTGCTGGTGGTCACGATGGCTCCTCGGAGTCGGTCGATGCGCGCCCGCCAGAGTTGCGGGCACCACGGATGTGGACGATGTCGCCGACGCGCTCAACCCGGTCCTGGCACAACGCACGGACGCAATCGGGCAGCAGCTCGTGTTCGACCGCGCGGATGCGGGCGTGCAAAGACTCCTCGTCGTCGTCGGCTTCGACGGCCACGGGGCGCTGCCCCAGGATCGCCCCGGCGTCGACCTCAACGTCGACGAGGTGCACCGTCGCACCGGCCACCTTGACGCCGGCGGCAAGCGCGTCTCGCACCGCGTGGGCACCACGGAAGGCGGGCAGCAGTGCGGGGTGGGTGTTGACGATCCGGTCGGGCCACCGGGCCACGAACGCCGCTGACAGGATCTTCATGAATCCGGCGAGCACGACGATGTCGACGTCATGGGCGGCGATGCGGTCGGCGAGCGTGGCCTCCCACGTCGCGCGGTCGGGAGAGTCGGCGAGCTCGTGGACCTCGACGGGGATGTCGCGGCCAGTGGCGTGGGCGAGCCCGCCGGCGTCGCGGCGGTCGGCGCCGACGACGACGACCTCACCACCGAAGTCGTCATCGGCGTCGATCGCCTCGAGCAGGGCCTGCAGGTTGGTCCCGCCCCCAGAGATCAACACCGCAATGCGTTTGGGGCGCGAAGGCGGGCCGGCGGCCGCGAGTGACTCGGTCTCCAGCGTGCCTCTCCCGGTGTGCGGCTCACGTGGTTCGGGGCGCCAACCCTACAGCGCTCGGCGCACCGGCTTCCACGTGGGCTCGCCTATCCTCCAGCCTCCGTCGTCACTCGTCGAGGAGCACCACCATCGATCGCGCCGATGTCGTGATCGTCGGGGCAGGCATTGTCGGCCTCGCCACCGCATTCCGCCTGCTCGAAGCCCGACCGGACCTCGACGTGCGCGTGCTCGAACGCGCCGAGACGGTCGGCACCGCCCAGTCGTCGCACAACTCCGGCGTGCTCCACGCCGGCCTGTATTACACCCCGGGTTCGGCGCGTGCGGTGCTGTGTCGGCGCGGCAAAGCCGCCTACGAGGCCTTCGCCCGCGACCACGACGTCCCGGTCGAGCGCACCGGCAAGCTCGTCGTCGCCGTCCGCCGCGCCGAGATCCCCCGGCTGCGCGCCCTCGTCGACCGGGCCCGCACCAACGGGGTTGAGATCACCGAACTCGGCGCCGACGAACTGCGCGACCGTGAACCGCATGTCACCGGTGTCGCCGGCGCCTGGACCCCCGAGACGGCGGTGACCGACTTCGGCGTCGCCTGCACCCGCCTGGCAGTGTTGATCGAGGCACGCGGCGGGGTCATTTCGACCGGCGTCGAGGTGCAGAGGCTGGACGAACGCGACGACCACGTGCGGATCGAGACCTCCACCGGCGAGTTGGAGGCGACGACTGTCGTCACCTGCGCCGGGCTGTTCGCTGACCGGCTCGCCGCCGCTTCGGGTCTCGCGTTCGACGAGCGCATCCTGCCGTTCCGCGGGTCGTGGTTGCGGCTACGTCACAGTGCCGGCATCGACATCCGCGGCAACATCTATCCGGTGCCGCTGCCCGGCCTGCCGTTCCTCGGCGTGCATCTGACCCGCCGCGTCAACGGCGAGGTGTGGATCGGACCGAACGCGGTGCTTGCCGGCGCACGCGACGGGCGCGGACCCTGGTCTGTCGCCGCCACCGACCTGCTCGACACGTTGCGGTTCAAGGGCACCTGGGCACTTGCCGGCCGCAACGCGGCTACCGCGATCCGAGAGGTCGCCCTCGACCGGATGCTGCGTGCAGCCGTGCGAAAGATCCAGGAGTATGTGCCAGAGATCGGTGTCGACGACGTCGAACGCGGACCGTGGGGGGTGCGCGCACAGCTCGTCGAACCCGACGGCACGCTCGCCGACGACTTCGTCATCCGCGAGACGGCACGCGTGGTCCACCTGCTCAACGCGCCCTCGCCCGCGGCGACCGCGTCGCTGGTGATCGGCGAAGAGCTCCGGGACCGTGTGCTCGCAAGGGCGCAATCGTCCGATTAGCGTGACGTGCTCACCGAAACAGGCGTAGAACGAGGTTGACCACGATCGTCAGCACGATGGAGGCGATGATCGCCGAGGTGACCGGCACGAACACGCGGGTCCGCTCACCGTCGATCCGGATATCGCCGGGCAGCCGCCCGAACCATTGCAGTGCTCCGGAGAAGACGAGCACGCCGACGACCGCGACGACGAGGCCGCCGGCGATCAGCAGCAGTCCGAGGTTGCGGTGCATGCCGTTCACGGTAGGCGGCGCGCGAACAGACACGCATGCACCGACGGTCAGGTCACCTCTGCGGGTGTGCTGGAATCGGTATACAGAGGGGCCTTAAAAGCCTCCGGACGCTAA
>JBBDSV010000086.1:0-83580 GCA_040904785.1 Nitriliruptoraceae bacterium
CGACGGGCACGCCACCAAAGAGCGGGCAGCGCTGGTCGCCGACGGCCCCGTGCCCGCACTCGGCACGCGGTGGCGTGCCGTCGCACGCGCGCAGCCGCTCGCCGACGACGGGTTCGGGGACTGGCTGCGTCAGCATCACGCGACCGTTCTGCTCTCGGGCGAACAACGCGTCCAGATCGCCGCAGCCGGGTGGCTCGCCCGTTCGACCGAGACCGTGCGTGCCCGTGTGCGCGCCGCGGCCGTCCGGCACGCGCAGGACCGCCGGGCCGGGTTGCTCGTCGGACTGGTGACCGGTGACACGCGTCTGCTCGATGCCGACGACCGCGCGGCAATGGAACGGACGGGCACCACCCATCTGACGGCCGTCTCTGGCGCGAACGTCGCCATCGTCGCCGCGGCGGCGCTGGCGCTCGGACGCGTGCTGCGTCTGCGGCCGGCGGCACAACGGGTGGTCACCGCCACAAGCATCGGCTGGTTCGCGGTGCTGACACGGTTGGAACCGAGCGTGCTGCGGGCCGCGGGACTGGCCGGCGTCGTGCTGGTCATCGCGACGCGGGGAACGCCCCGCGACACCCGTCACGCGCTGGCCGTCGTCGCGCTCGTGCTGCTGGCCATAGACCCGTGGCTCGCCCGCAGCATCGGGCTCGTCCTATCGGTCGCAGCAGCACTCGGCATCGTCACACTCGCGCCGCGCATCCGGCAGCGCCTGCGGTGGGTGCCACGCCACGTCGCGACCGTCATCGCGGTCACCGTCGGTGCGCAGATCGCGGTCACCCCCGTGCTGTTGTCGGCATTCGAGACCGTCGCAGTGGCCAGCATCCCGGCGAATCTCATCGCGGTGCCCGCCGCGATGGGCGCCTCGGTGCTCGCGTTCGTCGCCTCGGCGATCGCCGTTGTCCACCCGCCGACCGGCGGGCTGGTGTTCGCTGCCGCCCAGTGGCCGGCCGAGGTCGTGCTCGCCACCGCGCGAGGCTTCGCGTCCGTCGATGCCGTGGTGGCCGTTGACGACCCCGCGGCGCTGCTCTTCGCTGCCGGGGCGATCATCTGGCTGTTGAGCCCGCCGGGGCACCGCGCTGCGCGCGGCGGCACGCTGCTCGTCGTCATCGGCGTCGCCTGGCTCGTGACGCTTCGAATCGCCGGGGGTCTGCCACCTCCCGAGCTGACGGTGACCGCCATCGACGTCGGGCAGGGCAGCGCAGTGCTCATCGAGTCGCCGCAGGTCCGCCTGCTCGTCGACGCGGGCGCCGACGCGTCCGCAGCGCGATGGTTGCGCCGCCACGGTCGCGATCGCATCGATGCCCTCATCGTCACCCACGGGCACGCCGACCATGCGGGCGGAGCTGCGGCCGTCATCGACCGCGTCGACGTCGCCGGAGTCTGGCTCCACCCGTTCGAACAGGCCTCCGAGCGAACCGCGGCGTTGCGGGCAGCCGCGAAGGCGACGGGCGTCGCCGTAATCGGCGTGGCTGCCGGGACGTCGGGGACCGTTGGCGATCTCACGATCGAGGTGGTCCATCCGCCGCCTGGGCGACCGATGCGCGGCTCGGCGCGGGAGATCAATGACATGTCGCTCGTCGTGCGCATGACCGACACCCACGGTCGCCGGGTCCTCGTCACCGGCGACGTCGAGGTGAACGGACAGCGGCTGCTGCTTGCGCGGCGTCACGCGCAGCTTGCCGCCGACGTGCTGGTCGTGCCGCATCACGGCGCGGCGACAACCGATGGCGACTTCTTCGCGGCCGTCGGCGGATGCGTGGCGATCATCACGGTCGGCGCCGACAACGACCATGGCCATCCGCGTCCCGACACGCTGGCTGTGCTCGAAACCCAGGGATATGCGGTGCTGCGGACCGATCTCGACGGCACGGTCGCCACGACGATTCCTGCCGGCTGCCGCCGATCGCCCTGAGGTGCTCGTCGACGTCGGCGACCGTCACCTCACCGCTACAGTCGCGC
Organism: Nitriliruptoraceae bacterium; assembly: GCA_040904785.1. Taxonomy (GTDB): domain Bacteria; phylum Actinomycetota; class Nitriliruptoria; order Nitriliruptorales; family Nitriliruptoraceae; genus JBBDSV01. The sequence continues at coordinate 1,957 of JBBDSV010000086.1, forward strand.
GCATGGATGCCGTGGTGCTGATCGCTGGGGACGACGACCTGCTGTTGCAGCGTGCCGTCGAGGCCCGCGTCGCCGCCGCGTGCGAGCAGGATCCGACACTCGACGTCGACCGGTACGACGTCGTCGAACTCGACCATCTGCCCGAGCTGCGAACGACCTCGCTGTTCGGTGGGCGTGCGCTCGTTGTGCTGCGCGGGGTCGAGGCGATCTCCGGGGATCTCAAGAACGAGCTCGAGGACTATCTCGACGCACCTTCGCCCGACGCCGTGCTCCTGCTGGTCGCCCGCGGCACCGGAAAGATCCCCAAGATCGTCAAGTTGGCGACCGCTGCAGGGGAACGTGTCGACGTCAAGCGGCCCGCCGACTGGGACGATCGGGCGTGGGATGCGCTCGTGGCCGGCGAGTTCGCCCGCGCCTCGCGCCAAGCCGACCCTGCGGCCATCGCCGCGATTCGTTCCCACGCCGGCACCGACCCGTCGGCGATCGCCTCACAGGTGTCGTCGGTCTGTGCCGCGCACTCCGGGGAGACCCCGGTGACCGCAGAAGACGTGGAAGCGGTCGTCGAAGGTCACGGACGCGTATCGGGATTCGCCGTCGCGGACGCGATCGCCGACCGCGACCCGCAGGCGGCCATTGTCGCCACGCGCGGTGCCCTCGAACACGGCGATGCGCCGCTGGCGATCTGCGGCGCGGTCGCGTTCCGCATGCGCCAACTGCTGCAGATCCGTGGCGGCGCAAGCGCCCGTGATGCGGGGATGTCACCCGGGCAGCATCGCCGCCTGCAGGAGGTCGCCGCGCGTTTCGGACCCGGGGAACTGGCCTGGTGTCACAACCGTGTGGCGCAGCTCGACATCGATCTCAAGAGCGCCGATCTGGCCCCCGACATCGTGCTCGAACTCGCGCTCATCGACATGGCGATCGCGCGTGAGGTCGGTGCGCCGTGGAATCCGCTGGCAGCGCGGCCGTGACGGCGATCCGGAGGGATGCATGATGGCACGAATCGACCGGTTCGCATCCCGCGTCGACGCCGATCTCGCGTGCGGGTTGTTGCAGGCCCACGGCATCGCGGCGGTCGTGCGCAGCGATGACGCCGGCGGCAATCGCCCGGATATCGCCTTCGGCATCGGTGGCACGGTCGTCGAGGTCGCCGATGCCGATCTCGACGATGCCCTGGCGCTGCTCGACGATCAGGCCGGGTGACGATCCGGGTGCACGACGGCGCTGATCGCACGGGTTGCAACGGCCACGGCGTCGAGTGATTGTGCGGTCGACGGATCGGCGACCTCCAACAGCAGCCGTGCACGTCGCAGCCGTTCCGCGCGTGACGCCAGGAATGCGGTCACGGCGGTGTCGAGCGGCTCGCCGGAATGCTGCCGAAGTGCGGTGATTGCCGCGTCGCGCCGTGCATCGCGCAGGTCGGCGGCGATCCCGTCCCACTGCCGGGCCCCCCACAACGTGGGCGGCCGGATGCGCGCGAGCCGGTCTTCGAGTGCCTCGATGCCCAATTCGTCGCCGAATCGCAGGAAGACAGTCGCGACGTCGCTGACCGACCATCCATCGGCGAGCGTCGCCACGGCATCGCCGACTTCGACGACCAGCGTCAGATCGCGGCAGACCGCGATGAATTGGGCGAGCTCGTCGTCGACGAGATCGTCGCGCAGCCATTGCAGGTGGGCGGCTCGCGCCTGCCGCTGGTGGGGGGTGCCGAGCCGCAGCAGCGAGCCTCGCAGCTCGCTGGCGATGCCGCGCAGATGCGTGGCGAACGCGTCGGCATCCTCGGCCAGCCGCGGATGGACGACGATGCTCGACGTCAGCGCCGCGATCGTCTGTTCGAGTGTCGCCTCGAGATCGCGCACCCGGGCCGGATCGTGCGTGCTGATCGCCCCGTCGATGGGTCTCCACAGCGCCGGCGCATCGACGATCAGCGAAGCGATATGGGCAGCCAGGACGACATCGGCCGTGCCGACGGCGTGCCGTCGGGCGAGTTCGCCGACGTAGGTCACACCCAATCGGTCGACGACTTCGTTGGCCAGCGCGGTCGCGACGAGTTCGCGACGCAATTGGTGTCGTCCCAGCAGATCGCCGAAGCGCTGCATGGCGGTCGGCGGAAAGGACATCTTCGCCGCGTCGGCGACGACCTCAAGGTCGACGACGGCGGAGTCGAGCAGCGCTTCCTTGAGGGTGCGTTTGGCCCAGGCGACGAGGCTGGCGACCTCGGGTCGGGTGAGCCCTGCGCCAGCGTCGTCACGTTCGGCGAACGCTCCGGTATCGGGCAGGACCTCGTGGATGCGGTCGAGGCCGTGCGAAGCCTCGAGGTCGGCCAGGAACCGCTCGTAGGCGTCGAGTCGTTCCGTGCTGCGCGTCGTCTCCCGGGAGATGCCGGCGGCTTGGCGGTCGACGGTGCCCATCACGACCTCGACGGCCTCGTCGGTCAGTTCGGCGAGAACGGCGTCGCGCTCGGCACGATCGAGACGGCCGGCGTCGGCGGCGACGTTGAGCAGGATCTTGGTGTTGACCTCGAGGTCGGACGTCGCCACGCCGGCGGCGTTGTCGATGGCGTCCTGATTGATCCGGCCTCCTCGCCGGGCGAACTCAACGCGTCCCCGCGGGGTGACGAACAGGTTCGCGCCCTCGCCGATCACCCGGGCGCGCACGTCGCTGGCGTCGACGCGCAACTCGTCGTTGACCCGGTCGCCGACGTCGGCGTTGCGCTCGGACGACGCCTTGACGTAGGTGCCGATGCCGCCCGCGAAGAGCAGATCGACGGACGCACGCAGGATCGCGCGGATCAGTTCGGGCGGGGTGCAGGTCGGATGGTCGAGCCCGAGGAGCTCGGCCGCTGCTTCGGTCACGGTGATCGATCGGGCCGTTCGTGAATAGATGCCGCCGCCCGGTCCGAGCGCGTCGCGGTCGTAGTCCTGCCACGACGATCGGGGCAGCGCGAACAGCCGCTCACGTTCCGCATAAGCGCGTTGGGCGTCCGGGTCGGGGTCGAGGAAGATGTCGCGGTGGTCGAACGCGGCGACGAGCAGCGCCGATCGGGACTGCAACAGCCCGTTGCCGAACACGTCGCCGGACATGTCGCCGACGCCGGTGACCCGGACCGGCTCGGACTGCACGTCGATGCCGAGTTCGAGGAAGTGGCGACGGACGGCCAGCCATGCGCCACGTGCGGTGACGCCGAGCCGCTTGTGGTCGTAGCCGTTCGACCCGCCGGAAGCGAAGGCATCGGACAGCCAGAAGTCGTAGCGCTGCGCGAGCTCGTTCGCGGTGTCGGAGAACGTCGCGGTGCCGCGGTCGGCAGCGACGACGAGATAGGGGTCCGCCTCGTCATGGCGGCGGACCTGTGCGGGGGTCACCACCGCGCCGTCGACCACGTTGTCGGTCACGTCGAGCAGTCCACGGACGAACGTCACGTACTGGCGCGCGACGGCGTCGCGACGCTGGGCCGGGTCGTCCGGGGGAGCGGTGAGCACGAAGCCGCCCTTGGCGCCCGTCGGGACGATGATGGCGTTCTTGCGCACCTGCGCCTGCGCGAGGTCGACGACTTCGTTGCGGACGTCGTCGAGCCGGTCAGACCACCGCAGCCCGCCGCGCGCCACCGGGCCGTAGCGCAGGTGGACCCCTTCGACGTCGGGTGCGTGCACGAAGATCTCGCGGAACGCCGGGGAGGCGTCGTGCACGTCCAGGCGCGACGGATCGAGCTTCAACGACAGGTAGGGGACGCCGCGGTCGTCGACTGCGTCGTCACGGAACGCGTTCGTGCGCACCGTGGCATGGATCAGTTCGAGCGTGCCGCGCAGGATCCGGTCGTCGTCGAGCCGGTCCAGTCCGTTGCACACCTCGACTGCTCGCGCGTAGGCCGCCGAGGCAGCCGCGTCGTCGCGCGCCGGGTCGAATCGGGCGTGGAAGCAGTCGACGAGTGCGCGCGCGACGGCAGGCTGGTTGACGAACGTGCGATTGACGTACTCGGAGGTGAACGTCGTGCCCAGTTGACGGCGCAGCCGGCGGTAGGCGCGGAGCATACGCACCGCGTGCCAGTCGAGTCCGGCCGTGACGACGACGGCGTTGAGGCCGTCGATGGCCAGCCTCCCCTGCCAACAGGCGATGATCGCGTCTGCGACCCGGGCAGAATCGTCCGCCGGATCGATGCCGATCGCGCGGATGCCGAAATCGTGGAGGTAGCGGACGTCGTCACCGTCGGCGACACGGTGGGGGACCTCCTCGAGGACCGAGAGTCCCAACGACTCGAGGATCGGGATGAACCCCGACAGTTCGACGGCCTCGCCCCGCTTGGCGACACGGACGCGTAACGCCGGCGTCGCGGTCGTCGTGCGCAGTTCGACGCGCAGGTCGTCGCCTCCGTCGTCGAGTGCCGCGAGGAGAAGGAGATCGCCGATCGCCGCATCGGGTTCGGTCGATTCCCGGTAGGCAGTCGGCATGCGCGCCGCGAGCCGGCGGAGATGCTCGTTGTCGTCGCCGAGTTGGGCGTCGACGTGGTCGGCCCACGTGCGGGTCAGGGCACGGATGCGGCGTTCCAGATCCGTCGCCGACACGTCGTGCGTGGCGTGGCGCAGATGGACGAGGAACCGCGCCAACGCGTTGGGACGGTCACCCAGCGACACCTCGACGGTGATGCGTTCGGCGTCGAACGTCTCGTGCAGCAGCGCCTCGATCCGTCGGCGCAGCTGCGGGCTGTACCGTTCGCGGGGAACGGTGACCACCACCGAGGCAAGACGGGTGTGTGGGTCGACGCGCAGCAGGGTGCGCACGTCGGCAGCGGCCGCGGCCTGCTGCAATTCGAGCAGCAGCGCATGCAACTGGTCGGTCGTCGCCGCGAACGCTTCGTCCTTGGGCAGCGCCTGGAACAGCGAGGTGAGTTCGATCTCGTCGTACGACCCGTCGACGAGATCCTCCCGCCGCAGGATCTCCCGCAACTTGGCGCGCAGCACCGGCGTCGTGTGGACCGGTTCGGCCAGCCCCTTGCGGGTGAATAGCCCGAGGATGCGCCGCTCGCCGATGATGCGGCCCTCGTCATCGCGGCGGGTCAGTCCCAGATACTGCATCCGCTCCCGTCGTTGGACGGTCGACATCCGCGTCGTGCGGGTGACCGTCAGCAGCGGCGCGTCCTCGAACCGGTCGGCGACTGCTGGCGGCAGTTCGTCACGCGGCACGGGCTGCGCGAACCGCGACGTGGATGCGTCAGCGAGCAGCCCGAGCCCGCTTCCCGGATCGACCCGCACGAACGACTCGCCGTCGTGGTGATCGACGATGTAGTCACGAATGCCGAGCAGCACCAGGTTGTCGTCGAGCAGCCAGTCGATGAGGTCGGCGATCTCGCCCGGGTCGTCGTGCGGGTCGGTGGACTGATCACCGGCCGACGGCGCCGACCAGGCACCGAAACGCAGCTCGGCAGCGGATTCGGTGAGCCGGTCGTGCATCGCACGGAAATCGTCGGTCGCACGGATGACGTCGCGCACGTTCGTCTCGAGCCGCGACTGCAGCATGTCCGCGTCGACATCGCCGGCACGGGCGATCTCGGTGTGGAACACCCACAGGCGGGCGTCGGCCGCGCGGGCCGGCACGATCTCGGCGACGCGCCCGTCGTCGCCGACGCGCACGCCGATGACGGCGTGCCACGTCCGTCGGTTCCCCGGGGCCGTCTCGGCGAGTTCGTCGTCGATCGTCGAGAGCAGAAACGGGCGGTCGTCGCAGAGCACGTCTGCCGCAAGGATCGGATCGCCGCCACCGGGTTCGCGATGCACCCGGACGTCGACGTCACCGGGACGGTGTCGTACGAGCGCTTCGAACGCGGTGGCGAGCCAGCCGGCGATGGCGTCCGAATCGGTGGCCTCGAGCTCATCGCGTGGAATCCGACGCAGCAGCGCGGCGGCGAACGGGTCGAGGAGATGCTCGTGTGTCGCGGTCAGCGTCGCCAGCGTGCGGACGATGTCGTCGCGGACGTGATCGTCGGCGTCGATGGCCACACAGAACTCCGGAGCGCAGGTGTCGCCCCGCAGGCTACGACGTCACGAGCGACCCGGGGGAACGGGACGGCGAAGACACCGTCCCGGGTGCCTCAGATTTTTGCGATCCGCTTGGCCATCCCAGACTTCTTGTTCGCCGCGGCGTTCCGGTGGATGACGCCCTTGCTGGCCGCCTTGTCGAGTGCGCGGGCAGCACGGTCGTACGCGGAGCGGGCCGCGTCCGTGTCACCGGCGTCGGCCGCCGTGCGGAACCGCCTGATGGCGGACTTCAGCTGGGTGCGGACCGCTTTGTTCCGCTCGTGCGCCCGCTCGTTCTGGCGGTTGCGCTTGATCTGCGACTTGATGTTGGCCATGCGGTCGAATCTCGTCTCTCGAAGCGAACGGTCGTCCGGCAGGGGACAAGAGCGCCAGTCGGCGCGGCGTGATGCCGGGGTGCCACACGGCGACGGTGCGCGCAGGCGCTTGCCGGTCGGGCGTGAGTCACAAACGGTACCAGCGCGATCACGCTGGCAGCAACCTGTGTGCATTTCGTCGACAGTCGCACGGTGCGAGGCGGTGCGGTCGGCTCGACGCCGCCCGGTACGTGGCACAGGTGGTGGACCGTAGACTCATTGCGCCATCTGCAACCCCCTGCGCATGCCGCGGTGACCGCGCGAGGAGCCACGAGTTCGCCTGTGACCTATCCCGTCGATCGCATCCGCAACTTCTGCATCGTGGCCCACGTCGACCACGGCAAGTCGACGCTGGCCGACCGGATGCTGCAGCGGACCGACCTCGTCGACCCCCGCAAGATGCGCGAGCAGTATCTCGACCGGATGGACATCGAGCGGGAACGCGGCATCACGATCAAGGCGCAGACCGTGCGCCTGCCGTACCGGCCGCTCGAGGGGCTCGAAGAAGAGTTCCTGCTCAATCTGATCGACACCCCCGGCCACGTCGACTTCTCCTACGAGGTGTCGCGGGCGTTGAACGCCTGCGAAGGCGCGGTGCTGCTGGTCGATGCCGCGCAGGGGATGGAGGCCCAGACGATCGCCAACCTGTATCTGGCGCTGGAGGCCGACCTCGAGATCATCCCGGTACTCAACAAGATCGACCTGCCGGCGGCGCGGCCCGACGAGATCGCCCGGGAGATCGCCGCGGTCATCGGTGGTGAGGCCGACGACGTGCTGCGCATCAGCGCCAAGACCGGTGAAGGTGTCGACGCCGTGCTCGACGCGATCGTCGACCGGGTGCCGGCACCGTCGGGCAATCCCGATGCGCCGACGCGGGCGCTGATCTTCGACTCGGTGTACGACGCCTATCGGGGCACCACCGTCTACTTCCGTGTGGTCGACGGCCAGCTCAAGCCGAACGACCGCATTCGACTGCTCGCGACTGGATTCGAGGGCGAGATCGACGATCTCGGTGTGCTCGCCCCCGAAGAGACCCCGATCGATGAGCTCGGTGTCGGCGAGGTCGGCGTGCTGTCGGCGGCGATCAAGGACATCGACCAGGCCAAAGTCGGCGACACGATCACGCGTGCGGGCAAACACGCGCGCGACGTCGTCCCGCTTCCCGGCTACCGCGAACCGCTGCCAATGGTCTTCTCCGGCCTGTATCCCATCGATTCCGACGATTTTCCCCGCCTGCGCGACGCGCTCGACCGGTTGCGGCTCAACGACTCGTCGTTCACCTTCGAACCCGAGACCTCGGCGGCGCTCGGATTCGGATTCCGCTGTGGCTTCCTCGGCCTGCTGCACCTGGAGATCATCACCGAACGACTCGACCGCGAATTCGACATTCCGCTCGTCACCACGGCCCCGTCGGTGCGCTACCGAGTGGAACTCGAGAACACCGTCGACGAGGAGACGGGCGGGCCGGTCGTCATTGAGGTGTCCAACCCGCAGGACCTGCCCGAACCCAACCGTGTGCTGCGGGTCCTCGAGCCGACCGTGACCACGATGATCCTCACCCCGGCAAGCCACGTCGGACCCGTGATGCAGCTGTGCGAAGGCCGGCGCGGCACGATGCTGGCGATGGACTATCTCACGGAGTCGCGGGTCGAACTGCGCTACCGCCTGCCGCTCGCCGGGATCATCACCGACTTCTTCGATCAGCTCAAGTCGCTGACCCGCGGCTACGCCTCGCTCGACTACACCGTCGGTGAGTATCAACCGGCGGATCTCGTTCGCGTCGACCTGCTGCTCAATGGTGAGCCGGTCGACGCGTTCAGCGCGATCGTCCATCGCGACGACGCCTATGCCTTCGGACGGGCGATGGTCGAACGTCTCAAGGAACTGATTCCGCGGCAGATGTTCGACGTACCGGTCCAGGCAGCGATCGGCGCCAAGGTCATCGCGCGCGAGACCATCAAGGCGCGCCGCAAGGACGTGCTCGCCAAGTGTTACGGCGGGGACGTGTCACGGAAACGCAAGCTTCTCGAGAAGCAGAAGGAAGGCAAGCGCAAGATGAAGGCGATCGGTTCGGTCGAAGTTCCTCCCGAAGCGTTCGTCTCGGCGTTGCGCGCCAGCAGCCCACGAGCCGAAGATGGTGATCGCCGATGAGTGCTGCATCGCAGGGAGGGCGACACGATGACTGACGAGCCATCCGGCCCGCCGCCGCCACCGCCGCCGGGGGCGGGCGGCGAGCCGCCGCGGCCGGCCGATTTGTCCGACGCGCTCACCGGCGACGAACGTGCCCTCGTGGATCACGCGTCGGCCGTGCCGGACGGGTCCGACGCGGACCTGTGGGCGTTCCGCTTCGATTCGGCGCTGCGTGCCCAGGAGGCGCTGCTCGCCGCGATGCGGCTGGTGGCGCGCAAACAGCTGTCGCTCGCTGACGCCGCCGTCGTCGTCAAGGTCCGCGGCAAGGTGCGGATCACCCAGACGAAGGATGTCACACCGCGCCAGGGGGCCGTCGGCGGCGCCTGGCTCGGCATTCTCGCCGGACTGTTCCTCGGGCCGGGCGGCCCCGTGGTCGGCGCTGCGCTGGGTGCGGCCGCCGGTGGATTGTTCGCCAAGTTGCGCGACATCGGCATCGACGACGACGAGATGAAGCGCATGGGTGATGAACTCGCCGACGACGAGGCCGCGCTGTTCCTGTTGGTCGAGGACTGTCATCGCATGCGTGCGCTCCACGAGGTGTCCCGGTTTCCCGCGCGTCTGCTCGCGTCCACTGCCGACGCCGACCTGGTGGCCACGGTCACCGAACGGCTGGCCGTCGATCCGTGGGACAACCCCGGATGACGGCGGACGGCGACCGACGCTGGCTCGACGCGCCGGTCGAGTCGGGCCGGCGTGCGGGTTTCGGCGTCTACCTGCACGTGCCGTTCTGCCGTCACCGCTGTGGCTACTGCGACTTCGCCACCGAGGCCGTCGGCGACGAGCCTGACGCCGAGCTGTTCGACCGCTACGTCGACGCGCTGTCCACGGATCTGGCCGGCCAGGCGCGACGGACCCCGGGTGGGCCGACCGCAGAGCACACGGGTGACTGGCCCACGGTGACGTCGATCTTCATCGGGGGAGGCACACCGACGCTGCTCGGTGGCGACCGGCTCGCGGTCATCCTCGCGCAGGTGCGCGACGAACTCGCGGTCGCCGACGATGCCGAGATCACCGTCGAATGCAATCCCGAGACCGCGTCGCCCGCGTTGTTCGATGCACTCGTGGCCGCCGGCGTCACCCGCGTGTCGATGGGTGCCCAGTCGTTCACCCCGGCGGTGCTCGAGACGCTCGAACGGGGTCACGACCCACAGGTGCCGCCGGCGGCGGTCGCGATGGCGCGGCAGGCAGGTATCCCCGCGGTCAGTCTCGACCTGATCTACGGCACACCGGGCGAGACGCCCGATGCGTGGGCCAACAGCCTCGCAACGGCGCTCGCGACCGGGATCGACCACCTGTCGGCCTACGCGCTGACCGTGCATCCCAACACGCCCTTCGGCCGCGCGGTCGCCGCCGGCACCCAGCCCGACGTCGACGACGACCGCCAGCGCGACGACTTCGAGGACGCACGCGCGACGCTCGCCGCGGCCGGGTTCGACCACTACGAGGTGTCGAACTTCGCGCGCGATGCCGCACGACGGTCGGCACACAACGTCCTCTACTGGCGCCACGGCGATTATCTTGCCGCCGGTGTCGGTGCGCACGGCCATCTCGACGGTGCCCGATGGTGGATGACGCGGTCGACGTCGCGCTATCTCGCGGCACTCGAATCGGGTGCGGTGCCCGTCGCCGGCAGCGAACAGCTGTCCGACGACGAGCGGGCCGTCGAACGGCTCATGCTGGGGCTGCGCGTGCGCGAAGGGCTGCACCCGCACGACCTTCCGCCATTGCACCCGCTGGCACTGGAGCGGGTGCTCGACGCCGGCCTGCTCGAATTCGCCTGCGGCCGCTTGCGCGCCACGGCCGACGGATGGTTCCTGCTCGACCGTGCCGTCACCGAGCTGCTGGCCTGATCTCCGCACGGCGGGCATGATCCACGATCGGGGCCGGATCGCAGCCCATGGCGCCGGCCACGCCGCTAGGGTGCGCGCACCGGTGCCGCGGTGGGGCAAGGGCGCGAGACCGGCAATGGGGATCGACGGGGGAACATGCGCACGCATCGATGGTGCGTCGTCGTGCTGCTCGTCGCCGGATCGTTGCACGTGATGCCGGCCGCGGCGTGCGAAGACGACGCCGACTGCGGCGGCGAGGTCGCCACGCTCGACAACCGTGCCGTCGAAGCGCGGGTGTTCGACTGGTCGTCGGTCGCGTCAGGCACGGAGCAGTCGACGCCGTCGTGCACCTACGAGCATGTCGCCTACGACGCGTTGACGCCGCCGTACGTCGACCTGGTGGTGCGCGACCTCATCGCCAGCGATGCGCGCTTCTACCGCGTCACGTGCGACGGCGGTGCAACGTGGAAGTACGGGTGGTGGCGCCCATCGAAGCCCGCGACCGATGTCGGCGCCTTCCACGACGTGCTGCAGGAGGCGATCGGCCGGCTGGCTCCCGACGCGCCGCAACTTCGCCTGTCGCCGCCGGCCGACCGCCGCCATCTCACCGGCATGCCGACCTGGCTCGCCGTCACCCCGGCCTCGTGGCGCACCTGGGAGATGACGGTCGAGGCGGGCATGGCACGCGCAGAGGTGACGCTCACGCCGATCGTCGTCGAATGGGCCACCGGTGACGGTCACCAGCAGACCTGCGACGGGCCGGGTGCGCGCTATCAGGGTGGCATCCCGGAGGAGGGCGCATGCGTGCACACGTTCCTCGAGACGCCGGCGGACGCCACCGGGGACCACGGCGCGACGACGTTCACCGTGTCGGCCCGGATCCGCTACCGCGTCGAGTACGCGGTCACGACGCCGTTCTCGACCCGCGGGGCGACGTTGGGGTCGATCGTCGGCCCGCGGACATCGCGGCCAGTGCAGGTCCAGGAATATGTCGCCCTGCGCACACCCTGGCCGTCGTGAGTCGAGATCGGCGAACGGCGACGATCGTGGTCAGTACAGGAACATCGGCTTGCCGGCGACATCACGCACCTTGGGGCGATACGCGTCGGCGTCGTAGAGCGCGTCGACGTCGACCCGCTTCGTCCCGGAGGTGACCTGCTCAATCGGCACACTCGTGTAGGTCCCGCTACGCACGGCGACCATCCGGCCGTGCTGGCCGGAGGTGACGAGGTCTCCGGCGATGACCGCGAAGTTGGTAGCCACCATCAGGTCGAGCGCATCCGGTCGCCCCGAGCGCATGAGGTAGCCGAGCGGCTGGCTGATGATCTCCTGGCCGGTGAGCTGCCGGATGATCTCGCCGGTGGCATGGCCGATCCCGCCGAGGCCGCGCCGGCCGTAGGCGTCCGCGTCGCCGGTGCCGACCGCACTCGACTCGGCGGGCCGCGCGCCCTCCGAGATGGTGCACATCGCGTAGCTCGACGGGTTGCGGCGCTTGTCCTCCATCAGCAGTGCCGCGAGCCGCTCGGGATCGAACGGCACCTCGGAGATCACCGCCCGGTCGACACTGGCGAGGTAGGCGGCGACAAGCGACGTCTCTCCCGAGGTGCGGCCAAACAATTCGATGACGGCCAGCCGCTCGTGCGAGCCGGTCGATGTGCGCAACTGGTGGATCAGTTCGACGCTGCGCGTGACTGCCGTCGAGAACCCGACGCAGTAGTCGGTGCCGAAGACGTCGTTGTCCATCGTCTTGGGGATCGCCACGACGGGCACGCCGACGTTGCTGAGCCGAACGGCGAAGGCGAGCGTGTCGTCGCCGCCGATGGCGACGAGCGCGTCGAGCTCGAGGTGATCGATGACGGTGACGATGTGGTCGGTGAAGTCGTGGGGGCCGGAGGGGCCCGCGGCGGCAGCGAGATGGCGGGGAACCTCGTGGGTGCGCACACGGTGCGGATTCGTGCGGGAGGTGTGCAGCGTCGTGCCGCCGGAGCGGTCGATGGTGCGGACGTCCTCGATGCCGAGCACGACCGTGTTCGTCGCGACGGTCGCCGGCTCGTCAGGGTCGATGTCGAGCAGTCCGGCCCAACCTCGCCGGATGCCGATGACGTCGTGGCCGTCGGGCGTCACCCGTTCGACGAATGCCTTGAGACAGGCGTTGAGGCCAGGAACGTCGCCACCGCCGGTGAGCAGACCGATGCGCATCGTCGCGTCCCATCCCGTGTCGACGGTGGCACGAGCGTAGGCGGTGGACGGGGCGCGTGGGTGGTGCGTGTCGCCGAAGACGGCTGAACAGCACGACGCCCCGGTGGCCCTTACGGGTGACACCGGGGCGCCGCGTTGGCAGTGGCACTCTCGTCGCCACCTGCCGAGCCGAACGGACGCCCTTGCGAGCTCCCGTCAGCCCTCGCGTGGTGCGTTCTCCGGTCTCCCCGAGGAGTCCGGCACACCACGCAGGTGCTCGTCGTGCCGACCGAAGTCGGCGCCACGTGCACCGAGTGCTGTCGTCACCGTTACCGGTGGCGACGCCGCCGGACAGTCGTCACGCCCGAAGGCGTGTCGCCCGCCGCCGTTCCGACAGCGCACCGTCTCCGGTGTCCATCGGTCGGCAGTCGACATCGACCCGTGGGGTCGCTGCCGTCCCGGCGACCGGTTCTCCCGACCCCGAAGGGCCGGCGACCGTGCACCTGTACCAACCCGCTACGTCGGGCGGCACCACCGTCGCGCCAGGCACAGTGGCGCTGCGGCGTCGGTGACGGACCGTTGCCGGTCTCGCACTCCGGAGGTGAGCCTTGCGGTTCTGCCTCCGGCGCGCCGGGCCTTGCGGCCCGGTCACCTCGGTCCCGTTCACCTCGCCCGAAGGCGTTGCGTCCGGTCCCGCTCCGCGGTGTCCTGCACCGGCCCCGCGGAGGTCGATCAGGGTGCTCCGTAGTTCGTCCCGATCAACGTGGTGCACCGTAGGTCCCGCGCGGACCTCGTGTCCAGAGGCGGGAGGAAAGTCACAGGATGTCCACCGATGATCCCCAGGATGTCCCCAGGAATTGCCCTGTCTGGCGCGCACGATGCTGTGTTCTGCGCGCTGTGGATGACATGTGGACGGCGCCGATGGTGTCGCTCGGCGTCCCGCGCACGATCGTGGTGGATCGAAAACGAACCGGCCTCGCGCCGCGTTATCTTGGGCGAAGGACGTCTCATTCGCGCCCGTGGCCGGGCTGCATGGCCGCGGGCGCTAGCTTGGGGCGTGGCGTAACCCTGTGCAGGACGGACTTCCGGCTGGAGGACACCGTGACCGAGGTCGATCAGACGACACAGGCGTCGTGCATCGTGCCCGACGAACCGGCAGACGAACCCGATTGGCGTGAACGACTCGGGCGGTGGCTGTTTCCCACCGTCGCCGTGTTGATGGTCGTCGCCGCGGCCGCCTGGCTGCTCGACGCCAACGCACTTCTCGTCGGCGCGCTCATCGCCGCCACGATCGTCGCCTTCGTCCCGGCCGCGCTGGAGAGCATCGAACGCCTCGTGCACCGCGATGCGACGGCCGACGTCGTCGCCGTGCTCGCCATGCTCGGCGCCCTGCTGCTCGGCGAGTGGCTCGCTGGGGCGATCATCGCGCTCATGCTGACCGGCGGTGAAGCGCTCGAAGCACGTGCGGTCGGCCGCGCCCGCGCCGAGCTGACGAGCCTGCTGACCCGTGCGCCACGCATCGCCCACCGGCGAACAGCCGACGGCGGTCTCGTCGATGTCGACGTGGATGACGTGGCTGTCGGCGACGAGATCGTCGTCAAGGTCGGCGAGGTCGTACCCGCCGACGGCATGCTGCTGACCGATCGCGCGGTGCTCGACGAAGCCGCATTGACCGGCGAATCCGAACCGGTCGAAGTCCGCGGTGGCCAGGTCGTTCCCAGCGGGGTCGTCAACGCGGGCGGTCCGATCGAGCTGCGAGCCGTGGCGACGGCGGCGAGTTCGACGTACGCCGGCATCGTGCGGCTCGTCGAGCACGCGGCGACCGAGCGGGCGCCGTTCGTTCGTGTCGCCGACCGGTTCGCGGGCATCTTTCTGACGGTCACACTGGTGATCGCAGGTGTGGCCTGGATCATCTCGGGCGACCCGGTACGCGCCCTGGCCGTCCTCGTCGTTGCCACGCCCTGTCCGTTGATTCTCGCGGCCCCTGCGGCGATCGTCGGAGGCGTGTCGGCGTCCGCCAAGCGCGGCATCATCGTCAAGGGTGGGGGAGCGCTCGAGGCGCTGGCGTCCGGCACGCGCGTCCTCCTCGACAAGACCGGCACGGTGACCACCGGCCGGCCCCGTGTCGCCCAGGTCCATCCCGTCACCGGTCACGATGCGAACCAGCTGCTGCAGATGGCCGCGGCGCTCAATCAGCTCTCGATGCATCCGTTCGCCCCGGCGATGGTCGAAGCCGCCCATCTGCGTGAACTGCCGCTGTCGATGCCGACCGACGTGGAAGAAGTCGTCGGTCAAGGTGTGCGCGGCCTCGTCGACGGCCGACGGGCCGCCGTCGGCCTGCTCGGCCTCGTCGCGCTCGGTGCCGAGATACCGCCGTCGATGCGTCGCATCCGGCGGCGCGCCGCCATCGAGGGTCGGTCGGTCACGTTCGTCTCGCTCGACGGGGTCGTCGCCGGCGCGGTGACTCTGCACGACCCGATCCGGCCCGAGACGCCCCGCGCGATCGAGGCGATCCGGCGAGCCGGGGTCACCGAGGTCGTCATGGTCACCGGCGACCGCACCGAGATCGCCGAACTGGTCGGCGACACCGTCGGTGTCGACCGTGTCCTCGCCGAGCGCAGCCCCGACGAGAAGGTCGACGCGGTGCGCGAGCTCTCCGCGTCGGGACGCACCATCATGGTCGGCGACGGCATCAACGATGCCCCTGCTTTGGCGCTGGCCGACACCGGTGTCGCCATGGGCGCGCGGGGCGCGAGCGCCGCGTCGGAGGCCGCCGACGTCGTGCTCACCTCGGATCGGCTCGACGGGCTGGCCGATGCGATCATCATCGCCCGGCGTACGCGACGGATCGCCTGGCAGAGTGCGGTCACCGGTATCGGTCTGTCCGCGATCGCCATGGTGTTCGCCGCCGCCGGCTACCTCACGCCGGTTGCCGGGGCGATCGTGCAGGAAGTCATCGACGTCGGTGTGCTGTTCAACGCGTTGCGTGCGCTGCGTGTCCCGGGTCGGCCGGTGTGGCGGTTGCGTGCGCTGCCCAAGATTCCCGCGGGTGCACTCGCCGAGCACGACGGCTACGACGCCAAGCTCGAACGGCTCGGTGTCGTCGCCGATCAGCTCCCCGAGCTGCAGCCGGACGACGCGCGCGCTGCGCTCGGCGACGTGCGAGACTTCCTGATCGATGAGTTCCTGCCGCACGAACTCGAAGAAGAACGGACGATCTATCCCACGTTGCGCGCCGTTTTCGACGACGAGGACCCGACTGCACCGATGCTGCGGACACACCGCGAGATCGCGCGGCGGATCCGGCTGTTCGACCGGCTCGTGGACGACTTGAGCGCCGGCGGTCCGGATGCCGAGGAGGTCGTCGACTTCCAGCGGACCCTGTTCGGACTGCACGCGGTCCTCGAGTTCCATCTCGCACTCGAGGACGAGCTCTACAGCCACTTGCCCACACACGCTTGACGCGACCGATATCGAACATATGTTCGGTATCGGTCGATCGTGGAGCAGCGGCGTGGGCGCGGAAAGTGAACCCTCGTTCCGGTGGTCGCCACTGACGGTGTCGCCCGAGGCGACGCCGCGCCTCGACGGCGTGGTCGAGACGGTCCGCCACCCCGAATTCGCCGGAATGACGTTTCTCCACGTGCGTGCACGGACCCTGCTCAATGCGGTGCCGGCGGCATCGCGGATGCCGTTCCGGTGGACGGCGAATCTGTATCGCGGCTGTTCACACGCCTGCGGCTACTGCTTCGCCCGTCCATCCCACACGTGGCTGGAACTCGACCCCGACGAGGGATTCGACACGACGATCGTCGTCAAGATCAACGCCGTCGAACGGCTGCGTGCCGAACTGCGTGCGAACCGCACGCGGGGCGAGGCGGTCGCACTGGGGACCAACACGGACCCGTATCAGCGGTGTGAAGGCCGCTACCGCCTGACGCGGGGTGTGCTCGAGACCTTCGTCGCCGCACACCATCCGTTCTCGCTGCTCACCAAGGGCACGCTGGTCACCCGCGACGCCGATGTGCTCGCAGCAGCGACCCGTGATGGCATCTGCCGGGGTGTCGCGCTGTCGATCGGCACCGCTGATGCCGAGGTCGCGCGATTGACCGAGAGCGGCGCGCCGCGACCCGACGCGCGGCTCGCGGCGGTTGCCGCGCTGACCGACGCCGGTGTCGACACCGGCGTGATGCTCGCACCGATCATTCCCGGGCTGTCCGACAGCGACGCGCAGCTGACGGCCACCGTGCGGGCCGCACTCGACGCCGGCGCGACATCGGTCCGCCCGATCGTCCTGCACCTGCGCCCCGGCGTCCGAGAGATCTTCCTGCGGCGACTGGGCACCAGCCGCCCCGACGTCGCCGATTGCCTCGCCGCGATGTACACCTCGGCGGTCGCACCGCGCGAGGTGCGGCGCCGCATCAGCGCACGTGTGCGGGAAATCGTGGCCGAGTGCGGCGGTCCGCGCCCGTCATCGCTGCCCGCCCCGACCCGTGGAAATCCGCCGCCACCGCGTGCCGGCGGTGACGAGCAACCCGGCGAGCAGCTGTCGCTGTGTTAGCGCGTGCGCGCGCCGGACCTCGCGCTCGCGCGGGTGCGCCATGCGTGCGTGCACCACATGGCCCAGAGCACAAACGCCGGTTGGACGGCGACCCGGACCCAGCGTGCGACATCGCTCGTCAGGCCGAACGCGTCCTGTCCGGTGACGGCCTGGGACACATTGCCCGGCAGGATCACGACGAAGTATCCGGCGACGATCCAGCCGACCAGATGCCGGTGCGCCACCGCGGTGATGAGGGCGGCGGCGAGCACGAGTTCGACGACGCCGGACACGGCGATGATGGCCGCAGGTGCGGGCATCCACGCAGGCACTTGGGCGAAGAACGGCGTGGGCATGAGCAGGTGCATCGTGCCGGCGGCCCCCAGGAAACCCGCCAGCGTCCAGCGGCCGACGTCGCGGCGTGTCATCGCGCGACGATCGTGAAGGCGCGTTCGACCACGACGGGTGTCCGCCCCTCGCCGCCGGAGGCATCGATCTCGCTCGCTTCGAGGACATAGTCGCCGGGGGTCGTGATGGTGAACGCCTGCGTCCACGTGCCACGTTCGGGTCCGCCGGCCGAGGCTGTCACCACCACCTCCTCGCGGACGGTGCCGTCGGCGTCACGCAGCCGCAATTCGAACGAGGCCTCGAACACGGTGGCATCGCCTGCGGCGACGATCGTGCCCGCATCAAGCTCGGCGGCGTGTGCAGGTTCGCGAATGACGATGGGAGTCAGCGAGAACGGGTCGGGCGCGAAGGGCAGCGACCAGTCGAGATGTCCCCACAAGTCGGTGATGGTCGCGCCGTCGACCTGCAGGCGCACCTGTTCCACGCCGTCGATCTCCGCCGCGGTGTGGGCGAGCTGATTGGCGAAGGCGACCTCCTGCGTGGAACTGCCCGACGTGTCCATGATCGACGCGTCCACGGAGACCAGCAGCACACCGTCGTCGACGACAACGTCCTGGACCTCGATGTCGGGCGGCACGGCGGTGAACAGGGCCGGGTCGGCAGGTGTCGCGCCGAAGAGCGTGGTCATCGCCTGCGTTGCCACGTCGCTCGCCTCCCATGCACCGGCGACCGGGACCGTCTCGGGTTCGACCCACACACGTTCGTCGGTCGCCCGGCCGAAGAACAGGGTCTGCTCGGGGGCCTCGTCGGCGTCGTCGGCCTCTTCGGGTTCGTCGGGCGGTTCGGCCGGCGGCTCGGGGGGTTCGGCGTCGCCCGGCTCGTCCGGCGTCGTTGCCGGTGGCGGCGGGGGTGTCTCGGTGTCGGGTGTCGCGGGTGCACAGGCCACCGCGAGCACGATGATCGACAGCGCGGCGGTCGAGGTCCAGCACAAACGCATAGCGGGTCCGTTCAGCCGGAGGGGCACGGTGGCAGAAGACATACGGTACGGCGTCTGCGCGGTTCGACCCGGCGGCGCGGACCTGACCGCCGACGTTTTCACGCCACCAGCGACGCGGCAACGGTCGCGCCGAGTTCCCACGCCGCCTCGCGTGCGTCGGCGTCGACGTCGCCGATCACCGTGAGCGTCGCGGCCACCGGCTTCCACCCCATGCCACCGACGATGGTGTCGATGGCGCGCTCTGCCCCGGTCGTGTCCGAATTGCCGTGGATCCACGCGGCGTACGGCCGACCTCGCGTCACGTCCTGGGCGGGGTAGTAGACCCGATCGAAGAAGTGTTTCAGCGCGCCCGAGATGTAGCCGATGTTCGCCGTCGTGCCGAGCAGATACCCGTCCGCCTCCAGCGCGGTCACCTCGTCACAGACGAGTGCGGGACGGACGATGACCTCGATGCCGTCGAGTTCGTCCGTCGATGCGCCGGCGACGACCGCGTCGAGCAGTTCGCTGGTCGCGGGTGACGGTGAGTGATGGACGATCAGCAGACGTGGCATGCCGCGATGATGGCCGAGCCACGGTGTGCAACGCAAGCGCCGGACGGACGACCCGTCGGCGTCCTCGCGGGTGGGCAGCCCGTGTCACGTGTGGTGTGTAGGGTCCGGCGCACGGCGCCGACGAGGCGTCCCGACGGCACGACCGGCGTGCCGAGACGATGGTGACGAGGAGCAGCGTGGTCCGGTTCTTGCATACGGCGGACTGGCAGCTGGGGATGACCCGCCACTACCTGCGCGGTGAGGCGCAGGGCCGATTCGCACAGGATCGGCTCGACGTCATCGTTCGGATGGCCGATCTCGCCCGCGACCGCGAGTGTGCGTTCGTCGTCGTCGCCGGCGACGTGTTCGACACGACCCATCCCGATCGCCGCACCGTCGACCGCGCGCTCGACGCGCTGCGTGCGTTCACCGTCCCGGTGCTGCTGGTAGCCGGCAATCACGACGCACTCGTTCCCGGTGCGGTGCTCCGGGCGCCGACGTTCACCCAGCGTCTGCCCGACACCGTCGAGATCGTCGCCGACGACGTGCCGCGACACCCCGCGGACGGCGTCGAGGTCGTCGGAGCACCCTGGCGCAGCAAGCGGCCGATCGGTGATCCGGTGACGCCGGTGTGCGCGGCAGTGACACCAACGGCTGCCCGCCGGATCGTCGTCGGTCACGGCGGAGTTGATGACCTCAGCGGCGACTTCGACGATCCGGCCATCATCCGGCTGGCCGACCTCGAGGCGGCGGTCGACGCCTCGGGCATCGACTACGTCGCCCTGGGCGATCGCCACTCGACGACCGACGTCGGCCGCACCGGACGCATCTGGTATGCCGGAGCACCCGAGCCGACCTCTGAGCGGGAGGTCGATGCGGGCAACGCGCTCGTCGTCGACCTCGCTGACTCACGGGACACGCCACCGACGGTCGATGTCGTCCCGGTGGGCCGATGGCGCTTCGTCGAGCAGCTCTGGGACCTGGCAGGCGCCGCGGATCTCACCCGGCACTTCGCCGCGCTCGATGCCCGCGATGCCAAGGCACGCACGGTCGTCAAGATCGCGGTCACCGGGGTGGTCACGCTCGAGCAGGCATCTGCGCTCGACGACGGGCTCGACGCACGCGCCGATGCGTTCGGCGCGCTGCAACGTCCCGAACGCCACCGCGACCTGACCATCGTCGTCGACGAGGACGAGCTGCGCGGCCATCCACTTCCCGCCTACGTCGCCACCGCCCGCGATCGCCTCGTCGCCACGGCCCAGGGCACCGGCCCTGACGCCGAGGCCGCGCGTGACGCGCTCGGGTTGCTGCTGCGGTATGCCCGGGAGGCGCGTCGATGAGGATCCGCCGGGTGCGGCTCGAGCACGTGCGGGCAATCGAGACGTGCGAGCTCGATTTCACGGGTGACGTGACGGTCGTCCACGCCCCGAACGAACGGGGAAAGTCGACCGTGATCGACGCGATTCGCCTCGCGCTGACCACGAAGGCCACCTCCAAGTCCGCGGTCGTGCGCGGATTGACGCCCGCGGGCGCAGACGTGGGAAGCCTCGTCGAACTCGAACTCGAAACCGCCGCGGTCCACCTCACCGTGCGCAAGCGATACAACCGGGACGTCGAGACGGTGTTGACCGTGCATGCGCCACAGGCAGCGACGGTCACCGGGGACGAAGCGCACGACCGGCTGCGGGAACTGCTCGACGGCGACGTCGACTGGACGCTGTTCGACGCCCTGTGGTTGCCGCAGGGTCGCGCACTCGACGCCGTCGGGTTGGCCAGCGACACGCTGGCGCGCCAGCTCGGCGACGGTGGTGCAGTCGACGACGCTGCGCACGGCGATGACGTGCTCGCACGTGTGGAGGTGGCCTACCTGACGTTGTTCACACCCACCGGTCGGAGACGCAAGGATCCGCTCGGCGACCTCGACGCGCACGTCGCAACGTTGCGGGAGCGTCGCGATGAACTCGACGCTCAGCTGGCCGAGCTCGATGAGGACATCGCCACGCTGGCCGAGCTGGAACGCTCGCTGCCCGCCCTGCAGGCCGAGTTCGACGGACCGCTACGCGAAGCCCTCGAGGTCGCAACGGCCGCCGCTGACACGCTCGGCCAGCTCGATGAGCGTCGTCGCGCCTGCGTCGCTGAACTCGAGGCAGCCGACGAGCGGTGCAAGGCGGGAACCGAGGCGGTCGAGGCGCGTCGCGCAGCGATCGACGAGCTCGCCCGCCTGCGCACACGAATCGAGGAACGCGACGCCGATCTCGTGCCCGCACAGGAACGGCTCGACGAACTCGAAGGTGCGCTGACGAAGGCCGACGACGAGCTGCGCTCGCTCGGTGACGAGTTGGAGGCACGTCGCGAAGCGCAGCGACGGGCTGAGGACGCCCTCGCCTGGTACGACGCCCTGCAGCGGCACGCCCAGCTCGATCATCGCCAGCGCCAGGTGACGAGGATCGTCGAAGATGCCCGGCAGGCCGCCGCCGCACTCGACGCCATCGTCGCCGACGAGGACATGATCGCCGCGATCCGTGCCGCCGCTCGCGACCTCGACCGCGCCGAGCTTCAGCGTGATGCGGCGGCGCCAACGCTCGACGTTCGGGCCCGACGCGCGGTCGACCTCGGCGTCGAGGACGAGACCGTGGCGCTCGAGCCCGACGGCGCGTTCACGCGACACGTCAGCGAACCGCTGACCGTACGCATCGGCGACGTCGCGGACATCACGGTGCGCCCGGCAGCGGGCGACCGTGACGCACAGCGCCGTGTCGAAGACGCGCGACGCGCACTTGCCGAGGCCTGCGCACAGGCCGGCGTTGCCGACGTCGACGAGGCCGATCGTGTCGACGCAGAACGTCGGCAGCATCTGGCCGTGCTGCGCGCCCGCGACGACGCGCTGGCTTCCCTGCTCGATGGTGCGACGCCCGCCGAGCTGGCCGCCGCCTCCGACGAGGCCGCGGCCGAAGCGGCGCGGGCCGCCGCACGCGTCGATGGTGACGAACTGGCCGACCGCGACCGGTCGATGCTCGTCGACGATGTGGAACGGGCGCGTGCGGCCACCGAGGCCGCCGCAGAGGCACACGAGCGTGCCCAACAGCAGCGCGACGAGCACGCCGCCGCAGTCGCCGCATGGCAGGAACAGCACGCGAACGCGCAGGCCGAACAGGACCGGGACCGCGATGAGGAAGCGCGGCGGAGGCGCGCACTCGACGACGCGCGCGAAGCCGTCTCCGACGCGACGCTCGACGAGCGGCGGGCAGCCGCACGCGAGGCCGCTGATCGGGCGCAAGCCGCGCTTGACGCGGTGGACGCCGAACGCGCCGAGCTCGATGCCGAGCGGGTCCAACTCGAAGTCACGACAGCCCGGAACGCGCACGAGACGGCACGCCGGCAACTGGCCGACGCACGTGAACGCCGGGCGCGACTCGACGCCAAACTGGATGCGCTCGGCAGCCAAGGGCTGGGAGAGCAACGGGGACACGTCCGCGCCGAACTCGAACGTGCCGAGATCGATCTTCGCCGCCTCACCCAGCGCGCGGACGCACTCGAACTGTTGCGCGGTGCGCTGCTCGCAGCCCGTGAGGAAGCCACGCGCACCTATCTCGCGCCGCTGCGCGACGCGATCGTCCAGCTTGCACGACTGCTGTTCGACACCGACGACGTCGATGTCGAACTCGACGAAGATCTGCGCATCGTGCGCCGCACGATCGGCACCGCACGGCTCGAGTGGGACCAGCTCAGCGCCGGAGCGCGCGAGCAGCTCGCGATTCTGTCCGGTCTTGCCGCGGCCCGGCTCGCGGGGGCCGACGGTGTGCCGTTCATCCTCGACGACGCGCTCGGGTACACCGACCCGGCGCGTATGGAGCGGATCAGCGCGCTCATCGGACAGTCCACCGGCGTGCAGGTGATCGTCCTGACGTGCGTCCCGGAACGCTTCCGCGCCACCGGTGTCGTCCCGACGCCGCTCGATGCGGCCTGACATGGCGCGATCCGCGGCTGCACCCTCCGGCGTCGACGTCGTCGTCGGCCCCACCGCCGATCAGCTCGTCGACGCGCTCATCGCACGGCTGCGTTCGCAGGTGCCCGACGATCCCTTCGCCGAGACCACAATCGTCGTGCACAGTCGCGGCATGGGGCGATGGTTGTCCCACCGGCTCGCCGATCGACTCGCGGACGACGGATCGGGCATCGCCGCGAACCTCGATATCCCGTTCCCCGGAGAGCTGATCACCCGGATCGCGGCGGCGTGCGGGATCGACGACGTGCTCGAACCGTGGCAGCCGCGGCGACTCGCGTGGCATGTCGCCCGCGTGCTGTGGCGTGATCGCGGCGACGCGGCGCTGGGCACGCTGAGGCGGACACCCGGTCCCGCGACGCACGTCGACCGCTCGACATGGAATCTCGGTCGGTCGATCGCCGACGTGTTCAACGAATATGCGCTCGCACGCGCCGACATGGTGGCCCGGTGGCGTGACGGCGACGATGTCGACGCCACCGGGCGACCGCTCGGTGCCACCGATCGCTGGCAACCCGAACTGTGGCGGAGGCTCGTTGCCGAACTCGGTGATCCCACGCGCGACTTCGACCGCACCCTCGACGTGCTCGCCGGCGATGGCGGGCAGATCCGTGAGGCGCTACCGACCGGTGCGCACGTGTTCGGCATCTCGGTGTTGCCGCCACGGCTGTTCGACGTGCTCGTCGGTACAGCCCGCCACGTCGACGTCACGTGGTACGTCCCCGCGGTCTCGCCGCAGCAGTGGGCCGATGCCGTGCGCGACGACGCAGCGGTCTCCGCACATCATCCGCTCGTGGCGACCAACGGTCGGTTGACTGCAGATTCGGTCGCGCTCTTCGCCCGTGCAGCCGCTCGCGGTGATCTCGCCGATGTCACGGTGGCTGGCGGCGGGGCGCCCACCGAACGCACCGTGCTGGGGCGCGTGCAGGCGGCGATCCGCACGGACCGGTCGCCGCCGGCGTCTCCACCGCTGCACGAACGCGACGCGACTGTGCAGATCCATGGCGCCCACAGCGACATGCGGCAGGCCGAAATCGTGCGAGACGCGGTGTTGGCGGCCCTCGACGAAGATGCTGCGCTCGAGCCGCGCGACGTGATGATTCTCGTGCCCGACGCGGCGCGTTTCGGCCCGCTGATCACCGCAGCATTCGCTGGTGACGGGCAACGGCCCGACGTTCCCGTCGTGGTCGCCGACCGGCGCCGGGCCGACGTCGAACCGCTCGCCGAGTCGTTGCTGGCGCTGCTGCGACTGGCGAGCAGCCGGGTGACGGCGACCGAGGTCGTCGACGTGTTCGCCCGCGATCCGGTCGCACGCCGCTTCGGTCTCACGAGCGCAGACACCGATCGTGCGCGCTCGTGGATCGCCGGGGCCGGTATCCGCTGGGGGATCGACGAGCACGACCGCGTTGGCCGGGGGCAGCCACGCGACCGGCACCACACCTGGCGAGGCGGACTCGACCGTCTTCTGCTCGGCGTCGCGCTCGCCGACGAGGACGACCGGATCGTGGGCGGTGTCGTGCCGTATGACGATGTCGAGGGCGACGACGTCGAAGTGCTCGCGCGGGTGTCGGAAGCGATCGAGGCGGTGCTGTCCGCCGTCGAGACGTTGCGGACGCCGCGATCGCTCGACGAGTGGTCGCAGGTCCTGCCGCAGATCGTCGACCAACTGTTCGCGGTCGACAATCAGGACACGTGGCGGCGGATCGAACTCGACGACGCGATCGAGGTCGCAACGACGGCGACCGACGTCATCGCCGACGTCGATGCGATCGGTGCGGCCATCGCTGACGAGCTCGATATCGGTCGGGCAGCCGGCGGTTACGAAACGGGTGCGGTGACGGTCTGCGAACTGCTGCCGATGCGGTCGATCCCGCACGAGGTCGTCGCCGTCCTCGGACTCGACGACGGTGCCTACCCGAGGCCCGGACGTCGCTACGGGTTCGACCTCGTCGACCGTGCGCCGAGCGCCGGCGATCGCGACCGCCGTGCCGAGGATCGTCACCTTTTCCTCGAGGCGCTCTTGTCGGCGCGTCGTCGATTCATTGCCACCGCAACGATGCGTGATGTGCGGACCAACGCACCCATCGTGCCGTCGATCGTCCTCACCGAACTGATCGAGGTGCTGGACATGTTCGAAATGACCCCGTCCGGTCCGGCGGGAATGGCGACTGTTCGCCATCACGCGCTCCACGCACACAGCCCCAGCGAGTTCGGCACCGATCCGCACGGTCCCGTGTCGTTCGATGCTGCGGCATTCGCCGCGGCCGTTGCCCGGGACCGGCCGGCCGACGACACCGGTCTGACGACCGATGCCCTGGCGCTCGGGCCACGCACACCGCCGCGAGAACACACCCTGCGCGCGGCCGCCCGAGCACTGGCGAATCCGACGCGGTATCTGCTCGAGGATCGACTCGGCGTCGTGCTGCACCGCTACGTCGAGCATGTTGACGACACCGAACCCCTGCAGATCCCGCCTGGCGACCGCGCAGCGTTGATCGAATCGCTGCGCCACCAGCGACGCGCGGTGGACATCGAGCGCTGGCGGGCCGCGAAGGTGGCGGCTGGCACGGTTCCCGCCGGCACGCCGGGAATCGTGGCACTTGACGACCTCGTCGCGGTCGTCGATGCACTTGATCGGCGGTTGCACGCCGAGTGTCGCGCGCTCGGCGTCGAGGGCGAACCGGTCGACGCCACCCTCAGCGTCGACGTCGCCTTCGGCGAACAGCGACTGCGCGACACCGTCGTCGGCGTACGCACCGACTGGGGTGCGCTCGTCGTGCATGTCGACCCGCGCGCAGATGCGCCCGAGCGTCGCCTCGACGCATGGCTGGCGCATCTGGCCACCAGCGTGACCCACGGGGCCGTCGCAACGGTCGCTGCTCGGCGGCCCGACGCCAGCGGTCGCCCGCAGATGCATCGGTTCGCGCCGCTGGCCACCGAGCGGGCTTCCGCCCAGCACCGCGCACGGCAGCTGCTCGACGGCCTCGCCGATGTCGTCGCACGTGCCGACCGTGAGCTGATCCCGCTGTTCGCCCACGCATCGTCGGCACTCGCTCGGCGCGGCATGGCTGACGCGCGTCGGGCATTCACCGGTGACGGGTACGCGATCGGCGACCGCGATGACTACGTCGCGCACGTGTATGGCGCCGACGTGACGCTCGACGACGTGCTGGAACCGTCCGGACGGCGTGAGCAGTTCGCACGGCTTGCCGAACAGGTCTGGGGTCCGCTGCTCGCCGCACGGGTTTCGCGCCGCGCCGAGTTGGAGGCCCGTGTCGATGACGTCCGGTCGGGGGCAGGTGCGTGAACCCGACCATTCCGATGGACCCCTTCGATCCGACGGCACCGCTGGCCGACGGGATCGCCCGCATCGAAGCGAGTGCGGGAACGGGCAAGACGTATGCGTTGACCGATCAGGTTGTGCGCACACTCGCCGAGTCGGACGTCACCGCCGACCGCATCGTCATCGTGACGTTCACGCGGGCCGCCGCTGCCGAGTTACGTGGCCGTGTCCGCCTGCGGATCCGCGAGGTGCTCGCCGCGTTCGACACGCCGCCAGCCGCGGGGACCGACGCGGTCATCGATCATCTCATCGACGCCGACGACGCGACCTGCACGGTGCGTCGCCGGCGCCTCGAATCCGCTCGCGCGCGTTTCGACGATCTCATGATCGACACGATCCACGGGTTCTGCCAGCGGGTGCTCCAACAGTTGTCTTCCTCGCTCGGCGTGGAGACGGGCGCCGAGTTGCGTGAAGACGTCGGACCGATCATCGACGGGGTTGTCGCCGATCTGTGGATCCGGGAGGTCCGTGGGGCCGACGCGCCATGGCTTCGGCTCCTTGCCGAACGGCGGGTCACGCCGGATCGCTTGACGAGCATCTTGCGCCAGTTCGAATCGGTTCCGGGCGCGGTGCTCACACCACGGCCCGAGTCGCAATCGGCAGCGCAGCTGTGGGATGACGAAGTTGCGGCATTCATCGACCGCTGGCACGCCCAGGCCGACGCGCTGCTGCAGTGGCTGACCGATGCGCAGGCGGCCGGTTCGTTCGGTCGGACGCGAACGTTCACGCCGAAGGCGCTCGCCGACATCCGTGCACAGTTCGACGACTTCAGCGCGGCGCCAGTTCTCGGTCGTGTCGATGCGCTCGGTGCGTTAGCGACGCTGACGCGCAGCGCGATCACCGACCGAATCGTCGACGAGGCGCGCATCCCGGACGCGTTGGACGTCGTGGACGCCGCTGCCCGCCTGGTTGACCTGCCGCGTCGTGTCGCCGAAGCGTTCCAGTCCCGATTCGTCGTCGATGCGTTCGACGAACTCGACTGTCGCAAGCGCACCCACGGGGTGTGGTCGTTCACCGACCTGCTGCGCACGCTCGACGATGCGCTCGCGGACCCGATGTCGGCGGGTCTCGTCGCCGACGCGATCCACAGCCGGCTCGACGTCGCCTTCATCGACGAGTTCCAGGACACCGACCCGGTGCAATGGCGGATCTTCTCGACGTTGTTCGCCGACCGTCGCCTGGTGCTCGTGGGCGACCCCAAGCAGGCGATCTACAGTTTCCGCGGTGCCGACATCACGACCTACCTCGCGGCCGCGCGCGACGCGACCGAACCGGTCGCGACGTTGCCGACGAACTACCGCTCAGACCAGCGGGTCATTGACGCGCTCGACACGCTGTTCGACCCCGTCCGCTTCGCTGACGGCGGCCCGTTCGCTGACCCAGCGATCGCCTACACCGCCGTGAGGGCGGCCGACGCAAATGCTGCCGACCGGCTCGACGACCCGTCCGGTGCGCCGTTCGGGCTGGGGCTGCGGGTGGTCACCCGGACGACCGTCGGTGACACCGACGGGACGATCGCCAAGAGCCGTGCCGAGGACGCCGTGCCGCGCCTGGTCGCCGACGAGATCGTCGCGATGCTGTCGGGTGACGTGCACATCGACCGTGAGGATGTGGCACGCGAGCTGCGACCCGGCGACATCGCGGTCCTCACGCGAACCAATGCGCAGGCGACTCGCACGCAGGCGGCACTGCGCGCCGTCGGGGTGCCGGCCGTCGTCGCTGCCGACCACAGCGTGTTCGACAGCGTCGAAGCGGGAGACGTCGAGCGGTTCCTCGCGGCGTTGCACGAACCGACGTCGCAGCGGCGGGTCCGGGCGGTTCTGGCCGGCCCGGTGCTCGGCTGGTCGCTCGCCGACATCGACCGTCTCGACGACGCCCGATGGTCGACGGTTATCGATCAGCTGCTCGACTGGGCGGCGAGTTGGCGGTCCCACGGCGTCGCCGTCGCGTTCCGGCGTGCACTGGCCGCCAACGACGCGTTCGCGCGCCTCGCGGCCCAGCCCGGCGGCGACCGGGTGTTGACCAATCTCGGGCACGTCGTCGAGCTGCTCCATCGTGAGGCATCGCGACGGCACCTGGGTCCGGCGGCGCTGCTGCAGTGGCTGCGACGCCAACGCGATCGGGTCGACGATCGCACCGACGACAGCGAACTGCGCCTCGACCGCGACGACGACGCGGTGCAGGTACTGACCGTTCACCGTGCCAAGGGGCTGCAGTTCCCGGTCGTCTTCAGCCCCTTCTTGTGGACCGGTGCGGTGCGCCGCACTGCCGACGCCGTCGTTCGCGTACGTGACGACATCGAAGGAGGCATGATCGTCGACATCGGCTTCGACGACGCGGTCGCGCCGCGCGACCGGCACGTGGTGCTCGCACGGCGACAGCAGTGGCAGGAAGACATCCGGCTGGCCTACGTCGCGCTGACCCGGGCCCGGCACCGCAACGTCGTCCATTTCGGTTCCATCGCCGGCGCCAGCGGCACCGGTCTGCATCGGCTGCTTCTGGCGAGCCGGCCCGACGGCGATGTCACCTCGTTCGAGCCGGACGCCACGACGATGTCCGACGACGAGCTTCGTGACCAGCTGGATCGGTTCACGGGAGCCGCGATTACCGTCACCGACGCACCGGCCGATGTTCGCGGCGTGCCGTGGCAGGACGAGCATCGCGACCGGCCGCACGTGCACCTTCGCACCGTTCAACGGCCGCTCGACCGGCAGTGGCAGCGAACCTCTTTCACCCGGCTCGTGCACACGCCGGTCGCCGGGGCCGACGAACACGCCGGCGACTTCGACGAGACCGCCCAGACCGAGGTGCAGGACACCGACGTGCATGGCCCGGTCGATGAGGTGCCGTTGGCGCGGTTTCCGCGTGGACCCGCGGTCGGAACCGCGGTCCACCGCATGCTGGAACACCTCGACTTCGCCGACGGCGGCCGCGATCACCTGGTTGCGCACGTGGACAGGTTCGCGCGCGAATTCACCGGCGACGAACGGCGCCAACTGGTCGATGGGGTGGCTCGAGCGCTTGTCACGCCGCTCGGTGGCACGCTCGGCGACATCGCCCTGGCGGCGATTGCGCGCTCCGACAGACGCGACGAGCTGTCCTTCGACCTTCCGGTTGCCGGCGGTGTCCGTGGCGGACCGGCTGTGTCCCTGCACGCACTCGCCGACGTGTTCGCCGCGCACGATGGCGCCACCGACGCGCCGTTGGGCCCACTCGCCGATCGATTGCGCCGTCGCCCCGATCACCGGTTCCGGGGCATGCTCACCGGCAGCATCGACCTCGTCGCCCGGGTCGGTGACCGCTACTTCCTCGCCGACTACAAGACCAACTGGCTCGGCTCGCGCGACGCGGCCGGCGTCGAACAGTCCACGGTGGCCGACTATCACCTCGACCGGATTCGCGACGTCATGGTGACCCACGACTACGTCTTGCAGTACCACCTGTATCTCGTGGCGTTGCACCGCTACCTGCGGCTTCGGCTCGCCGACTACGACTACGACACGCACATCGCAGGCGCGGCCTATCTGTTCCTGCGCGGCATGCTCGGTACCGCCCAGCCGGCGGACACCGGGGTGTATGTCGATCGGCCGGCACGGGCACTGATCGAAGCGCTCGACGACACCTTGCGGGGGACCCGATGACCTCGGTCTCCGCATTGCGTGCCCTCGGTGTCGTCGACACGTTCGACGTGCGGGCGGCCGACACGTTCCTCCGGTTGGCGGGCAGCGACGACGAACTCGTCCGCCTCACCGCCGCCCTGACCGTGCACGCGACACGTGCCGGACACGTGTGCCTCGATCTCGCCCGCACGCTCGACGTCGGGCTCGCCGACCGGGACGATCGTCGTGCCGCGATGGAGCTTCCCGACGTCGACACCTGGCGGCAGCACCTCGTCGCGTCGGCCGCCATCGGCGGCGGCAGCGACCCCGAGCGGGCGACACCGCTGGTGCTCGACGGTCCACGCGTGTATCTCGACCGGTACTGGCGCTACGAACAACGCGTCGCCGCGCGACTGCAGGCACTGGCATCCTCACCGGTCGACCCAGTGCCGCCGTCGGCGGTGGCCGCGGCCACCGAGGCGGTCGCCGACGGCGCACAGCGAGCCGCGATCAACACTGCCGTCACGGCACGTCTGACAGTACTCACCGGCGGACCGGGAACGGGCAAGACGACGACGGTGGTTCGCGTGCTGGCCACACTCGTCGCCACCATGCCCGAACTCGCCGGCCGCATCGCGTTGGCCGCGCCGACGGGCAAGGCCGCCGCCCGCATGGGCGAGGCGATCCGCCAACACGGCGACGCCGACGCCGGCCAGGCGGGCCTGGCCGACCTGCCGGCGACGACGCTGCACCGCCTGCTCGGATTCGATCCACGCAATCCGTCGCGATTCCGGCACGGCCGCGACCGGCCGCTCGACGTCGACGTGGTCGTCGTCGACGAAGCGTCGATGGTCTCGCTGCCGATGATGGCCAAGCTGCTCGACGCACTTCCGGACACGGCGCGTCTGCTCCTTGTCGGTGATCGGGACCAGCTCGTGTCGATCGATGCCGGAGCGGTGCTCGCCGACATCAGCGCCGCCGGTGCCGCCTGCGGCAGCGACGATGCCCCGCGAACCGCGTTGACGGATCGGATCGTCGAGCTGCGGCACAACTACCGCTTCACGCCGACGTCGGGCATTGGGCTCGTCGCCGGCCGCATTCGCGACGAGCGGTCCGCGGCCGAGGTGGTCGCGGCGATGACGCCGAGCGACCCGTCCGCGGACGCCGGATGGCACGACGAAGCGGTGGAGCTGGCCGCGCCTGACCGTCGCGGCTCCGGCCTGCTGCCGCGCCCGTGGTTCGACCGGATCGTGACCCATTTCGCCGCGCTTGCCGCACGCGCCGGTGCCGACGACGATCCGGGCGGCCTGCTGGCCGACCTCGGACAACTCGGCGTCCTCGCCGCGCTGCGTCGTGGCCCCGGTGGGGTCGATCACCTCAACGCGGCAGTCGGGTCCGAAGTCGCGCGGACGATCGGCCGACCGAACCGCGGCGACGGCGATCCCCGTCGGGCCTTCGACATCGGCACGCCGGTGCTCGTCACCCGCAACGACCATGCACAGCAGCTGTTCAACGGCGATGTCGGGATCGTCGTCCGGTCCGCCGACCAGTCGGTGGTCGCCTTCCCGGCTCCGGATGGGGCGGTGCGGCAGGTTCCCGTTGCCCGGATCGGGCATCTCGAACCCGTGTACGCGCTGTCGGTGCACAAGAGCCAGGGATCCCAGTTCGATCGTGTCGTCGTCACACTGGGGGCGTCGGATTCGCCGCTGCTGACCCGCGAACTCGTCTACACCGCGATCACGCGGGCGCGTCGCCACGTCGCGGTCGTCGCCGATGCGGACACGTTGCACCGGGCGCTCGAGCGGCGCGTCCAGCGCGCCTCGGGACTTCGGGCACTGCTGACATCCACCCAACCGGACTCAGTTGTCGAATGACGCCGCGCGATACCAGTCGGACAGTTCGAGATAGCCGGCGACGTTCGAGCGCGGCACCGGCGGCACCGGACGGTCGACGACGCGGGCAGGAATACCCACGGCCAGCGAGTTCTCGGGGATCGCGGTGCCTTCGGTCACGACTGCACCGGCTCCGACGACGGCGCCGGCACCGATGTGCGCGCCGTTGAGGACCACCGCGCCCATGCCGATGAGTGCGTCGTCGTCGACGGTGCAACCGTGCAACACGACGCGGTGGCCGACGGTCACCCGGTCACCGAGCACGGCGGGAGCGTCCTCGTCGGTGTGGATGACGCACAGATCCTGCACGTTCGACTCCGCGCCGATGCGCACGGGAGCGCAATCGCCGCGTATGACCGTGCCGAACCAAAGGGACGCTCTGTCGCCGATCGTGACGTCGCCGGCGACGGTGACGTCATCGGCGATGAATGCGGTCGCGGCGATCTTCGGCGTCCAACCGTTGACGGTGATCCTGCGTCCCATCGCGACCTCCTCGTCGGCGCGCACCCTACTCGTCGAGTCGCCAGATCGGCCGCGACGTGTCGTCCAGTCCGACGAACCGGACCGCGACCCGGGAGCCGACGCGCCATGGCCCGGACGTCGTCGTCAGACCGTGCTCGTCGACGACGAGCTGGCCGCGCTGCCGCGGCGGAAGCCCCAATGCACGTTCCGCCGTCACGAAACCCGAAAGGCCCAATCGGGACAGCCGGATGCGCAGCCCATTGACGGTCAGCCCGGTGATCGTTGCCGGTTCGCTCTCGGTGAGGAAGCCGCGGTCGAGCAGTTGGGCCCACAGGTCGGTGCGTTCGCGAGCCTCAAGATGCTGCAGCGCGCCGGCACGTGCGTCGAGCCAACCGGCGAGCGGCGCCAGCTCCGCGATGTCGTAGGGCGGTGTCGTGCCCGCGAGCATGGCGCGGAGCTGCCGGTGCACCACGAGGTCGGCGTAACGCCGAATCGGTGACGTGAAGTGGGTGTAGGCATCGGCCGCGAGGCCGCGGTGGTGCGTCGGATCGGGGTCGTAGCTCGCGCGCGCCGTCGCGCCGGTGGCGACGGCGATGAGTAGATCGCGGTCGGCCGTACGACCCTCGTGCTCCGCGGTGTCAATCGCGGCAAGCAGCTGCGCGGCGATCTGTTCGGCATCGTCGGTGTGCCCGTCGATCGTGGCGCCGGCGAGTTCGGCGGCCGCGCGCACACGCGCGAGCCGTTGCGGATCGAGACCCGCGTGCGTGCGGTAGAGGGCGGGAATCTGGGCCGCCACCAGTGCGGTGGCGACCGCTTCATTCGCGGCGACCATGAGTCGCTCCACGAGTCGGTAGGCGTTGGCATGCGGCTCGGCCTCGGCGACCGTCAGGCGGCCGTCGACGAGCGCCGGGGTCACCGTCGCGCTGGCGAAGAGCCGCTCGAATGTCACTCGCCGGTCGCGTTCGATTCCCAGCCGTCGCGACGCCTCGGTGATCGCGCCGAGCGTTTCGAGCACGGTGGTGTCGTGTTCGCTGGCGAGGGACCGGGAATCGCCGGCAAGCCAATGCTCCACCGCGGCATAGCTCAGCTGCGCACGTGAGGTGATCTGCGCCAGCTCGATCGTCGGGGAGGTGACCGCACCGTCGGCCTCGACCGCGAACCGTACGGATACGACGGTGCGGTCCGCTCCGGCGTGCAGCGACAGCCGATCTTCGGCGAGCACGGGGTCGAGCATCGGGGCGTTGTCGCCGACCGCGAGGTATGCGGTCGCCGCAACCGTTCTCGCGTAGTTGTCGGCGGGTGAGCCGACACCAACGGCACCGGCCGCATCGGCGATGTGCACGGCGACGGTGACCGCATCGTCGGCGCTGCCCGGCCACGTCGCGGTGAGTGCATCGTCAAGGTCGCGTGCACCCGCATCGTCGATCGTGATCGCCGGCTCGTCGCGGCGGTCGGTCGCCACCAGATCGGACCCGGGAATCGGCCCGTCGGTGTCGAGCCCCGCCGCTGCACCGCGGCCGCCGCCTGCCAGCCGGCCGACCAGACGGATGTGGGTCATCGTCGCGGTTTGTGCGTCGAGTCCGGCCGCAGCCGGCCCGCCCGCGACGAGATCGGGTGCGACACGGTCCAGCGTCACCACCGCGCTGATGGCCCGAACTGCTGCCGGTGAACCCGCGACGAATCCGCCGGCGACCAGCGCGCGGCCCGTCGGCGCACCGTCGTCGTCCTCGGCTCTCAGCACCACCACGACACGGCCGGTTGCCACCGCTTGCGCGGCGACCACGGCATCATCGAGCTCAAGCCAGCCGGTGGCGAGCTCGGAGACCGGTTCGAGCACCGTTCTGCCGGGACCGTTGACCACGCGACCGACGAGGAGTCTGCGGGGTCGTTGCTGGACCTCGACGCGCTCGGCGCTGATCCCCTTGTCGTCGGCGTCCACTTCGGCACGCACGAGGTCGTCGGACACCAGGCCGCGCGCGGTCGCGGGCGGGACGAAAACCCGGTCTGCCGTCACCGGTGGCCCACCGTCGCGCGGCACGGTGACCTCGGCAGGTGTCCAGCCGTCTTCGGCGACAAGGTGGAGGAATCCGAAGCCGCGTGCGTGCGGGCGGAAGCGTCCGAACACGTGCATGCAGGTCCCAATCATTGACGATCGCCGCGGGGGAGGCAGGCGCAGGTAGGTCTACCGTCCGCGCGCGGCGGCACGAAGCGTGGCGAGCAAGGTCGTGGCGAGCGTCGCGTCGTCGGTGAGGTCTGCGGCCCGACGGGCTACGATGCCGTCGAGAAGGTCGGGCGCGTCGCTTCCGGTTGCGTAGCGCAGCTGGCCGGCCACCAGCCGTCCATCGGCGGCCGCGGCGACGACTCGCCGATAACGGTCACCGGTGCGGTCCAAGGTGTCCGCGAACGCGACGACCGCCAGCATCCAGGGACGAACGTCTGCGACCAGCGCCGCTGTCGTGACGTCTTCCGGGGCAACGGTCGCCAGTTCCCAGCCTACGAGGGTCGGACCTTCGCTCGAGTCGATCTCGGCGACATCCGGCATCGACGATTGCGGCAGGTCCATGATCTCGATGGCGGCCCGATCCAGTTCCGCGATGGCGTCGAGGCCCGCACGGCGGGCGCTGCCATCCTCGACAGCGAGCTCTGCCTGGGTGAAGACGGCGTCGAGCAGCTTGGTTGCATTGACCGTCGCAAGAACATCGAGGGCGCGTGCTGCGTCGCCCGCCGCAGCATGGCGCAGCAGGACGTCGGGGGACAGCGGTCCGTCATCGTCGGCCACAGCACCTCCACTCGCCGAATACGCATAGCCTGCCGGATCGCGCCGCCAATCCCGAGGAGGCTCGACCATCGGGCACGCGGCGCCCAGGAGGTCGCAGGTGGACGAACCGTCACTTCCGGCGCCCCCGACGGTGCCGCCGCCGGCTTACGACGCCCGAACACGCCGGCGCTGGCCGTGGATCGTCACGGTCATCCTGCTCGTGGCGTCCACTGCAGTCGCCGCCGGCATCGCTGTCGACCAGCGGCAGGTCGCCGCTGAGTGGCGTGATTCAGCCGAAGACCTCGCCGGGCAGCGGGACGACGCGCTCGGCCGTGTCGAGGCGCTGCAAACCCAACTCGATGAGATCGCAACGATGCTCGCGACCTCGGAAGGCGATGTGACCCGCCTCGAGGATCGGATCCGCGAACTGGCGGACGAGAAGGCCCAGGCCGAGGACACCGCGACGACCGTGCAGGTGGAACGGGACGTGCTGGCACAGGTGTCGAATCGCATCGCCAGTGCGATCGATGCGCTCGACGAATGCGTCGATCGGATGTTCGCGCTGCACGCGACCACCGTCGAGGCGTTCAACCGCGCTGCCGCGGGTGATCCGGTCGACGTCGATCCGCTCAACGCCCAGGCGCAGGCAACCACCACCTTCTGCAACGACGCGCGGTCGGCTGCAGCTGGGGCCGCCGCAGCAGCGAGCCAGATCCAGTGAAACATCACCTGCGGATCACCGCGGCGCTCGGCGTGATCGTGATCGCTGTCGCCTGTGTGCCACCACCTGAACCCGTGCCCGACGCCAGCGCCGGTGAGCTCGAAGAACTCGAGGACCTCGACCTTCCGTCGCCTGCGGCGACGTCGGTCATGCGCCGCGCGCAGGAGATCACCGTCCGGATTCGCACGCTGGGGTGCCGCCAGTTCGGTGTCGGATCGGGTTTCGTGCTTCCCGGCGGCATCGTCGTGACGAACCGGCACGTCGTCGACGAGCCACGCGAGGTCACGCTCAACACCTGGGATGGCCGCAGTCTCGACGCCGAGGTTCGCGGGCTGGCGGTTTCCAGCGACCTCGCGATGCTGCGGCTGGCTGACGATGCCGGTCTGCCGGTTGCTGAGCTGCGGGAGACACCGGTCGAGGTCGGCGAGCCGATCATCGTCGTCGGTTATCCGGGCGGAGGACCGGCGACGGTCGTCACCGGGACGGTGCTCGGCCACGTGTCCGGTGAACTGCTGGACGAAGCGACCGAAGTGTTGCGCATCGACGCGGAGATCCGCCAGGGCAATTCGGGTGGTCCGGTGCTCGATCAGCAGGGGCGTGTCGTCGGGGTCGTGTTCGCGCTCGAAGTGGGGCGGGGGACCGGTCTGGCGGTGCCCGCGACCACGCTCATCTCATATCTCGAAGGCGCCCCAATGGCCGAACCGGCGGGATGCTGACGCGGCCTCGCGCGTGCCGATTGCCCGCCACTGGTGCAACGGCCAGTGCAGTTGTCCGAGCAGCGTGGTAAGCCGGCCTGCGGCCTGCGCGGCCGCTGCGGCGAGATCGTCTTCAGCAGCGACGGTGGCCCGTAGTCGGGTCGTCGATGATCCGCGGCGCCGGATCCACTCGTCGCCGCACTCGGCCCGGTCGAGCACTCGACGGGCGGCACGATTCGCGGCGGTCAGGTCCACGTGGATCGCGGTGCGGCCGCGGTCGTCGGTGCCGACGGCAGCCGTCAGCTGTGAGGAGAAGTCCTCGGCCAGGTGTGGCGCAAGGCGGTTGAGCCGGGACCCTGGCGCCCGGCTGACCGCTCGAACGGCCTGCCCGTTGCGGACGGCGGCGGCGAAGGCATCGCGGGTCAATGGTGCGCCCGGCTGCATCTGGGCATCCCAGTCGACCGCACCCACATCGGTGCCGTCGACTGTCGCGCGTCGCGAGGGCCGTCCGCGTGCCATCCGGGGGCTGGCTGCCGGCGTCGACGACAGGACGTCGTAGGCGGCGTGCACCCGACGGAACGTCGCGGGGTCCCCGCCACGATCCGGATGGTGGCGACGGGCGAGGTCGCGATAGACCTGCTTGATCTCGTCCGCGGTCGCGTCGGGCGCGACGCCGAGTTCGCGCAGCGCGTCATTGCGTGTCCGGATCTCGTCCAGCTGCCTGCCGATGGTCCGATTCGTCCGATGTCGGCGTGCAGCCTACGACCTGGCATGTCCCGGGGAAACGGTGCACGGTCGGTACGCTGATGGGTGCTGATCGGCGGGTGTCGACGTGTGTGACACCGCGTCTTGCCGTCGGCGCTGTGCGAAAGGAGGTCGCGTTGTCTGAATCGGCGAACGTCATTCGCCTCAAGACAGAGCTGGCCGCCGCGCCGCCGCCTGCTGCCGAGAGTGGCGACGACGCGGGCGCGCTCGACGAGCGCAAGTTGACGATCCTGCGCACCATCGTGACCGAGTATGTCGCTGGCGGCGAACCGGTCGGGTCGAAACATGTGGTCGAAGTCGCCGACCTCGGCGTGTCCGCGGCAACTGTGCGCAACGACATGGCCGCGCTCGAGGAACAGGGCTACATCACCCAGCCGCACACCTCTGCCGGTCGTGTGCCGACAGACAAGGGCTACCGGCGATTCGTCGACGACCTCCGCGACAACCCGGCGGCCGACGCGTCCCGCCGAGAGGTCGTCGAAGAGCTGCTGGGCTCTTCGCGTGACGTCGAAGACCTGCTCGCGCGGACATCGTCGGTCCTCAGCCAGCTCACCCGCCTTGTCTCCCTGGTCATCGCGCCGGCGATCGACGCGTCACGCATCAAGCTCGCCGAACTGGTAGCGCTTGCCCCCGGCAGCGGCATGCTGCTGCTGGTCTCCGACACCGGGCGCATCGAGAAACGGATGGTCGAACTGCCCGTCGATGCCTCCGAAGCCGACTTCGACCGGGTCCGGACGGTGCTCGGCGAGCACGTGTGCGGCCATCGGCTCGGAGACGTCCACGCGCGCCTTGCCCAGCTGCGCGATGACGCGCCCGGTGAACTGATCGACATGTTCAGTGCACTCGCCGAGGCGACGGAACACGATCTCGCCGACGAGACGCTCCACCACGTCTACGTCGGTGGCCAAGCGTCGCTTGTCGGTGACGAATCGTTCGAGCGGGAACAGTTGTCGCGGGTGCTTCAGCTGCTGGAGCAGCGCGCAACGCTGGCACGCATGCTGTCTGACACTGCCGAGGACGACCGGCCGACGGTTCGCATCGGTCAGGAGAACGAAGTCGAAGATCTCCGCG
The DNA here is from genome assembly GCA_040904785.1 of Nitriliruptoraceae bacterium. GTDB lineage: Bacteria > Actinomycetota > Nitriliruptoria > Nitriliruptorales > Nitriliruptoraceae > JBBDSV01. The sequence continues at coordinate 40,257 of JBBDSV010000086.1, forward strand.
CCGCTTCGCTGGTGGCCCAGCGCTATCGACTGGTGACCGACGGGTCACTGGGTGTGCTGGGCCCGACCCGAATGGACTATGCCGGAGTGCTCGCGACGGTTCGTGCCGTCGCCGACCAACTCCAGGCGACGCTCACCGACCTCTCGGAGTGAGCGCCGCATCGCGATCGACCCTCTGGATGTGCTGTGGCTGACGACCTGTACGACGTGCTCGGCGTGGCGCGTGACGCCTCGCCTGAGGACATCAAGCGTGCCTACCGCCGCAAGGCCCGACAGGCGCACCCCGATGCCGGCGGTGACGAGGAGCAGTTCAAGCGCATCTCGCACGCACACGAGGTGCTGTCGGACCCGCAGCGGCGGGCGCGCTATGACCGATTCGGCGATGACGGCAACGGCAGCGGTGGTGGCGATCCGTTCGGATTCGGCGGTGCAGGGTTCGGGGGGATCAACGACGTCATCGACGCGTTCTTCGGCTCGGCGTTCGGCGGTGGTGGTGGCGGCGCGACGCGCCGGTCGTCGCAGGGGCGCGACGTGCTCGTCGGCGTCGAACTGTCGCTCGAAGAGGTGTTGACGGGCGCGCGCCGTGACGTCGAGATCGATGCCGCTGTGTCGTGTGACGTCTGCGGCGGCAGCGGATCGGCCGACGGTTCCGGCGCCGGTCGGTGCCAGACCTGCGGTGGCGCCGGCCAGGTGCAACGCGTCGTCCGCACCGCATTCGGCCAGATGGCGACGGCCCGGCCGTGTCCCGGCTGCCAGGGCAGCGGACGTGCCGTCGGTGACCCGTGCGTGCGCTGCGGGGGCGAAGGACGCCGCGCGGAGCATCGGACGGTGAACATCGACGTGCCACCCGGTGTCGAACACGGCGACCGACTGCGCATTTCCGGCGGGGGCGAAGCCGGCCGGCACGGCGCCCACGCCGGCGACCTGTATATCGAGATTCACGTCTCGCCACACGAGGTCTACGAGCGGGACGGGCGCGACCTTCTGGCCGAAGTCGTTGTTCCGGTCACGCAAGCAGCGCTCGGTGGCACGCTCTCGGTGCCGGTGCTCGAGGGTGAGGAGCGTGAGGTCACCGTGCCGCCGGGAACGCAACCCGGTGACGTCCTCACCCTGCGCCGGGCAGGACTGCCGGTCAAGGGCGGTGGTCGACGCGGGGATCTGCGACTGCTGGTTCGTGTCGAGGTACCCACCGACCTCGACGACGCACAGCGGGCGGTGCTCGAGGAACTCGCCGAGCTGCGCGGCGAATCACGCGCATCGGCCGGATCCGGACTCTTCGCCCGGCTGCGCGACGCGTTCCCGCGGTGAGTCGGCCCGCACCGTTCCTCGTCGTCGGTGACCTCTCCGGCGCGTCCGCCGGCGTCCGGTTCACTGTCGAGCCCGACGAACGCCACCACTTGCGGCGGGTGCTGCGTGTCGCTGATGGCGATGCAGTCGTCGCCACGGACGGCAACGGGCGCAGCGCGTCGGCGGTCGTGCGAGGCGACGATGTCGAACTCGTCGATGACGTCGTCGTGTCCGAGGGTCCTCGGCCCCGCGTTACGGTCTGGCAGGCCCTGCCCAAGGGCCGCAAAGTCGACGATGTCGCACGCGTCCTGACCGAACTCGCGATTGACGAGCTGGTGATCGTCGCCGCACACCGCAGCGTCGCCGACCGCACCGACCGCGCCGAACGGATGCAGGCGCGCATCGATGCCGTCGTGCGTGCCGCAGCCCGGCAGTCGCGCAACCCGAGACTGCCGAGCGTGCGTGGGCCGGCAGCCGTCTCCGACCTGTCATCGTCCGCCGGCGCCTGCGTGCTGATCGCAGACCCGGCGGCGGACACCGCGCTCGACGCGACCGTCATCGGGCCCGATGCGCGGCCCGAAGATGTCGTCGTCGCGATCGGTCCCGAAGGCGGATGGGACGAGGCCGAACGTGACCATCTGCTGTCACTCGGCGGGCGCCTCGTGCGTCTCGGTGACACCATCCTCCGCACGGAACATGCGGCAGCGGCCGCCGTTGCCGCCGTGTCGGCGCTCACATACCGCTGGCAACCCCAACCCGCCGGCACCTGACCGTCAGCGGCCCCGGAGCGGTACGCTGGCGGAGATCATCGACCACGCAGAGGAGCGACAGGTCCAGGTGGTGAGTTCTCCGATGTCCCCTGTGGACATCGACGTCTATCCCGATGCCTCGACGGATGTTGCTTCCGGCGTGACTTCGATGACGCTGCACGTTCCCGGCGAGCACGCGATGGTGGCGCTGGTGGGCACGAACGACGTCCTCTTGCGTCTCGTCGAGGATGCGTTCGCGGCCGCGATCCACGTGCGCGGCAATCAGATCACGATCTCGGGCGCCGACAGTGACGAAGTCAATCGCGTCGCCCGGCTCTTCGAGGAGTTGCTCGCACTGCTCGAGCGGGGGCAGCAACTCGATACCAGTGCGGTGACCCAGACCATCCGCATGGTGCAGCATGATGCCGTCGAACGGCCGTCCGATGTGCTCTCCGATGCGCTGCTGTCGCACCGTGGCCGCACGATCCGTCCCAAGACACTGGGGCAGAAGCAGTATCTCGACGCGATCCGCGCGAGCACGGTCACCTTCGGCATCGGACCGGCCGGAACGGGCAAGACCTATCTTGCGATGGGCGCCGCCGTGCAGGCGCTTCGGGCCAAGGATGTCCGTCGCCTGATCCTCACCCGCCCGGCCGTCGAAGCCGGCGAGCGACTCGGCTTCCTCCCCGGCACGCTCCATGAGAAGATCGATCCGTACCTCAAACCCCTGTGGGATGCCCTTCACGACATGATGGACGCCGAGGAACTCATCGCCCACGTCGACCGTGGCACGATTGAGGTCGCACCGCTGGCGTACATGCGCGGTCGCACACTCAACGATGCGTTCATCGTGCTCGACGAAGCACAGAACACCACGCCCGAACAGATGAAGATGTTCCTGACCCGGATCGGGTTCAACTCACAGGCGGTCGTGACCGGTGACATCAGCCAGGTCGACCTGCCGTCGGGCAAGCGGTCGGGCCTACGCATCGTGCGCGACATCCTCATCGACATCGACGGGGTGCAGTTCGTCGAATTGCAGCCGACCGATGTCGTGCGCCACCACATCGTCCAGCGCATCGTCGAGGCCTACGCAGAGTTCGACGCGCGTGAGGACGCACGTGCTGCGGACGACGCGAGGGCATCCGACGACGGAGGCGCGTGAGTGGCAGTACTCCTCGCGGATGAGCAGGACGTTTCGGTCGACGATGAGGCGCTGCTCGCACTGGCACGGTTCGTGCTCACGCAACGCCGTGTTCCCGACGACATGGAACTCACCGTCGTGCTCGTCGATGAACCCACGATCGCCCAGCTGAACGCGCAGCATCTTGACGGCGACGGCCCGACGGACGTGTTGGCGTTCCCGATTGACGAACCGGGGGAAGTCGTCGGCGACGCTCCCGCCATCCTCGGTGACGTCGTGCTGTGTCCGGCCTATATCCGCCGCCAGGCGGAAGACAACGGCACGACCTTCGCACGTGAGCTGTCCATGCTCACCGTCCACGGAATCCTCCATCTGCTCGGCATGGATCACGCCGAACCGGACGAGGCCGCTGCGATGTTCGCGCTGACCGACGAGTTGCTGGCCGACTTCCAGGCCACGAACGCATGACGAAGGAATGGGCATGAACGACGTGGGCGTGTTGGCGGTGGTGATCATCGTCCTGGTCGCCTTGTCGGCGTTTTTGGCCGCAGTCGAGACCGTCGTCACGCGGGTGCACCTGGTCCGGGCGTTGCGTCTCGATGACGAGCAGCGGCGGGGGTCCGCGTCGTTGCTGTGGTTGATCGAGCATCGGGTCACGGCGCTCAACGCGCTTCTCGTCGCAACGGTGCTGTCCCGGATTGCCGTGACCGCCGTCGCGATCGCGCTCGCGCTGCGTGTCAACGACGGTGCGCTCACCATCGGCGCCGCACTGCTGATCGTCGCGGTCGCGAGCCTCGTGCTCGGCGAGGTCGTGCCTCGCACGCTCGCCCTTCGCGCGCTCGAGGCCACGGGACTGCGTCTCGCAGCGCCGGCGCGCGTGTTGGTCCGCGTGCTGAGCCCGCTTGCGACCTTCGTCGTGTCGCTCGGTCGTGCGCTGGTGCCGCGCCGCTTGGATGCTGCGGGACCCTACGTGTCCGACGACGAGGAGCACGAGGCCGAAGTCGACGATGACGAGTCCGACGACGAACTCGAGCCCGAGGAACGGGCCATGATCCAGTCCATCTTCGACCTCGCGGACACACGCGTCCGGGAGATCATGACGCCCCGGCCGGACATGGTCACGATTGCCGAGGACGCCCGATTCGACGCCGTCGTCGATGTCGTCAACGAACGCGGCTATTCGCGACTGCCGGTGCACGCGGCCGATGATCCCGACACGTTCGTCGGCGTCGTCTACGCGAAGGATCTGCTCGCCCGGGTGACCTCCGGAGATCGTCTCGGCTGGGAGGACCTGGTCCGCCCGGCCACGTTCGTTCCCGAAACGAAGCACGGCGACGATCTGCTTCGCGACCTGCAGGCATCCGCCGTCCACATGGCGATCGTCGTCGACGAATATGGCGACATCGTCGGACTTGTCACGATCGAAGACATTCTCGAAGAAATTGTGGGAGAAATCGTCGATGAACACGATCACGAGGAACCGCTCGTCGAGGTGCTCGACGACGGCGAGTTCCGTATCGACGCCCGGCTCGGCGTCGACGACCTCAACGACCTGCTCGATGCCGAATTGCCCGAAGAGGGTTGGGACACGCTTGGGGGGCTGGTCTTCGGCACACTCGGCCGTGTGGCGGCCGAGGGCGAGACGATCGAGCTGAACGGGATCACGCTCACGGTCGAGTCCGTCCAGGGCCGGCGGGTTGGCAAGGTGCGTGTGACCCGCCATGACGACGACGGTGAGGATGCCGATGACAGCGCGGAGTCAGCGTCGTCACCGACGAGCTGAGGTGCACACTCGGTGGGGCTGATGGTCCCACGGGTCAAGGACCAGTGACACCTCTCGCGGTGTTGGACGGTCCGTAGGGTCGCTGCAGCGGACATGGAGTTGCAGCGACGATGACACAACAGCGGCGCGAACCGGTCGTGATGGACGGCAACGAGGCAGTCGCACGTGTTGCCTATGCCGCCAGCGAAGCGATCTGCCTGTATCCCATCACCCCCGCCTCGCCCATGGGCGAACACGCGGACACCTGGGCAGCACGCGGCCGGCCAAACCTGTGGTCCACGGTGCCCCGGGTCGTGCAGATGCAATCGGAGGCCGGCGCCGCCGGTGCGCTGCACGGTGCCGTGCAGGCCGGCGCGCTGGGGACCACGTTCACGGCCTCCCAAGGGCTGCTGCTCATGCTGCCCAACATGTTCAAGATCGCCGGCGAGCTGACACCGGCCGTAATCCATGTCGCTGCGCGGACCGTGGCGACCCATGCGCTGTCGATCTTCGGTGACCATTCCGACGTCATGGCCGCACGCGGCACCGGATGGGCCATGCTGTCGGCGACATCGCCGCAGGAAGCACACGACTTCGCCGCCGTAGCCCACGCCGCAACCCTGCGCTCGCGCGTTCCGTTCCTCCACTTCATGGACGGTTTCCAGACCTCCCACGAACTGGCCACGGTCACCCCCCTCGACGACGCCGACCTGACGGCGCTGTTCGCCGACGACGACATCGTGCGCCACCGGGCGCGTGGACTTGACCCCGAACGCCCGTCGTTGCGCGGGTCGGCGCAGAATCCCGACGTCTTCTTCCAGGCACGCGAAGCCAGCAACCCGTACATCGACGCCGTGGGCGGGATCGTGCGGGAAACGATGCGCACCCTTCAGACGCGCACCGGACGGGCCTACGACCTCGTCGACTACTACGGCGCGCCCGACGCCACACGTGTCGTCGTCGTCATGGGTTCTGCGTCGGGCACGCTGCGTGAGGTCGTCGACCAGCGGCGGGCTCGGGGGGAAGCGGTCGGGGTGTGCACGGTGCGGCTGTTCCGGCCGTTTCCGGTCACTGCGCTCCTTCATGCCGTGCCGGCGACGGCGACGGCGATCGCGGTGCTCGACCGCACCAAGGAACCGGGCGCGGTCGGCGAGCCGCTGTTCACCGACGTCGTGACCGCGTTCGCCGAAGCGTCGATGCGTGGCGAGCGCGACCGCTTGCCGATGCTCATCGGCGGGCGCTACGGGCTGTCCAGCAAGCCGTTCACGCCGGCGATGGCCTCGGCTGTGTTCGACGAACTCGACCGCGACGCTCCGATGCGCCGGTTCACCGTGGGCATCACCGACGACGTGACGAAGTTGTCGCTGCCCGTCGACACCACGCCGGCGGTGCCGGCTGCGGGCGTCACCCAGATCGTGTTGCACGGCCTGGGATCCGACGGGACCGTCGGCGCGACGAAGAACACGGCGAAGATCCTCGCCAAGCACGGGGGGTTCGCCGTCCAGGCAGCGTTCGTCTACGACTCAAAGAAGTCGGGTGCGACAACCGAGTCACACCTTCGCTTCTCGCCGCAACCGATCACGTCGGCCTACCTGATCGACCAGGCCGACGTCGTCGGCTGCCATCAGTTCGGGCTGCTGGAACGGCGTGACATCGTCGGCACATTGCGCGACGGCGGGATCTTCCTCCTCAACGCGCCGTTCGCGCCCGAAGACGTATGGGACCGACTGCCTGGGCGGGTGCAACGGCAACTGATCGACCGGCACGCCGAGGTCTACGTCCTCGACGCGTATGCACTGGCGCGAGACGCGGGCATCGCCGGGCGCATCAACACCGTCATGCAGGTTGCCCTGTTCGAGGTCGCCGGGCTGTTGCCTGCCGAAGCGGCACGTGACGCGATCGCCGCGGCGGCCGAGGCGACCTATGCCGATTTGGGGCAGACTGTGGTCGACCGCAATCTCGCAGCGATCAAGGCCGCCCGTGGCGCGGCTGTCCGGCTTGAGCTGCCCCCCGAGGTGAACCAACCGGTCGAGCCGATCGACGTCGTCGCTCGTGCCGCGGCGTTGCGAGGCCGCGCGCTCGATGACGTCGACGAGTTCGTCCGTCACGTCACCGGACGCATGCTCGCCGGCGACGGTGATTCGCTTCCGGTGTCCGCATTGCCCGTCGACGGTGCATTCCCGACGTCAACGGCCCGATGGGAGAAGCGCTCACTCGCCGAAGAACTGCCCTCGTGGGATCCCGATCTGTGCATCGACTGCGGCAAGTGCGCCATCGTGTGCCCGCACGCGGCGATCCAGATCAAGCTGGTCGCCCCCGATGCAGTCGACGATCTGCCCGACGTGTTCGCGCACAAGCCGTTCCAGGACCGTGGCCTTGCCGGCCACCACATCACCGTCCAGGTCGCACCGGACGACTGCACCGGCTGCGGCGTGTGCGCGACCACCTGCCCTGCGGTCAGCCGCAGCGACCGCAGCCACAAGGCGCTCGACATGGTCCCGGCAGCCAGCACGCGCGACGTCGAGCGCGAGCGCTGGTCGATCTTCGAGCAGCTTCCCTATCTGGACCGCGCCGACGTGCGCCACGACACCGTCAAGCACGCCCAGACACTCCAGCCCTTGTTCGAGGCCTCCGGGGCATGCGCCGGGTGTGGTGAGACGCCCTATCTCAAGCTGCTGAGCCAACTGTTCGGCGACCGCACCGTCGTCGCCAACGCGACCGGATGCTCGTCGATCTACGGCGGCAACCTGCCGACGACACCGTGGGGCACGAACGCCGAAGGCCGTGGTCCCGCATGGTCCAACTCGCTGTTCGAAGACAATGCCGAATTCGGACTCGGCATCCGCCTGGGCATCGACGAGCAGCGTGCCGTGGCCACGACGCTGCTCGGACAGCTTGAGAACGAAATCGGTCGCGACCTCGCCGTCGCATTGCGCGACGCAGAGCAGCACGACGAGGCCGCCATCGCCGCCCAGCGCGACCGTGTCGCTGAACTGCGGCGACGACTGGCCGCCGTCGACAACGCCGCCGCGCGACGTCTTGATGCCGTCGCCAATGCGCTGATCCACCGTTCCGTCTGGATCGTCGGCGGGGACGGCTGGGCCTACGACATCGGCTTCGGCGGGCTCGACCACGTGCTGGCCTCGGGCGAGAACGTCAACATCCTGGTGCTCGACACCGAGGTGTATTCCAACACCGGGGGGCAGGCGTCGAAGGCCACCGCGCGTGGTGCGGTGGCGAAGTTCGCCACGTCCGGCAAGGCGACGGCGAAGAAGGACCTCGGTCTGCTCGCGATGCAGTATGGGAACGTCTACGTCGCCCAGATCGCACTCGGCGCCAATGAGATGCAGACCGTCAAGGCGTTCCATGAGGCTGAATCGTGGCCGGGACCATCACTGCTGTTGGCCTACTCGACGTGCATCGCCCACGGCATCGACATGCGCGAGTCGATGACGCACATGGACCTCGCGGTGCAGACCGGCTATTGGCCGCTCTACCGCTTCCATCCGGATCTCAACCCCGACACGGTGCCGTTCCACCTGGACTCGCCCGAACCGACCGTGCCACTGCGGGAACTGCTCCGTCGTGAGGGCCGCTACGCGGTGCTCGAACGCACCGACCCGTCGCGCGCCGAGACGCTGCACGCCCTGGCCGAACAGGACGTTGCCGAACGGTGGCACTACTACCAGCAGTTGGCCACGGTCGGTCGCCGCATGAGCGGCGTCGACACCACCACCGAGGAGGCGACGTGACCAGCGATCCGCATGCGTCCATCGGGGATGCCGACAGCGCACCTCCCGGCCCCGGCCGTGTCGTGCTCTCCGGCCCTCGCTCGGCGGCAGGCGTCGATCTGACGGTGAACTATCTCGGCATGTCGCTGGTATCGCCGCTCATCGCATCGGCCAGTCCGCTCACCGGCGACATCCAGGCGTTGCGGCAACTCGCGGCCGGACGCGTCGGCGCGGTGGTGCTGCCGAGCCTGTTCGAAGAACAGATCACGCGGGACGCCGACCAGATGCTCGCTGCTTCGAGCCGCGGCGCCGGCGCTCATGCCGAAGCTCCCAGCGGCTACCTGCCGGCCGCACTCGACCGTTACAACACGGGTGCCGTGCGCTATCTGCGTCTGGTCCGCGACGCGCGGCAGGCGGTGACGATTCCTGTGATCGCCAGTCTCAACGGTGTGTCGCCGGGCGGCTGGGTGCGGTACGCGAAGCTGCTCGCCGACGAGGGGGCGGATGCCATCGAACTGAACGTCTACCGGGTCGCGGCCGACCCGGAGGTGTCGGGGCGTGCCGTCGAGGACGCCACGCTCGCGCTCGTCTCCAGCGTCGCGGCGAGCGCAGGCGTGCCCATTGCGGTCAAGGTGTCGCCGTTCTATTCGGCATTCGCCCACTTCGCGCACCGCCTCGTCGACGCCGGTGCGTCCGGACTGGTCGTGTTCAACCGCTTCTATCAGCCCGACATCGATCTCGACACGCTCACCGTGACGCCGCAGTTGGCGTTGTCGACGTCCGAAGACCTTCGCCTGCCGCTTCGGTGGTGTGCCCTGCTGTTTGGCACGATCGATGCGTCGCTTGCGGCAACCAGTGGGGTCCACACGGTCGACGACGTCGTCAAGCTGATCCTCGCCGGCGCGGATGCCGTGATGACCACGTCCGCATTGTTGCGGCACGGCCCCGGCCACGCCTCGGTGCTCGTCGACGGTCTCGAATCGTGGCTCGACGCACACGGCTATGCACGCGTGGCCGATGCTCGTGGTGCGGTCAGTCAGCGCCGCGCCGACGATCCGGCGGCGTTCGAGCGCGCGAACTATCTCGCCACGATCCTCGCATACTCCGCACGGTCCGGGCACGGCGTGCGCATGGCATCCGGGCCAACCGGTGCGCCACCGACGGCGTAGGCTGGACCGACCGCTGCATCCGTCGAACGTCGAGGAGCCGGGTGATGAAAGCCGAGCGACACGCCCCGGCGGCAACGTACGACGAGGCGGACCTGCTGCGCCGGGCGCGTGAAATGCGCAGCCGCGCCTATGTGCCCTACTCGCACTTCCGCGTCGGCGCGGTCGTCATCACGGCTTCGGGGCGCGTGTTCGAGGGCGTCAACGTCGAGAATGCCTCCTACCGGATGACGACGTGTGCCGAACAGTCCGCGATCGTGTCGATGGTTTCTGCCGGCGTGCGCGACGAGATCGTCGCGGTCGCCGTCGTCGGCGACGGTAAGGATCCGTGCACGCCGTGTGGCGCGTGCCGGCAGACCATCTTCGAGTTCGGTCCCGATGCCGTCGTGTACGCATCGGGTGATGGCGGCCGACCGCTGGTGCAGCGCATCGGTCAGCTGCTGCCGCACGGGTTCGGCCCCAAGCGGCTCGCCCAGGGGCAGGTTGACGAGTGACCGAGCGAAACCCGATCAATGAGTGACGCCGACGGGCGTCGGCTCGATGTTGACGCGATCCTGGAAGGGTTCGCGGACCCGGTTGGCCCCGACCATCGTGCGGGCATGGTCGCGATCTGCGGACGACCCAACGTCGGCAAGTCGACACTGGTCAACCACCTCGTGGGGGAGAAGATTGCGATCGTCACCGACATCCCCGGCACGACGCGATCAGCGATCCGTGGGGTCGTGACCCGTGACGATGCGCAGCTGATCCTGCTCGACACGCCAGGACTCGCCAAGCCGCGCACGTTGCTCACCCGGCGCCTCAACGACCTCGTGCGCGACACGTGGGCGGGTGTCGACGCTGTGCTGTTCCTGGTGGATGCCGCGGCCGGCATCGGCCGTGGCGACGCGTTCCTCGCCGCCGAGCTTCGCGCCGTCAACACGCCGGTGATCGCGGTGGCGAACAAGATCGACGAGTTGCGCGACACGTCGGCCTTGCTGCCGATTCTGGCGCGACTGGCGGAACTGCGGGGGCCCGACGCGCCGTTCACCGAGGTCGTCCCGGTCTCGGCGGCGTCTGGCGACAACGTTGATCGTCTGCTGCAGCTGACGATCAACCAGCTGCCGCATGCCGGGCGCCTGTTCCCGGGCGGCCAGGTCACCGACCAGCCGGAACGTGTGCGCGCTGCGGAGATCCTGCGGGAGAAGTTGCTCGACGGCGCACGTGACGAACTTCCGCACTCGATCGCGGTGACCGTCGATGAGGTCCGCGACGATACGAACCGTGCGGATCTGGTCCATATCGACGCGGTCATCCACGTCGAGCGTGACTCGCAGAAGGGCATCGTTATCGGCCAGGGCGGGCAGCGCCTGAAGGCGGCGGCAACGGCCGCCCGTCACGACCTCGAAGTGCTGTTCGGTCGCAAGGTGTTCCTCACCACGCACGTGCGTGTCGCGAAGGAATGGCAGCGCGACCCCAAGATGTTGGGACGTCTCGGGTACTGATCGTCGCTCCCGTGCCGCGACTACTCTCCCGACAACCGGGCTGGGGGCTCATCGGCGATGCGATTCGAACCCGCGCAGATTGAAGCGTTCGCGGCCCGACTTGCCGATGCCCGCGCCGCGAAGGGGTGGACCCGCCAGCAGGTCGTCGATGCCGTGGACGGGGTGTCTGAGCCCCAGCAGATCTACAACTACGAGCAGGGCCGTCGGGCTCCCGAGCGTGCGGATGTGGTCATGGCGTTGGAGCGTGCGCTCGACCTGCCCGCGGGCGCCCTGTGTCGCCACCTGGGGTTCGGTCCGGTTGACGAACAGCTGGCCCCGGCTGAGGTCGCCGATGCCATCGCGGCCGATCCGCGGCTGTCCCTCGACGCCAAGCGGCAGTTGCTCAGTGCGTATCGTCGTCTGACGAGATGATCGGTTCGGCGGCGCCGGCGACAATCCGGAGGAACACCTCGAGCTGGTGCTGGCGCGCGGCGAGATCTTCGACGCGGTCCTCGAGTGATGCGAGTCGTTCCTCCAGCGAATTCATGGCTGTCCCCGCTCGGTCGTCCGCGCCCATCCTGCCTCGCGGCGCACGGTGATCGAACACGCGTTCGGTCACGCTGTGGACGTCATACACGCAGCGTATATGTCGGCGGCGTGGGAAACACGGTGATGCAACGCTGCGGCTGATGGCGACGTCTGATGGATGTGGCGGAACGACCGCCCGGAGCCAAGGACAACGGCCATGTACGCAACAGCTTCAGCGGTTCGCCAGTGGCGAATCCGGATCGCAGTGCTCGCGGCGACGGCATTGATCGTCGCCGCATGCGGAACCGACGCCCCGGAGGACGAAGCCGACGGCAGCACGCCGCCGGCGGCAGGCATGTGCGCCGAGGACACGCCGGACTGCGTCGACGTCGTGATCGAGGACCCCGTCGAGGGTGCACCTGACGAAGCGGCGGATGTCGCCGCGGCAGAGGAACTGTTGGGGACGCCTGAGGAAGCGCTCGACGCCGATGTGCGGATCGCCCGCCGTGGCGAGGAACAGTTTGCGCTCACCGAGGACTATGTCATCGGCCGGCAGACGGTCGAACTCGACGAGATCGACGGACAGTTCGTCGTCACGTCGGTGACGGTCGAACTCACTGACGGCCCGGTGACGGTCACCGACGCCGAGCAGAACTGACGCCCGGCGTCGGTGCGAGCCGGTGCGGCAGGCGCGTTCGCCCTCCGCACCGGCATCGGGTCAGCGCGGGTCGAGCTCGCTCGAGGCGGTGACCGTCGGACTCGAATCCCGATCCGCAGGCTCGACGACGATCTCGCCCGCCGAATCCTTCGCGAGCCCGCGCGCCACACCCCAGGCGACGACGACGAGCACAACAGCGAAGGGCAGCCCGGTGGCGACCGATCCTGCCTGGAACGCGCCCAGACCTCCGGCCGACAGCAGCACGGCTGCGACGACACCTTCGGACAGCGCCCAGAACAGCCGCAGTCCCTTCGGTGGGTCCAGCTGGCCGCCGGACGCGATCATGTCGATCACGAACGACCCCGAGTCGGAACTGGTCACGAAGAACACGGTGACGACGATGATCGCCAGCACCGACATCAACGCGCTCGCGGGCAGTGCCTCGAGCAGGCCGAACATGCCCGATCCCGCGTAGTCGACCGTTTCGCTGATCGTCGCGATGCCCTCGAGTTCGAGGTGCAGGGCGGTGTTGCCCATGACGGTGAACCACAGGAACGACACGAGCGTGGGGACGAACAGCACTCCTCCAATGAACTCGCGAATCGTGCGACCGCGGGAAATGCGCGCGATGAACATGCCGACGAACGGCGACCACGAGATCCACCAGGCCCAGTAGAAGATGGTCCAGGCGCCTGCCCAGCCGTCTCCGCCGTAGGAGCCGCCCCAGCCGAGCAGGGGGATCGTCTGGAAGACGTAGTTGCCGATGTTCTCGAAGTAGGCGGTCAGCAGCACCAGGGTCGGACCCGCCAGGGCGACGAATCCGAGCAGAATCGCTGCGAGAATCATGTTCGTCTGCGACAGGCGCTTGATGCCCTTGTCCAGCCCCGACATCACGGATGCAGTCGCGGCCACGGTGATGAGCGCAATCAAGATGATCTGTGTGCCGCTGCTCACCGGAATGTCGAACAGGCGATTGAGTCCGGAATTGATCTGTGCCACGCCGAGGCCGAGCGATGTCGCGATCCCGAACATCGTTCCCAGAATCGCCAGGATGTCGACCAGGTTGCCGAGCCAGCCCTTGTAGCGCTCACCGATCAGCGGATACAGCGCCGAGCGGACCGTCATCGGCAGGCCGTGTCGGTAGCCGAAGTAGGCCAGTGACAGGCCCAGCACCGCATACACCGCCCAGGGTCCCAGTCCCCAATGGTGGAACGTCAGCAGCATCGCCTCGCTCGCGGCCTCCTGCGAACCCGCTGCGATCTGTTCGCCGATGCGCTGCGGTGGGTCGATCGCGAAGTGTGAAACCGGCTCCTCGACGCCCCAGAACACCAGTCCGATGCCCATGCCGGCGGCGAAGAGCATCGAGAACCAGGTCAGGTAGCTGTAGTCGGGCTCCGAGTCGTCCGGACCCAGCTTGACATCCGCGTGCCGGCCGATGGCCAGCCACAAGCAGAAGATCAGCAGGAAGGCGACGCTGGCGATGAAGAACCAGCCGAAGGTCGAGATGACGAAGTTGAACACCGCGTTCAGCGCAGCGCCCGCACTCTCGGTCGCAACAGCGCCGTAGGTGACGAAGAGCACGATGAGTCCCGCGGAAACGGGAAACACCACCGGATGAATGTGTGTTTTCACGCGGTCGAGTGTCGACATGCAATCCTCTCCCAGTCGCGGTGCCGGCAACGCGCTTCGATTCTGCGGCAACAGCGCGCGGCGGGGGCCCGCCAGCCAGCACCTCGTTGTCGCACGTGACGTGCGGCGGCACACCCTCGCAAACCGGCGCGCGGGTTTCCACCCTCATCGCGGCGATGGTGGCCATTCGTCCCAGATCGCGCGTTGGGCGCGAACACGTGCGCGTTGAGTGCGCTCGTTCGGTCGGCGGGTGCTCAGTTCGATGAGCGCGATCGTGGCGCGGCGTCGGCGCCGCGGGTTCGCACCAGCGGCATGACGACGCCGGGGATGGCCAGGATCGCCAGCAGGCCGATCGCGGTGTCCTGCGAAGCTGTCGTGACGATCAGGGACACGATGTAGGCGAGTGCGGCACTGAGGCTGAAGATCCGCGCGGCGCGGTGGTCGGCCTCCCGAATCGTGATGGCGACGAACCACAGCACGATGAGCGGGACGATGAGGACGACCGCATCGAGCAGCAGCGGAACCGTGCCCGTGAACGCCACGGTCAGCACGCCGACGAGTCCCAGGGCGGCGAACTCGAGGGATCGACGACCGAGCAATCGACCGCTCGTCGCCAGCGCCAGCGGCATCGCCAGAAATGCGAATGCTGCAGCCGGGAACCGCACCGACAGCGGGTAGGCCGTCATCGTCGCGAACCCGGCGATGATCGACAGGCGCAGCAGCGCACGCGACTCAGCGTCGGTCGGTCGTTTCATCCTCCACCCTTCGACTCGGCGGCACCGTAGCCGCCGCTGTCGCCGCTGCGCGCAGGCGCCCCAAGGCCGCGGATGTAGCCTGCCGCGTGTCATCGACCACCTTGCGACCGACGAGGACCGTGTGGGCAGCCCCAACGAGCGCGGCGTCACGCCCCTGAGTGAGGACGTGGCCGCCTGGTACAACGAGATCGTCTTCAAGGCCGAATTGGCCGACCGGGGGCCGGCGAAGGGCACGATGGTCGTGCGGCCCTACGGCTACCGCCTGTGGGAGCTGCTCCAGGCGCAGCTGGATGAGCGGTTCAAGGCCACCGGGCACGTCAACGCCTACTTCCCGCTGTTCATCCCGATGTCGCTGTTGACCAAGGAAGCCGAGCACGTCGAAGGCTTCGCGCCCGAGCTTGCGGTCGTCACCCACGGTGGCGGCAAGGAACTCGACGAACCGCTCGTGGTGCGTCCGACTTCGGAGACGGTCATCGGCACGATGTACGCCCGATGGATCAGCTCGTACCGGGACCTGCCCCTGCTCATCAACCAGTGGGCGAACGTCGTCCGCTGGGAACTGCGGCCGCGGATGTTCCTGCGGACCACCGAGTTCCTGTGGCAGGAAGGACACACCGCCCACGCGTCGGCCGACGAGGCGATGGACGAGACACTGCGCATGTTCGACGTCTACGAGGAATTCGCCCGCAATGTCGCCGCGATCCCGATGATCCCCGGCGAGAAGACCCCGGGGGAGCGGTTCGCCGGTGCGGTGCGCACGTTCACCATTGAAGGGGTCATGCGCGATGGCAAGGCGCTGCAGTGCGGCACCTCGCACTACATGGGGACAAATTTCGCCGAAGCGTTCGACATCACCTTCCAGGACGAACACAACGAACAGCAGTACGTCCACACGACGTCGTGGGGGATGTCGACGCGCATGATCGGCGCGGTCATCCTCGCGCACGGTGACGACCAGGGTCTCGTGTTGCCGCCGCGGCTGGCGCCGATCCAGGTTGTGATCGTGCCGATCGGACGCGGCGATGAAGCCGCCGGCCCTCGTGCCAAGGCCGCCGAACTCGCCGACGCCCTGCGGGCACAGGGCATCCGTGTCGAGGTCGATGATCGTGATGCCTCACCGGGCTTCAAGTTCAACGACTGGGAGCTGCGGGGTGTGCCGCTGCGTGTCGAGCTCGGGCCACGCGATCTGGCCGACGGCGAAGTCGTGCTCGTCCCACGTGTCGGGCCGACCGACGATCGCGGGCGGGTGCACAAGCACCGCCAGGGATTCGACGCGTTCATCGCCGGAGCGGCCACGTGGCTCGACGACTACCACGAGACGCTGCTGGAGCGGGCACGCGACTTCCGCGCGTCCCGTGAAGCGGCGTGCGACGACTGGGACGCGTTCACCGCGCAGGTCCGCACGGGCGTGGCATTGGCGCTGCACTGCGGCCAGTCGACCTGTGAGGACGACATCAAGGACGCGACCGCCGCGACGCCACGGTGCGTTCCCACCGAGGTCGATGACGAGTCGGGCGTCTGCGTGCGCTGCGGCGCTCCCGCGTCCTACGGGCGCCGCGTCGCGTTCGCACGCGCCTACTGAACGTGCGCGTGATGCCGAGCCGGCGTCACCGACGTCGACAGGCTCGCTACGGTGCGTTGCCGGTCAAGCGCGAGGACAGACGTGACGGTGCTTGCATTCGTGCGACACGCCACGACAGCCGCGACTGGCGTGCGGCTCGGTGGGTGGACGCCCGGTGTCCACCTCGACGCGGCAGGTCGGGCGCAGGCGGATGCGCTCGCCAAACGCTGGGCGAAGCTGCCGGTCGCCGCGGTCTATGCCTCGCCGCTGGAGCGCACGGTGGAGACGGCACGTCCGCTGGCGCGCGCCCACGGCAAACGTGTGCGGGTGCGCCCGTCTTTCGGCGAGGTCGACTACGGCGAGTGGACGGACCGGCCGCTGTCGCAACTGCGGCGCCGCACGGGGTGGCGGACGGTGCAGGCAACACCGTCGCGGTGGCAGTTTCCCGGGGGTGAATCGATCCGTGCAGCCCAGCTGCGCGCCGTCGATGGGACCGAAGAGCTCGTCGCCGCACACGGTGACGAACTGATCGTCGTCGTGACCCATGCGGACATCATCAAGTCGGTCGTGGCCCACTTCCTCGCGATGCCGCTCGACGCGTTCCAGCGGATCACCGTCGACCCCGCCTCGACAACGCTGCTCGTGATCCCGACTGAGGGCACTCCGACGCTGCGTGCCCTCAATTACACCGGACCGCTGACGAATCTGCTGTCCGCGGATTCGCCGGCACGCGCGGCACGCGAGGTGCGCCGGTGAGTCGTGAGCACGACATGACGCAGCCGCATCACGTCACCGTCGGCTACGCGGGGACGCCCGGCGCTCGGACGTTCTACCTCCAGTTCGAAGACGACGCGGACCGCATCACGCTGCGGATCGAAAAGGTCCAGGTGGCCGGTATCGCCGACTTGCTATCCGGTCTGCTCGCCGACCAGGACAATCGACCGGCCACCGACTGGGACCGGACGGCGATGGCGCTCCGCGCGCCGATCGAACCCGCATGGCAGGTCGGCGATATCGGTGTCGGCATCGACGAGGCGACCGGCCAATACGTGC
Organism: Nitriliruptoraceae bacterium; assembly: GCA_040904785.1. Taxonomy (GTDB): domain Bacteria; phylum Actinomycetota; class Nitriliruptoria; order Nitriliruptorales; family Nitriliruptoraceae; genus JBBDSV01. The sequence goes on from JBBDSV010000086.1 coordinate 57,742, forward strand.
TCGAACTGCATCGCCTGACGAGGGACGCCGATGATCCGGCCGACGTCCTTCGGGTCGCCATCGATGTCGACCAGGCGCGACGATTCGTTGCCCATGCCGTCGAACAGGTCGGTGAAGGCCGTCGCGCATGCCCGTTGTGCGGGCGGCCGATGGCGAGCGACGGCTCCCATGTCTGTCCGTCGACCAACGGCCACGGGACGCTGACGCAGTGACCGGCGAGCAGCGCGTCGAGCTGCTGCGCGACGCCGACCTCGACGTCCTCGGGCGCCTGACGACCGCATCGAACGCCGCGTACCTCGTCCGGATCATTGCAACGTCGGCCCGCGGTGTCGATCGCGATCCGACGCATCCGGCGGCACATGCGGTCGACGACATCCCGGAGGAACAGTTGGCGGTGTACAAGCCAGTGGCGGGGGAACGGCCGTTGGTCGACTTTCCGCCAGAGACGCTCCATCGTCGGGAGGCCGCCGCCTGGCACGTCATGGACGCGCTCGGCTGGGGCCTCGTGCCGCCCACGGTCATCCGCGACGGGCCGTATGGCGTGGGTAGCGTGCAGCAGTTCGTCGCCCACGACCCCCGCCTGCACTACTTCGTCCTCGCCGAGCAGGGAACGCCGGTGGTGCACGAGCGCCTGCGCCAGATGGCGGTTTTCGACCTCATCGTCAACAATGCCGACCGCAAGGCCGGCCATGTGCTCGCTCGCCGACCACAGATCGAGGACGAACGGGTCACCGCCGAGATCCGCCTGATCGACCACGGTGTGTGCTTCCACGTCGAGGACAAGTTGCGCACGGTTGCGTGGGAGCTCGCGGGCAGTTCGCTCGACGCCGAACGGCCGGCGGTCACACGCCTGGTGTCCCGCTTCTCGACCGAGCTGGAACCCCGACTCGTGCCGCTGCTCGCCGACGACGAGATCGACGCGCTTCGGGCACGCCTGTCTGCGGTTGCCGCGCTCGACGTGCTCCCGCCACCGCGTGGCGACCGCCCGTATCCGTGGCCGCTGATCTGAGCGTCGGTGTGTCGGTCGATCAGCCCGGCATCGCTATCGTGATCCGTAGCGCCCACCGGCTGCGACCGGACCGGCACACGTTGGCGTCGCCATGACGCGCGAGCACACGAAAGCCCGCTGATGGCCACCTACCGCGAACAGGGCATCGTCCTGCGCACCTACAAGCTGGGTGAGACCGACCGCATCGTGCACCTGCTCACTCAGGGACGCGGCAAGGTCCGCGCGGTCGCCAAGGGCGTGCGACGGCCGGGAAGTCGATTCGGCGGCCGCCTCGAGGTCTTCAGCCACGTCGACCTGCAGCTCTACGAAGGCCGATCACTCGACATCATCAACCAGGCGGAGCTCATCGCGTCGCATGCCGACGTGCGCGTCGACTACGGCCGTTCGGCTGCAGGATCGGTGATGGTCGAGTTGGTCGACGCGGTCGTGCAGGAAGGCGCCCGCGACACCGCCTTGTTCCTGCTGCTCCGATCCGGGCTCCAGGCGCTCGACGCCCGACCCCGTGATCCATCGGTGTTCGTCGACGCATTCCTTCTTCGTGCCTCCTCGACGCTCGGATTCCACGTGTTCACTGATGCGTGCGCGGCGTGCCGCACACCGGGGCCGCACGCATTCCTGTCCGTACGTGGCGGCGGGACCCTGTGCCCGGACTGCGCGCCTGCCGGGACCCGTGCCGTCGAACCGCGTGTGATCGAGATCGTGGCTGCATTCGCCCGGACCGCGGAGTGGTCGTCGCTGCCGGCGATCGGCCGGGAAACCGACGCCCGGCGAACCGCCGCCGCGTACGTGCGGGCGTTCGTCGAGCATCATCTCGACCGCCGATTGCGTGCGTACGACGCGGTGCCACGTCACGCGGAAGCCGGCGAAGCACGCTGAGTCCACGGCACTACGATCCATCGTGCTGCGGCGTGTCGCCGGGCTGCGCGCATGAGGGAGCAAGGCATGGCACGGGGGTCGTCAGAGGACACCGCCGATCGCCTGCATGTCGCCATCATCATGGACGGCAACGGCCGGTGGGCCAACCAGCGTGGTTTGCGTCGCAATGCCGGGCACGAGGCTGGCGAATCCGCGTTGTTCGACACGGTGGAAGGCGCGCTCGAACTCGGGGTCACCGACCTGACGGTGTACGCGTTCTCGACGGAGAACTGGCGTCGTTCACCCGATGAGGTCCGTTTCCTTCTCGGGTTCAACGAGTCGTTGCTCCTGCGCCGGGTCGACGAACTCGACGAGCGTGACGTCCGCGTGCGATTCGTCGGCAGGCGTCGGCGCCCGGTTCCCGCGCGTCTGCTCAATTTGATGGCGCGGACCGAGCAGCGGACGGCGGACAACACGCGGATGACGCTGCGAATCGCCTTCAACTACGGCGCGCGAGCTGAACTGGTCGACGCGGCCCGCGCCATCGCCGACGACGTCGCGGCCGGTCGGTTGCGACGCGTGACCGAGCGTGCCGTCGCTGCCCGACTCGACGACCCGGACATGCCGCCCGTCGATGTGCTCATTCGCACCTCGGGTGAGCAGCGCCTGTCGAATTTCCTGCTGTGGCAGGCCGCCTACGCCGAGCTGGTGTTCGTCGACACACTGTGGCCCGATTTCGATCGGCACGCGTTGGCGGCCTGTCTCGAAGAGTTCCGTGCGCGTGATCGTCGGTTCGGTGCCGCACGGGATCCGATCGCCGACGATTCGCAGGCGTAACGGGCGAATCGGCTCATCAGGGCGGACCGGCTAGCCCCGCCGGGTCGAGACCGACGCGCCGAACACGTCCGCGAGGTCGTCGGCGAACGCTCGGGCGGCATCGGCCTCGAGCGCGGCAACGGTGACCCGAATGCCGGGCTCGCTGATGATTCGGAAGGGCTCGCCTGCCTGCACTGCCCATCCGCGTGCTGCAAGCGCCTGGACGACCGGGACCTCTTCGACCACCGGAATCCATACGTTGAGCCCGCTTGCGCCGTGGGCGACGATGACGTGGTCGGCGAGTGCCTCGAGCAGCGCCGTGCGCCGTTCGGTGTAGGCGGCAGCGGCGCGTTCCAGCGTGCCGTCGGCGATCGCGGTGTTCCATACAGTTGCGGCCAGTCGTTGGAGCAGGTGACTGACCCAGCCGGTGCCGAGCCGCTGCCTGCCCTGGACGCGGGTCACGGTGTCGGCGTCCCCGACGAGCGCTGCAACGCGCAGATCGGGGCCGAGTGCCTTGGCGACGCTGCGCACCACGGCCCACTGTTCGCGCTCCGGTGTCAGCGAGTGCCAGGGCCGGCCGGCGATCCCGGCAGCTGCGTCGTCCTCGATAATCAGCGGTTCGGGATGCTCGGCGAGCACGGCACGCAACGCGGCGACGCGGGTCGCGGTCCACGCGGCTCCGGTGGGGTTCTGCGCCCGTGGCACGACCAGGACGGCGGCGACGCCGGATCGCAGGGCAGCGTCGAGGTCGTCGGGGCGCGGTCCCTCGTCGTCGACCGCCATCGGGACGGGTTCGAGGCCGAGTGCGCGCACCAAGTCGAGCGTGCCGATGTAGCCGGGATCCTCGACGGCGACCCGGTCGCCGACGCGACAGTGCACCTCGAGGACACGTTCGATCCCGTCGAGCGCTCCACCGACGATGGCGAGATTCTCCGAGTCGATGCCGTCCGCGGCGAAGTCCTCGTGCGCCCGTTCGGCGAGGGAGTCGACGATCGGGTGTTCGCCGTAGAGGCGGTGCACAGGGCCAACGGCACGCAGACCGGGGCCGAGGTCAGGCAGCAGCTGCGGGTCAGGATTGCCCGTGGCCAGGTCGAGGGCGTCCGCCGGAAGCGTGGGTACGAGCCGAACCGCGAGCGGCGGCCGGTGGGCGACCGTTGTTCGGGACCGGTCGTGCGCGACGAGGACGCCTCGTTGTCGCAGGTCGCGGTACGCCGAGGCGACCGTCGTCGGCGACAGCGACAACTGTTTGGCCAGTGCGCGGACGGACGGCAGCGCCTCACCGGGTTCGAGCGCGCCGCGCAGCACCCCCTGTTCGATCGACCGGGCGACGCTGGCCGCGTCCCGGCCACGAATGCGATACTGTAACGACTCAGACATTATATCTGTACCATAACAGTTCTGACCGTGTGGTCAAGCACCGCGGACGCCTGCCTGGCGGGTCCTGCTGTCGGTTGCACGGGGGAGGTTGCCGCATGGTGGCCATCGACATGCTTCGAACCCGCTCGGGTTCCGCGCTCGCCGAACGCCTGAGTCATCGCCGTCGCCGTGCGGCGCCGATGACGCGCGTCGGCCTTGCGCTGGCCGTCGTGTATCTCGTGTGGGGCTCCACCTACCTGGCGATGGACGTTGCGCTGGCGGTGGTCCCGCCCATGCTGCTGATGGCGGTTCGCTTCGCCATTGCCGGTGCCGTCCTGTACGTCTGGTCGTGCCATCGCGCCGATCATCGCGGCCAGCGTCCCACGGCTCAGCAGTGGCGTCAGGCGGTCATCACCGGCAGCTTGCTGCTTGTGGGAGGAACCGGACTCGTCGCCCTGGCCATGACGTGGCTGGCGTCGTCGACGGCAGCGCTGCTGGCGGCGACCGTTCCCGTGTGGATGGCGTTGTTCGGCCGACTGCTGTTCGGCGATCGCCTCTCGGTGCGGGCAACCTTGGGACTCACGCTCGGATTGATCGGCGTGGCCGGCCTCGTCGATGCCAGTGGCGGCGCCGGCGCGCCGATGCTGCTCGCGCTCGCTGGTGCGGCTGCCTGGGCGGCCGGTTCGATGCGCAGCCGGATCGTCGCGGCACCGTCGCAGCCGATGGTCGCCGCATCGATGGAGATGCTCGGTGCCGCCGCGGTCTTCGCGATCATCGGCCTCGTCCGCGGTGAGCTGGCCATGATCGATGTCGGGGCGATTGACCTTCGAACCACGGTCGCATTCGGCTACCTCGTGACGGCCGGATCGATCGTGGCGTTCACGGCCTACCGGTGGCTGCTGCTCCATGCATCGCCGGCGCTGGTCGGCACTCACGCCTACGTCAATCCGGTCGTCGCGGTCGCCATCGGCTGGGCGGTCGCGGGCGAGATCGTCACGGCGCGCATGTCGCTCGCCGCACTCGTCGTCGTCGCCGGCACCGCGTTGGTTGTCACCGGAAGACCGCATATCCCCGTACCTGCCCAGGCGACGTCCGGTGTTGACGCGTTCGCCGGTGTGGCACGCGTACGCCGGGTTCGACGGATCGGACAGCACATGCGGCACCTGCCGGGTACGGCGCTACGGATGGGCGCCGTGCCGGTTGCCCGCGGCTACCGTCGTCTTCGCCGGCACCGCGGTCTGCACGTCGCTGGGGGCCCGCGCTGGCTCGATCATCGCCGCATTCCGGAGGAATCGACCTGACGGGGACGCTCGAGGCGATCTGCGTCGGCGCCGTTGCGTCGGCGTCCTGGGCGGGACGATTGGGGCAGACCGCGATCGACAAGCAGCCGGTTGTCGGCGTCGTTCGTGTCACGCGCGACGGTGTCGCCGGCGACGCCCAGGCGAATCACCGCCACCACGGCGGGCCGGATCAGGCGGTCTACGCCTACGGCAGTGCGGACGCCGTCTGGTGGCAGGATCGCATTGGTGCGCCGCGTCCGCCCGGGTCCTTCGGCGAGAACCTGCGCGTCGCGGGCATCGACGTGTCCGCGACGCGGATCGGCGACCACTGGCGTGTGGGAGGCGTCGTCGTCGAAGTCACCGGACCCCGGATTCCGTGCCGGGTGCTGGCGGGATTCTGGGATCGGCCGGGTCTCATCGACGAGTTCATCGATGCCGGGCGGCCGGGCGCCTACCTGCGTGTGATCGAGCCGGGCTCGGTCGTCGCCGGCGATCCCGTCACCGTCGAACCCGCCGCGACGACGGTGACGGTTGCCGACACGCTTCGGATTGTCACCCGTGCGCCGCACCGAGCCGCAGAACTCGCCGAGATCGCTGCGCGAACTACGCCGGCCGTGCGCCGATGGTTGGCCGCCCAAGGCGTCGGCGACGAGACTGCAGCCGATTGAGCGGCGCAGTCGCTGCCGCATCACCACCCTTTGGGATGCCACACCGTCTTGGTCTCGCAGAAGGCGAGGATGCGTGCGGGACCGTCGGCGTCCTGGGTCGGTGGTGTACGCACCACCCGTTTGACGTTCTCGGCTGCGGCCGTCTCCCAGTCCGTGGTGTCGCGATCGGCGACGCCGCCGAGATCGATCGCGTTGACGTCGAGATGGCCGGCAAGCACCGGCGTGAGCTCCTCGACGTCGCCGGTGAGCACGTTGACGACGCCGCCGGGCACATCGGAGGTCGCGAGCACCTCGGCGAGTGTGATCGCGGGCAGTGGCCACCGGGTGTTCGGCACGACGACGACCGTGTTGCCCGACACGATGACCGGGGCGATCGCTGCGACCAGCCCCGCCAACGCATCGTCCTGCGGGGCGATGACCGCCACCACGCCGGTCGGCTCCGGAACCGAGATGTTGAAGTACGGGCCGGCGACCGGATTCGCCGCACCGGAAACCTGGGCGAACTTGTCCGACCATCCCGCGTACCAGACCCACATGTCGATCGCGGATGTGACCTGGGTGCGCGCGGAACGACGCGGCACGCCGGTCAGTCGCACGATCTCGTCGGCGAACTGTTCCCGCCGACCGTCGAGGAGCTCGGCGACGCGGTACAGCACCTGCCCGCGGTTGTACGCCGTCGCGCCGCTCCATCCCGGCTGCGCCGAGCGGGCGGCGACAACGGCGTCGCGGACGTCCTTGCGCGATGCTTTCGACGCGTTGGCGACGAAGCTGCCGTCCGCATCGACGACGTCGAACGTCCGGCCGGACTCGGAACGGGGGAACGCCCCCCCGATCGCGAGCTTGTAGGTCTTCGGTACCTGCAGACGGGTTGCCATCACGCCGCCTTCGTCGTCAGATAGGCCGCGAGCCCGTGGCGGCCGCCTTCGCGCCCGAAGCCGGACTCCTTGTAGCCGCCGAAGGGGCTCGTGGGGTCGAACCGGTTGAACGTGTTTGCCCACACGACGCCGGCCCGCAGGCGATCAGCCATTGCCAGGATGCGTGACCCCTTCTCGGTCCAAATGCCCGCGGACAGGCCATACGGCGTGTTGTTGGCCTTGGCGACTGCTTCGTCGGGAGTCCGGAACGTCATGACGCTCAGCACCGGACCGAAGATCTCCTCCTGCGCGATCCTGGATGCCGGGGAGACGCCCGTGAACACGGTTGGCCGGAACCAGAACCCGTGGTCGGGCACCGGACAGTCGAGTTCCCACCGCTCGGCGCCTTCCGCCTCGCCGGCATCGGCGAGTTCGGTGATCCGATCCAGCTGGGCACGAGAGTTGATGGCGCCGATGTCGGTGTTCTTGTCGAGCGGGTCACCGAGGCGGAGCGTCGCCAGACGTCGCGTCAACTTGTCGACGACGAGGTCGTGCACCGACTCCTGCACGATCAGCCGCGACCCTGCGCAACAGACATGGCCTTGATTGAAGAAGATCCCGTCGACGATGCCCTCGATGGCCTGATCCATCGCCGCGTCCTCGAACACGATGTTCGCGGCCTTGCCGCCGAGTTCCAGCGTGAGTCGTCGACCGGTACCGGCCAGCCGCCGCTGGATCTGCTTTCCAACCGCCGTCGATCCCGTGAAGGCGACTTTGTCGATGCCCTCGTGGCCGACCAGCGTCGCGCCTGTCTCGCCGGCGCCGGTCAGGATGTTGACGACGCCGGGGGGAAGGTCGGCCTGCTGGCAGATGTCGGCGAACAGCAGGGCCGTCAAGGGCGTGGTCTCCGCCGGCTTGAGAACGACCGTGTTGCCGCAGGCCAACGCCGGCGCGACCTTCCACGCGAGCATTAGCAGCGGGAAGTTCCACGGGATCACCTGTCCGGCGACACCGAGCGGTCGCGGGTGGGAGCCCAATCCCGCCCACGCGAGCTTGTCGGCCCAACCGGCGTGGTAGAAGAAATGCGCCGCCGCCGTGGGCACGTCGACATCGCGCGTCTCGCGGATTGGCTTGCCATTGTCGAGCGACTCGAGCACGGCGAATTCCCGTGCACGTTCCTGCAACAAGCGGGCGATGCGGAAGAGGTACTTGCCCCGCTCGCGTCCCGGCAGTCGCGACCAGGAGGCGAAGGCGCGCCGGGCGGCGGCGACGGCGCGGTCGACGTCGGCGTCACCGGCAAGCGCAACGTCGGCGAGGTGTTCCTCGGTGGCCGGCGAGATCGTCGCGAACGTGCCGCCGTCGGCGGCGTCGTGGAATGCGCCGTCGATGAAGAGCCCTGAGCGGGACCGGATCGTGACGAGATCGCGCGCTTCGGGCGCGGGCGCGTACTCCCACGTTGGCGTCAACACGTCCGGCACCGTCGTTTCAGTGCCGGCGCCGAGCAGCGGGTCGGTCATGAGTACCCCACGTGGTCGTCACGCATAATCAGTCGATTGGGATGCGGTCGGCGGTCCAGTAGACGCCGTGTGTCTGCTTGGCACGCTGCATCAACACGTCGTTGAGCAAGCTGGATGCACCGAACCGGAACCATTCGGGATCGAGCCAGCCGCCGCCGGCAGTCTCGTGTACCACGACGAGATAGCGGATCGCGTCCTTCGCCGTCCGGATGCCCCCGGCGGCCTTCACCCCACGCATCTGCCCGGTCAGTGCGGCGAAGTCGCGCACGGCTTCGAGCATGACGAGGGTTACCGGAAGCGTCGCTGCCGGGGCGACCTTGCCGGTCGACGTCTTGATCACGTCGGCGCCGGCGATCAGCGCGAGCCAACTGGCGCGCCGGACGTTGTCGTAGGTCGCCAGTTCTCCCGTCTCGAGAATGACCTTCAGGTGGGCGCGGCCATCGGGCGTGCGTCGACCGTCCGTGTCTGCACACCGTTCGACGATGGCGCGGATCTCGTCGAACACGCGGCCGTAGTCGCCGGACAGGAACGCTCCGCGATCGATCACCATGTCGATCTCGTCGGCACCTTCGTCGAGCGCGAACTGGGTGTCAGCGATCTTGGCCGACATGGGCGCACGACCCGAAGGAAATGCGGTCGCCACCGAGGCGATACGAACGGACGTTCCCTCGAGTGCCTCGCGTGCGATGCCGACACGGTCCGGATAGACACAGACGGCCGCGACGGCCGGCACCGTGGCGTCGGCGGGATCCGGTCGCTGGGCCTTGGCGCACAACGACTGCACACGACCGGGAGTGTCCGCGCCCTCGAGGGTTGTCAGGTCGGTCATGCGGATGGCGAGATCGAGTGCGAAGAGCTTGGCGTCGCGCTTGATCGATCGCGTGGCGAGGGCGGCCGCACGCTTTTCGACCCCGACCTGGTCGACACCGGGCAGTCCGGCGAGAAAGCGGCGCAAGGCCGACGCCGACCGGGTGACGTCGTCGAGCGAGACGTCGTCGGTCGGCAGCACAAGTGCGGGCATCGGTGGATCACAATCGCCGGGATTCGCGCGATCGAGCGTAGCCCCGACAGCCTGGCGGCGAAGCGTCGACCGCGCGTCAGGATTTCGTACCAAGCAGGGCGATCTGGCGGCTGACGGCGACGAGGGCGCCGGCGGAATCCCACAGTTCACCGTCCTCCTCGAAGTAGCGGTCGGTGACCGTTCGCGGCGAACAGCGAACGACGAGGTGCCCGGCAACCGGCCGGGCGAAGATCTCGACGGTGAGTTCGATCGTCGGCGCCCACACGGCGCCGATGTCGGGCACGTTGAACACCGATGACGGGATGCGGTCGGCGGCGGCGAGGACGTCGAAGATGTCGGCCGGATCGCCGTCTGCCCACCGGAAATAGCCGCCCGAGGACCAGTCTGGTCCTTCGGCGGGCAGCGGCCACATCCCGATGCCGGGCGGCACGCGCATGTCGTAGCGGTCAGCGATCGGCGGTGGGGTCACGCCCGCGTCGTCGAACGCGCCGCGCCAGGTCACGCAGGCGTCGGGGTTCGGCCAGTCCGGTGGGGTTCGGTCCCGGAACTGCACCGGCGGGTTGTGCGACAACGCGCCGAATGCCCCGAGGACGCGCGCGATCTCTCGGCCACCCTGCTGGAACCGTGCGGCGACGGTCGAATGGCGCCGTCCGTGGCGGAGCACTTCGGTATCGATGCGCGCCGGGCCGGGCTCGGCCGGAGCCAAGAAGTGCATCGTCACACTCACTGGGTCGCGGTCGTCGGCGGCGGCGGCCATGGCGCGGGCGGCGACGGCAAGCAGGTAGCCGCCGTTGGCGAGCCTTCCCGGTTCGCGCATCCATCCGTCGTCGAGTGACGCGTCGTAGCGGCCGTCACCGGCGCCGATGACCGCCGAGTCGCGAGCGAATCGGGTCTCCACGGTGCGTGCTCCCTCCATCGGCGGTCCCGTGAGGCTGCTCCACGGTAGGCGGTAGGCTCTCAGCGTGGGCCGGCCGTCGCGCCGGCCCGCCGTACGCGTCGCCACGGCCAGTGGCGCAACGCCGATCATCGAGAGTCACCGTGACCGCATCGCCTGACCCGCAACCGTCCGTCGAGGCGGACCTGCCCACGATCGTCGAACTGTGCAAGAAGCGCGGCATCGTCTTCCCGTCGTCGGAGATCTACGGCGGATTCCGTTCGACCTGGGACTACGGCCCGCTCGGTGTCGAACTCAAGGAGAACGTCAAGCGGCAGTGGTGGCGCACCATGGTGCAGCTGCGCGACGACATCGTCGGCCTCGACGCGTCGATCCTGATGCACCCGCGGGTCTGGGAAGCTTCAGGCCATCTGGAGAACTTCACCGATCCGCTCGTCGAGTGCGTCGCCTGTCACCGTCGCGAACGCGCCGATCACCTGCTCGAGGCGACTGGCGCCGACCGTCTGGACGAGGTGTCGTGCCCGAACTGCGGCGGGACGCTGACCGACCCGAAGAACTTCAACCTGATGTTCCAGACGCACGCCGGACCGGTCGCCGACGAGTCGAACGCCGTGTGGTTGCGCCCGGAGACCGCGCAAGGGATGTTCGTCGACTTCGTGACGATCCAGCGCACCTCGCGCATGAAGGTTCCGTTCGGGATCGCGCAGATGGGCAAGTCCTTCCGCAACGAGATCACACCGGGCAACTTCGTCTTCCGCACCCGCGAATTCGAGCAGATGGAGATGGAGTTCTTCGTCGAACCCGGCACCGACGAGGAGTGGCACCAGTATTGGATTGATGCGCGTATGGAGTGGTACACGCAACTGGGGATCCGACCGGAGAACCTGCGGCTGCGTGAGCACGGCCCCGAAGAGATGTCGCACTATGCCAAGCGGACCGTGGACATCGAGTACTTCTTCCCCGACGCGTCGATGGGCTGGTCCGAACTCGAGGGGCTGGCCAACCGCACCGACTTCGACTTGCAGGCCCACGAGCGGATGTCGGGGCAGGATCTGCGCTACTACGACCAGGTCAACGACCGTCGCTATCACCCGTACGTGATCGAGCCCGCTGCCGGCGCGACCCGTGCGACGCTGGCGTTCCTCTATGACGCGTACCGGGTCGAGCAGGCCCCCGACGCTGACGGTGTGATGCAGGAACGCACCGTCCTTCGGCTCGACCCGCGATTGGCGCCCTACAAGGTCGCGATCCTTCCGCTGTCCAAGAAGGACACGCTCACGCCGTTGGCGCGTGAGGTCTTCGACCTCGTCAAGACCCGCTGGATGTGCGAGTATGACGAGACACAGTCCATCGGGCGCCGGTACCGCCGCCAGGACGAGATCGGCACGCCCTACTGCGTCACAGTCGACTTCGACACGATCGACGACCGATCGGTGACGGTGCGCGATCGGGACACGATGGGCCAGGATCGCGTGCACATCGATCAGCTCGCCACCTACCTCGCGGAACGGCTGCCGAGTTGCTGATTGCGTTGTCCGCCCACCGGTTGACCGGGCGCATCTAGTACGGCGCGTGGCCTTCCCACGGATCGTCGTGCTCGCGTGGCGACGCATCCCGGTACCGATCGCCGACGAGCACGGCGACGTTCGCCGACAGTTGCGCCAGTCGCGCAGTGATCCCGGTTGTCGCGCGTAACACGAGCGCGACGCCCATCAAGGCAGCGCCGACGGCGAACGTGATCACCCACACGATGATGGCGACGACCAGGTCGCCGTCGCGCAGGACGAGCGTCCCCGCACCAATGCCCGCGAGACCGGCGGCATAGGCCAACACGGTGCACGCACGCGCGGCGGTGCGCAGTTCTTCGGGATCGGGAATGTCTCGCATGCGCGCAGCATGCCCGATCATGCTTGGCCGTGCCGGATGCACGCCACGCATCGGACACAGCATGCACACCGGACCGTCAGTCCAGGCTTGCCAGATCGTGACCCGTCCATGCGGTGAACTGGGCCGTCGCTTGCAGAGACGCGTCTGGATCCGGCACGAGCCGTCGCGCCGGACGCGGCGCGGCGAGGGCGACGTCGAGTGTTCGAACGCGCGGGCCGCGGCGAACCGTCACCGCGATCGTGTCGCCCGCGTTGTAGGTCGCAAGCGCCGCATCGAGCTCCTTGGCCGTGATGACCGTCGTCCCATCGAGCGCGAGCATCTCGTCGCCGCCGGTCATGCCGGCGCGCCATGCCGGACGGTCCCGGAAGACCGACGCGACGACGACTCGACCGCCTTCGTCGCGAACCTGCGCGCCGAGATCCGGCGTCGACGAGGGGCGTGTCTGCCACTGCAGCCCGACCGTCGACAGCAACCGGTTATCGATCTCAGGACCGCTCGGTCGGCCGACCCGAGCGTCGATCCGTTCGGCGATGTCGTCGCCGCCCACCGCGGCGATCATTGCGAGTACGTCGGCTTCGTCGTAGCCGTTCGAATCGTCGCCGAACCGCTGCCACAACGCCCGTGCGACGGCGTCCAACCCGGACTCGATCCCCGCAGCACGCAGGCGCAGGTCGAGTTCGAACGCGACGACAGCACCGTGCTGGTAGTAGTCCGTGGTGGCGTTGACCGCGTTCTCGGTCGGCAGGTAGTGCTTGATCCACGCCTCGTTCGAGGCATCCCGCAGAGCGTGCCGCAGTGTCCCGGGCGCCGCGTCGACCGTCGCGACGGCCTCGGCGAGATGGTCGACGAACCGACGTGCGTTCCAGCGCGCCGCGCGCGTGACGAGCAATTCGTCGTAATACGCCGTCCAGCCTTCGGCCACCCACAATGACGCGCTGAGCGTCGCATGCGTGTAGTCGGGCCGCGTGAGCGCCGCCGGCGTCATGCGCGTGACGTTCCACTGGTGGAAGTACTCGTGGGCGATCAACGCGAGTACGCGGGCGTACCGGTCGTCGTCGCCGAACGCATGGACGGGTACCTGCAGCACGGCGCCGTCGCGGTGTTCGAGCCCGCCGCCGCCCTGGTCCCAACCGGTGCACAGGAACGTGTAGCTCGCTGCGGGTGGCGCTGTGTCGAACACGCGGCAGGACGCCTCGGCGATGGCGGTGACGTCGTCGGCGAGCCGGTCAAGATCGGGACTGCGTCCGTGTCCCGACCACACGAACGTGTGCGCGACACCTGCGACGTCGAACGTGACGGAGGGGAAGTCGCCGACCTCGAAGGCACTGTCGATGAGATGATCGAGGTCGCGGGCACGCCAGCTCCCGTCGACGACCGGAAGCAGCGCGTGCACCGGTGTGTCATCGATGCCCGGGAAGGCGACCGTGTGCTCCACGTCGCGGGCTTCGGCGACGAAGGGAAACGTCGCGGCGGCGACCAGCAGCGCATGGTGGTCGTCGACGTGATTGGTGCGAACCGACAGTTCGTTGGCGTACAGCTCGAGTTCGACGCGGACGTCGCCCTCGATGTCGGTGGCCAGGCGCCACGCACCGAGCCCTTCGGGCACGCAGGCCACCGGCCCGCGGTCGTCGGTCGCCGAGATCCACTGCACGTGACGGGCGTAATGGCGCAGTACGTAGCTTCCCGGTGTCCACGTCGCCATTTCTATGCGTGCATCCGGGGCGAATCGCTGGGGAACAGTCATGGTGACGTGCACGAGGTGCTGAACGCGGTCGGTGAGATCCACGTCGTAGTGCACCCGGTCACTCACGTCGGCGACTCCGATCCTCGCGGCCCGAGGAATGTAGTCGGCGTCCGTGCGGCCGACGGGAACGGCGACGGTCGACGCGCCAATGCGTGACGCAGGTGCGACATCGTCGCTAGTGTCCGCGTCGAGCGACGGTGAGGGTGTATGGCTGAGCTCCCCATGAGTGACAGACACGAGACGTTGCTGTCGCCCGCGCCGGACGGCGTCAGCGCGTCGTTGGCGCGTGCACTCGAAGAAGACCGTGCTGACCGCAAGTCGGCAGTCGCAGCCGTCGTCGCCGCACATCCGACCTTCCTCGACGGGTGGGCGACACTCGCCAAGATGAGTGACGACCCGATCGAGCGCTACGCATATGCACGCGTTGGCTATCACCGGGGGCTCGACGCGCTCCGTGCGGCTGGCTGGGGCGGTCGCGGGTATGTGCGATGGTCGCAACCGGAGAACCGCTCGCTGTTGCGGTGTCTCGCGCGCTTGCGCGATGCGGCGGCCGACATCGGTGAGGACGACGAAGTCGCACGACTCGACGAATTCCTCCGCGACCTCGACCCCGATTGGGATGATGCCAACGTTCCCGACTGATCGCGCGTAGGGACGTGTCTGGCACGCGATAGCGTCCGCGCCGGAGGGCAGTGTGGCCGGACGGATCGTTAAGGACGACATCGAGGCGCTGCGTCGGCAGGCCGACATCGTCGCGATCGTCGGGGACTACACGACTCTTCGTCGCGCGGGCCGATCCTTCAAGGGGCTGTGTCCTTTCCACACGGAGAAGACCCCGTCGTTCACCGTGACGCCCGAGGGCAACTTCTTCCACTGTTTCGGGTGCGGCGCGTCCGGTGACATCTACGACTTCCTGCAACGCGTCGAGGGGCTCGAATTCCCCGAAGCCGTCGAGTCGCTGGCCCGGCGCGCCGGTTTCACGCTGCGCTACGAGGAGATGTCCCCGCGGCAGCGACAGGCGCTCGGGGAACGTTCGCGGCTCGTCGAAGTCACGCGCGCCGCGCAGGAGTGGTACCACCGGACGTTGTTCGCCGACGCCGGCAAGGTCGCGCGGGAGTATCTGACCGAACGTGGATTCGGCCGTGAAGATGCCGTGCAGTTCGGCCTCGGGTTCGCGCCCCTCGAATGGTCGGCGGCGACCGACGCGTTGCGCTCGCAGGGGCTGGCGCCGGATGATCTGATTGCGGTCGGGATCACCGCCCGCACCGACACCGGGCGGTTGCGCGATCGCTTTCGTGGCCGGCTGATGTTTCCGGTCGAGGACGCCGGCGGGGACGTCGTCGGATTCGGCGGCCGTGTCCTGCCTGCACTCGACTACGGCGGTTTCGATCCACCGAAGTACCTCAACTCGCCCGAGACTCCGCTCTACAAGAAATCGCGGGTCCTGTACGGGCTGCGCCATGCCCGGTCGGAGATCGTCCAGGACGGTGCTGTGCTCGTCTGTGAGGGGTATACCGACGTTATGGCGCTCCACCAGGCCGACGTCGGCAACGCGGTGGCCACCTGTGGCACTGCGGTCGGTACCGAGCATCTGCGGACGATCGCGCGGTATGCGCCCCGGGTCGTGCTGGCGTTCGACGGAGATGCCGCCGGCGTGCAAGCGGCCGAGCGTGCGTGGGAGGCGGCACGCGCGATTGCCGCCGATGACGGCGTGCGCCTCGACGTGCACGTGCTGCTGCTGAACGACGGGATGGATCCTGCCGAATTCGCCCGACAGGCGGGAGCCGCCGCGGTGCGCGAGGCGATCGACGCTGCACAGCCGGTCGTTCCGTTCGTCGTTGATCATCGGCTGACGCATGCCGACCTGACGACTGAGGCGGGCAGGACGGCCGCGCTTCGGGATGCGGTCGAGGTCCTGGCGCGGGAACCCGATCAGGATCTTCGGCGTGAATGGGCGCGGACCGTTGTCGCCGACCGCATCGGCGTGGCCTACGACTTTGTCGTTCGTACCGCCGATCGCATGGGGGTGACGATCGACGCCCACGAAGGTGTGGCGTCGACGACGGCAAGCGGTCGTGCTCCTGCCGCGGCATCGCGCGAGATCGATCGAGCGCGTGCCCGAAGGGAGCGCGCCGTGCTGCGGGTCGCGCTGCAGTCGCCCCAGCTGCTGCCGGATGAATGGTTTGAGCTGGCCGCCGATGACTTCACCCATCCTCGCGCGCGCGCGATCTTCGTTGCGCTGTCGGCCGCGGGCGGTGCCGGAGTCGCCATCGATGCGGTTCTGGAACAGGCTTCGGACGATGACGAGCGGGCCGTGATCCGGGCGGTCGCGCTCGAGGAAGACCTGGAACTCACGGGGCGTGCACCGGGTGACGACGAGTCGTTGGCCTCGATGGTGGCCGCCGAGCGGGTGCGGCGGTTGCTCGCAGAACGCCTCGCCGACGCGGAGGGTCGACTCCGCGCCGAGCTTGCGCGACTCCATCACAAGAAGGACGCTGATCGCGTGCGTCAGCTGCAGCAGGAGTTGCAGGCGCTTCAGCGGCGACGGCGAGATCTCGTGACGATCGTTGGGTGACGCGTCGGGATCCGTGACCACCGAGCCGCGTGCGTTCTAGCATCGTGCCCGATCGCACATGGCAGGAGCGATGGATGTCGTCCGGACCCGACATCGACGGTGTCACGCGCACCCCGTCGGCGTCGTTTCTGCGTGCCGGCTCGAACGGGACGTCCGACCGTCGATTGCCGGATCCGAACGCACCGGCGCCGGCCGATCCGACGCGGCAATATCTTGACGAGATCGGTCGCGTCGATCTACTCACCGCCGCTGAAGAGGTCGATCTCGCCAAGCGGATCGAAGCGTCGGTCGCGGCGCGCAACTTGCTCGACGCCGCCGCTGACCTCGACCCGGCACGGCGCCGGGTGCTGTGGTGTATTGACCGCAGCGGCCAAGCCGCGAAACGGCGACTCATCGAAGCCAACCTGCGGCTGGTCGTCTCAATCGCCAAACGCTACGGCGGCCGAGGCATGCCGCTGACGGATCTGATCCAAGAAGGCAATCTCGGCCTGATGCGCGCCGTCGACAAGTTCGACGCCACGCGTGGGTACAAGTTCTCGACATATGCGACCTGGTGGATCCGGCAGATGATCGGTCGGTCGATCGCCGACCAGTCGCGAACGATCCGCTTGCCCTCGCACGTCGTCGACACGATGCAACGCATCGCCAGCATGGATCGGCAACTTCTGCAGCAGCACGGGCGGCCGCCCACGGACACCGAGCTGGCGGCCGCGTTGGAGTTGCCGGTGGCACGCATCGAGGAGATCCGGCAGCTCGCCACGGCACAAACGTCGCTGGATGCGCCGCTCGGTGAGGCCAGTGACGCCTCTCTGGCCGATCTGCTCGCCGATGACGACGCGGTCATTCCGGCCGATGTCGCGTCCTACCACGCTCTGCAGCACCAACTGGCGCGTGTCCTGGCAGATCTGCGGCCGCGTGAACGTGCGGTGCTCACGCACCGATTCGGGCTCGACGGGCATCCGCCCCGCACGCTCGAACAGGTTGGTTCCGACCTGGGCCTGACGCGCGAACGGATTCGGCAGATCGAGACGCGGGCCCTCGCGCGCCTTCGCAATCCTGCGCATGTCGCGGCCCTCGAGGGCTATCTCGACGGTTGATCGGTCGTTGGCACGATCCGTGTCACACCCGGTGCGTATCGTGAAGCCATGATGCAGACACCAAACGACCGGCGTGATCGCGCGCCGCATGCACCGGCGTTGCCGTTGCCGTTCGACGACGAAGCCGATGAACCCATCGGTTTCCATCTGACTGCGCGCGGCAAACGTGTGGTCGCGCCCGACGATCTGCCCGAGTTGCGCGTCATTGACGGCGATCCGCAAGGCGACGAGCGGGGGGACACGCGGCCAGCACGGGCGCGTGCACTACGTCGCGCGGGTACCGCGATCGACGATATCGCTCGTCAGCTCGCGATCGATCCGCTCCTGGTCCAGGCGTGGGCCGGCGATGTGCCGGTTGGCCGCGATGCACGCCAGACGGTGCGCACGAGTCCCGGACGAACCGTCTCCGCGAGCGACGGAGACGTGCGGCGGCCGGCGCTGCGGCGGCACGCGCAGCAGGAGGCATGTCGACGCATCGCGGCTGAGCCCGCCTTCGCGTTCGGACTGGGGCTGCTCGCCGGGCTCGTCACCGTCGACGATCACGGGGCGACCGTCACGACGACCGACGCCTGGCGTGCCGGACGCGCGCTGCAGTGGATGATTTCCGAACACGACCTGTCCGACGAACAGGTTCGGGTCGTGTTGCGCATCGGGCCGTCGGTCGCGGGAGATCTGGCACGCGCGGCATGGGCGCACACACTCGGCGTCGCACGTGCGCGCGTCACCGTGTCGCGATGGCGTCACGCGCCCGATCCCGAAGACGTCGAGGCGATCGTGCGCGTGGCTTCGGCAGATCTCGCGGCACGGTTGGCGGGCTGGCTCGACGCGATCCGTCCATTGGACGGCTCGCGATGGGAATCTGACGAGGTCGTCGTTGCGCCGGTGGATGATCACCCGAGCCGACACCGACAACACAGCGGTGCGGACTGGGCGTCCGTAATTGCTCCGGGGGCCGGGCTCGAACCGGCGACATCTCGATTAACAGTCGAGCGCTCTGCCAACTGAGCTACCCCGGAATGGCTCTCTCAGGAGCGCCCGTGAGGATAGCGGCCGGCATGGGGGGCACGTTCGCGCCGGCAGGCGCCGCAGCAACGTCGGCGGTGGCACGGGCAGCGCGATCGGTTACCGGCTCAGTGGGCGAGCTCGGTCTGCTTGAACTCGTGCAATTCGGGCACGTTGTCGACGAGGTCGAGAATTTGGGCTACGCGTTGACGGGCGCGTGCGGCATCACCTTCGGGCCGGTCGAGAATGCGGACGAACACCGCGCGTGAGGCGCCGATGAACGTCGGCACCCCCCACACGTGCAGGTCGGAGGCGACGTGCTGATGTTCGCGTGCGAGTTGCTCGGTCACCGCAGGCCGCGTTGCGGCGTCGACGATCGCCGCGCCGTTGAGCCCGATCTCGTCGAGGGTGGCCGCGAGCTGGCCACGGTCACGAAGGTCGCCACCCTGGTCGTGTCGCAAGCCGAATAGGGCGGTGTGGGCATCGACGAACGCCTCGGGTGCGGTGTCACGCACCGTGATGCCGACCTGCAGCGCCAGGATGCCCGACGCCTTCAGCGGATCGGACCGCTCCCAGATGTCGGGTTCATCGCCGGTCACGTGCCCTTGGCGCAGGCTGTAGGGCACGAAGCGGACGTCGAAGTCGGCGCCATCGCGCAGTGCGGTGGCAACGTGTTCATTGGCGTTTCGCGCCCACGGGCAGAGGTAATCGAAGGCGAGGGTGAACGAGCGCGACAACGGTGCTCCTGGATCGTCGGGTGCGGGCGGTGCCGTGTGAAGGCAAACGTCGCACGACGTGCGACTATTCCGTGCCGGGCCCGACGGCTCGTCAGGCGACGCCGAAGCACCGTCCCAGCGCGCTCCAGTCATTGCCGCAGGCCGTCTGCACCGCACGCAGAAGCAGCGCCATTGCGATGAACGCTCCCCACCCGAGGCCGATGTAGGCGAATCGTTCACGTCGCAGTGCAGCGATCCGGCCACCGACGACGGCGATGAGGGGAAACAACGATCCGTAGAGATAGTGGAACCAGACCAGCGGTCCACCGACGACTCGTCGGCCGAGCACCAGCAGTACCAGGCCGACGATCAGCTGCAGGGCGAGCAGATTCTCGGTCCAGTGCTGGACGCCCCACAACACTGGTGGAGCTTCCTCACGTCGGGCGAGTCGCAGCGCGATCGTCCAGGCGAGCACCACGACGAACAGCGCGAGGATGGTCGCCCCGAGCCAGCGATGGAACACAGTCACCGCCGCGCCTTCCGCCTCGCTGCTGTGTGCGGCGCGAAGGCTATGCCATCACTACGCCGCGGATGCGCCGATGATCGACCTGCGCGGCGCTCACCCGTTCGGCGTCGGCGACGTGTTGTTGCCGCGGTCGAGGAATCGGAGCAGCTCGACCGGGAGCGGGAACACGACCGTCGTGTTCTTCTCAGCGGTGATGTCGGCCAGTGTCTGCAGCAGGCGCAGCTGCATCGCCCCGCCCTCGGTCGCCATCACGTGGGCCGCCTCCGAGAGGCGTTTCGCCGCTTCGAACTCCCCTTCGGCATGAATGACCTTGGCACGCCGATCACGTTCGGCCTCGGCCTGTCGTGCCATCGCCCGCCGCATCGCCTCGGGCAGTTCGACGTCCTTGACCTCGACGAGTGTGACCTTGACACCCCACGGATTCGTGAGGTCGTCGATGATGATGGCAAGCCGGTCATTGATCTCGTCGCGGTTGACGAGGATCTCGTCGAGTTCGACCTGACCGAGGATGGAGCGCAGTGTGGTCTGTGCGACCTGCGATGTGGCATAGAGGTAGTTCTGCACGTTGACGACGGCATTGATCGGCTCGGTGACATTGAAGTAGGTGACGGCGTTGACGCGGATCGTCACGTTGTCCTTCGTGATGACGTCCTGCGGCGGGATGTCCATCGTCACCGTCTGCAGATTGACCTTCACCATGCGGTCGACGATCGGAATGATGAAGAACAGACCGGGACCCTTGGCGCCGACGACGCGACCGAGCCGGAAGATGACGCCGCGTTCATATTCGTCGACGATGCGGATGCCGGCGATGACGATCGCGAGCACGACGACGAGGGCGATCGCCAAGCCGAGCGGGATGCTGCTCATGGTTACTCCTTGGGTGTGGTGGCAGGTGTGTCGTCGTCCCGGCCACGGGGCGCGACGCGTAGTTCAAGGTTGTCCCGTCCAATGACGCGGACGCGGTCGCCGACCCGAAGGGTGCGGTCGGGTTGGTCGGCGACGACACGCCACGTGGCGCCGTCGACGTGTGCGCTCGCACGCCCATCGTCGACACGGTGCACCGTGATGTCGCGCCCGATGAGATAGTCCGATGCCGCGGTGCTCGGATGGCCTCGCGCGCGGGCGACGAAAACCCCGGCGGCGACGACGAGGGCGAACATGGCGAGCGCCGTCGGGACGATGAGCCACAGATCCACTCGGATGCCGGTTGCGGCCGGGAACAGCAGCAGGCTTCCGAGCACGAGCGCCGCGGTGCCACCGGCGGCACCGACGCCGACGCCGGGCGCGAACAGCTCCGCCAGAAACATTGCGGCGGCGACGACGAGCAGGGCGATTCCGGCGACCGCGACCGGCAACACCGAGAGGGAGAACATCGCCAGCACCAGCATGATCGCGCCGGCTGCTCCGCCGAGCCCGAGCCCGGGCGTCGCGAACTCGTAGACGATCGCCAGTGTTCCCAACGACAGGAACAGGAAGGCGATGTTCGGATTGGCGAGTAGTTGGAGCAGTCGGCGAGCGCCTGCCAACGGGCGTTCCTGCAGTTCGGCATCGGCCGTCGCGAGGCGCCGGGATCCGCCGTCGATGGTCACGACACGTCCGTGTGCGTCATCGAGCACCGCTGGCAGATCGGCGGCAACGCCATCGATTGCGCCGGCGTCGAGCGCGTCCTCGGCGATCGTGGCCTCACCGTCGCGCACCGCGCGTTCGATGAAGACCGCGTTACGCCCCCGCTGTTCGGCGATTGCCTGGCCGAACGCGACGGTGTTCTCCACCACCTTTCCGGCCACCTCGGTGCCCTCCAGATCGACCGGTGTCGCCGCGCCGATCGTGGTGCCGGGGGCCATGTAGGCGAGATGCGCGGCGTAGGTGATGAATGTGCCGGCCGAACCCGCGTCGGCACCTGCCGGCGCCACGTAGACGATGATCGGCAGCGGTGCGGTGAGAAGCGTGTGGACGATGTCGCGCGTGACGTCCAGTCCGCCACCCGGCGTGTTGAGGCGGATCACCACGGCGGAGTCACCATCGGTCGCCGCAGCGTCGATCGTGTCCGCAAGATGGTCACGGACGACCGGGGTGATCGGACCATCGATTGTCGTCACCGTCACCAGCGTTGCAGGATCAGATGGCTGCGCGTGCGCTGCCGCGGACAACAGGAGACCCGCGGCGATGGCCGACGCGGCGGTCAGTCTTCCCGCCCAGCGCCAGCCCAGCGCGGCGTTGCCCGACACGGTGCTCCCACGACGTCAAACGTCGATGCTAGCGATCGCCTTGCTGCGCGCATCCGTGAAGACTCGCGGCGGATTCCCGGGGTCTACGATGCCGGCGCGTTCGCGAGCATTCTGGAGGGTCCATGACCGCCGATGACGACACATCCGACGTGGACGTCGACCTCGATCGGTTCACCGCCGACGTCGGTCGGGTCCTCGCCGTGGTCGCGCATCCCGACGATCTCGAATATGGCGCGGCGGCCGCGATCGCGAAGTGGACCGAGTTAGGGCACGACGTCGCCTACGTGCTCGCGACGCGCGGCGAGGCCGGCATCGACGGGATGTCGCCCGACGAGTGCGGGCCGGTTCGCGCCGCCGAGCAACGCGCCAGTGCCGCGGTCGTCGGCGTCGAGGAGGTTGAGTTCCTCGACCTCGCCGACGGCGTGCTGGTGGCGGACCTCGCGCTGCGCCGATCGTTGACGTCGGTGATCCGGCGCGTGCGGCCCGACACGGTGATCACGCTCAATCACCGGCCCGACTGGGGTGCACCCGGTACGCGCAATTCAGCCGATCATCGTGCGCTTGGCGAAGCGCTCCTCGACGCCATCGCCGACGCCTCGAATCGGTGGGTCTTCGCCGGCGTCGGCGGGCCGGCCCATCGCGTCCGTCGGGCGATGATCGCCTCGTCGCCACAGGCGCGACATGCCGTCGAGGTCGACGAGCGGCACGTCGATCTCGCCGTGGCCTCGCTCGCCGAGCATCGCGCCTACCTCGACGGGCTCGGCGACCATGCCATGGCAGATCCCGAATTCGTCCGGTGGCAGCTCCACGCCAGCGGCGCACGATGCGGGTGCGACGCAGCGCTCGCTGTCGAACTGTTCACGTTCGGCTGAACGTCGATCCCAGAGACGATCGGGCGTTCAGGCCGCCGCGCGTCGCGGCAGTGCGGACTCGAGATCGAGCAGCGCCGCTTTGCGCTCGAGCCCGCCGGCGTAGCCGGTCAGCCGCCCGTCGGCACCGATGACCCGATGACAGGCGATGATGATCGCAATCGGATTGCGCCCAAGTGCGGCCGCCACCGCGCGCACACTCGTCGGACGCCCGATCTTGACGGCGAGTTCACCGTAGGTGCACGTCCGACCCCAGCCGACGTCCGCCAAGGCGCCCCACGCGGCCTGCTGGAACGGTGTTCCCGATGCCTCGAGCGGCACGGCGAAGGTTCGGCGCATCCCGGCGAAGTATTCGCCGAGCTGGGAGGCGAGCACGTCGAGCACGTCATCGGCCCCACCGTCAGCCGTGGTCGCGGCGAGCTCCTCGTCACCGCCGAACTGGAGCGATGTGACGGCGATGCCGTTGCTCGTCGCCATCAGTGGCCCGAGCGGACTCGTCAACATGCGCCTGAACATGGCCCGCCTCCATCGCGGTGTCGTGACAGCGTCAGCCTACGCTGCGTACAGCCTTGCCGACCTGATCTTCGGCGCTCGGCGGTCGATTGATACGAAAACGGAGTGGTGCGCATGGCGACACGTGATCATCCGGTGTTCGCCCGGCTCTTCGCGGGTCTGTCTCCACTGCTCGAGCGGGCAGGACTGGCACGCGTTCGCGCGCGCCTGCTCGCGGACCTGCACGGCACCGTCATCGAGATCGGCGCCGGTTCGGGCGCGAGCTTCCCGCACTATCCCGTCGCGGTTGAACGTGTGCTGGCCGTCGAACCCGCCGACTTCCTGCGCCGCCGTGCCCGTCGCCGCGCCGAAATTGCGGCGCCAGAGGTGTCGATCGTCGGTGCTGTTGCCGAACAGCTGCCGTTCGCTGATGCCAGCCTCGATGGCGCGGTCAGCGCCCTGACCTGGTGTTCGGTCGATTCTCCCCAGGCAAGCCTGGCGGAACTCGCGCGCGTGCTCGTCGACGATGCCCCGCTGGTGTTCGTGGAGCACGTGCGCGCATCGCATCCGTGGACCGCGAAGGTGCAGCAGATGCTCGACCGTCGGGTGTGGCCGGCGGTCGCCGGAGGCTGCCATCTCGCTCGCGACACGCCGTCGATGCTGGCGGATGCGGGGTTCGCGCTCGACTGGCACTCGCCCGTCGGCCGCCGCGGTCCATCGGCGTGGTCGCTTGCGCCGCACGTGTGGGGCGTCGCACGGCGCCGCCCGCGGGCGGCGCTCACGACATCGGGTGGACCACGTCGATGATGATGCGGTGCGGATCCTCCAACACGGAGGTGAAATAGGGGAGTTCGCCTTCCGTGCCGACAAAGAACGTGTGTCGGCCTTCGAAGATCGCGTCGTGCACGACTTCGACGATCGAGGTCCCCGGTCCGGCAAGCGGATCGTTCGTCCACGGGGTGACGCCAGCAGGCAGGTCGGCGGGATACCCCACCCCGTCGACGGAGACACGGAGCGTCGCTGCACCGGCGACTTCGACCGGTTCGCCTGATCCCTGGCCGAGCGCTTCGCCGTACTCGACATTCCAGGCTTCGGCCGTTCCGCTGAGTTCGAACACGACGCGGTCGTACCCGTCGTGTTCTGCCACCCGAACGTCGACGACGGCGATGCGTTCATCTGGCACCTCGGTCGGCTCGTCAGCCGGTTCCTCGTCGGCGGGTTCGTCGGCAGCGTCGTCGGAATCGGGTTGTGGCGGCTCGGGCGTCTCGGGATCCTCGTCGACGGGCGCGTCGTCACCCGCGGGTGGCGCCTCGGGTGCTGGTGCCGGCTCAGGGGTCGTCGCGCATGCCCCAACGAGCGCCGCCAGCAGCGCGGCCGTCGCCAGGCGTCGTACGAACGTCAGGTGTGCCACGTGGGACCTCCGTGCCGTGCAGCATCGGGTGCAGCTTCACAACGTGGCGCTGACCAGGCATGTTACGTTTCCGCCTTCAGCCCAGTCCGCGAATAGTCCGCAGCAGAATAAGCGTCCGCAGCAGAATGGGCCGCGTCGATGGCTGATCGTGCTCGGTCATCGGATGCGGGCATCAGGTGTGCGTACGTTCGGAGCGTGAACCCGGGATCGTGATGTCCGAGGTACTCGGCAACTGCGCGAATCGATACCCCGGAGTCGAGCAACACGGACGCATAGTGGTGGCGCAGCGCGTGAAAGCCATTGCGACGCGTCTCCGGTGAGATTCCGGCAGCGTTGAGAGCTGGCTTCCACGCGTTGTGCTGGTACCACGAACGGGTGAGTGGTCCGCCGTCACGGTTCGTGAAGATCAGTTCGGCGGTGTGCGGCTTTCCGTCAACGTCGCGCCACGGCAGGGCCACCTCGACTGGTTCTTGCCGCTCAAGTTGTTTGGCGAGGGCAAAGCTGACTGTCTCCGGTAGTGGGACGTCGCGCTCACGTCCGCCTTTCGGTGGCGCGAAGACGAGATGCTTGCCGACGGGCCGGACTTGCTGGCGGACGTGGACGGTGCGGCGCAGAAAGTCGACGTCACCCAGTGCCAGGCCGAAGACCTCGCCCTGGCGCAGGCCGCATCCCGCACCGAGAGCTGGTGCTCCGCGGTAGCTGGCGGGGTGGGCATCGATGAGGTTTTGTTCGCGTTCGATGGTCCACGGGATAACGCGTGGGCGCTCCGACTTGGGTGCACGTACAGACGGGGACGCGCAGGGGTTGCGGGCGATGAGGCTGTCTTCGACGGCAGCTGACAGGATGCTGGAGAGGTTGGTAAGGAGAAGTCGACAGTAGGAGGGGGCTACAACGGCTTGGCGGCTTCGGACCCAGGATTGGACGGTCGAAGGGCGTAGGTGCCGCAGTTCCGTGTCTGAAGCGCCCCGGGTTTCATAGACACTCGGGGGTTTGGGTCTCGACCTGGTCGGTTGGGACC
>JBBDSV010000087.1:0-18588 GCA_040904785.1 Nitriliruptoraceae bacterium
GTCCCACCATCCCTCGCCGTCACCGATGCGTGGCCAGGCGCCAGCGCTGCGCAGTCGCCACGTCGCCGAACCGCGGCGGACGCGACGTGGGTGTCCCGCCCGACGCCGAACGGTCAGAGAGGTCGAAATGCCCATCGAAGTGCGCAAGATCGAAATCTCGTCGGTTACCGACGCGTCCCGACTCGAGACGTTGATCGACGACGGTGTGTTCGACGCTGACGAGGTCATTGCGGTCATCGGCAAGACCGAAGGCAATGGTGGCGTCAACGACTACACCCGCATCCTCGCCGACCAGGCATTTCGCGGGGTGCTCGAATCGCGCGGCACCCGGTCACGTGACGAGATCGCCGAGATCCCGATGGCGTGGTCTGGCGGATGCGACGGGGTCATCACGCCACACGCCACCGTGTTCGCACGAGTCGGCGACGACCGTGGTGTCGACACCGACGACAAACGGCTGACCGTCGGCATCGCCATGTCCGAGGAGCTGCTACCCGAAGACATCGGGCGTCCCGCGATGGTCGAGAAGGTCGCCCGCGGCGTGGAGGTGGCCATGGAGAAGGCGGGCATCACCGACGTCGCCGACGTGCACTACGTGCAGACGAAGACGCCACTGCTCGTCCAGGAGACGATCGCCGACGCGCATGCGCGCGGCAAGACCGTCTACACCGAGGACACCCTCTCCTCGATGGATATCTCGAACGGCACGACGGCGTTGGGCATCGCGTATGCACTCGGTGAGATCGATGAGGTGCCGCGCGAAGAGCAGATCGGCCACGACCACGAGCTGTACTCGTCGGTCGCGTCGTGTTCGTCGGGCGTCGAGCTCGATCGTGCCCAGATCGTCGTCGTGGGAAACGCCGAAGGGGCCAACAGCCGCTACCGCGTCGGGCACAGCGAGATGGCTGACGCCATCGATCAGGACGGCATCTGGAACGCGATTCGGTCGGCGGGACTCGAACTGCCGGAGCGTCCGCACCACAGCGACCTGCAGGGTCGGCTCGTCAATGTGTTTCTCAAGTGCGAAGCCGATCCACGCGGCGTGCTCCGAGGCCGCCGGCAGCTGCCATTGAACGACTCCGATGTCCACCACCACCGCCAGCTCAAAGGTGCGGTCGGGGGTGTGACTGCGGCGACCGTCGGTGACCCCGCAGTGTTCGTGTCGGTCGCGGCACTGCACCAGGGGCCGCTGGGCGGGGGGCCGGTCGCCGCCATCGTCGCCACCGACGACTGACACCGCTGCAGCGACGTGACGCAGATGCATCCAGCGAGTGAGTGTCACGCCGCTGCGTGAGTTCGTCGAGTCGCGAACGGTCATGCCATACGGTGCATGATCGATCGCCGCGCTGTGCGCGGACGGGCTCACCGGCGGTGAATGGAATCACGCGTGAAGGTCGATCCGGGCTGGTACCTCGATCCCACGGGCGCGTTCCCGCAGCGCTTCTGGGACGGCGATCGGTGGACCGATCGGGTCGTGGACGCGTCCGGTATCGAACAAGTGTCGTCGATGGCCCCGACCGGGCCCCGTCTGGATATCGATCGCGCCGACACCCCCGACGACTCCCAGCGTGCACCGGGTGTCGCCTCCCGACCAGGATTGGACGCCCCGGACGCGTGGGCAGAAATGCCTGTGACGGCGACTACACGCGACGACACGTCTCGCTCGCCGTCCACCGAGATCGGTGATTTCGGTGCGGCCGTGACGGGGGCGACGACACTCGAAGCCGAGTCCGGCGGGGATGCGACCCGTCGACCGCGGCGTGGCCGCAGACGGCACGCTGCGGCCGAAGGTTCCGACGGGCATTCGACCGGCGGGATTGGCAGCGCGACTGCCGACATCGCGTCACGCGATGCGAGTGGCGGCACCGATGCGTTCGCCGTGGCCGCGACGAGTATGCGGCACGCGTCCGTCGCCTTGAGCTCGGTCGCGATCGTCGTTGCGGCCGTGCCACTGCTCGGTCCGGTGAGCGTCGCTCTCGGTCTCACCGCGTTCGTCTTCGCACTCGTCGCACGCCGCCGCCTCCTCGCCTCGTCGGCGGACGGCGCGTCGGGATGGCTCCTGGCCGTCGGATTAGCGGTCCTCGCCGCCCTCGTTGGCGCCGTTGCCACGGCCGTGCTCGTGGTCACGTTCATGGCGGGGGGAGTGGCCGAATGGTCGTCGTGCGTGGCCTTCGACGACGCACCCGCGCGATGTGTCGTCGAGTTCTCGCGCGACGCCTGGATGCTCGTGCGCTGAACGTGCCCATCCGTCTGGCGTTCGGCGTTTGGTCACAGTTGTCGGTGGTGACCCTCGGCACTGACTGACAGCGACACGTCCGTACACAGTTCCTAGGCTTTCGCCCTGGACTCATGGACACTGTCCGCGGACTCACGGACACTGTCCGGGCGGAGCCGGTAGGGAGCCGGAGCACCATCACCCGCCACTGAGCCAGTCACTGGAGGTGGAGCGGTACATGAGCGCTGCGCAGACCGGGATTCGGGACCTGAACTACGGGCTCGATGACGTCCCGAAGCCAGCAGCCAAGGCGGTCGGCCTGGGGCTGCAACACGTACTGACGATGTTCGGTGCAACGATCCTGGTGCCCTTCATTGTGGGGCCGGCACTCGGATTCGGTGCCGCCGACATCGCGATTCTGATCTCTTCGGTGTTCATCTGCTCGGGTGTTGCAACCGCGTTGCAGGTGACCATCGGTTCGCGACTTCCGATCGTGCAGGGCGTTTCGTTCGCGTTCCTGGCCCCGTTCTTCGCCATCGCGGCGACGTATCAGGGTGCCGACGGCATGCGCTACATCGCCGGCATGGTTATCAGTGGTGCGCTGATCGAGATGATCATCGGCTACGGCGGTCTTATGGGGTTCCTGCGGCGGTTCATCACGCCGATCACCATCGGCCCCGTCATCGCCATGATCGGCCTGGGCCTCTACGGCGCGGCCGCGGACACGGCGTCGTTGCACTGGCCGCTGTCGCTGCTGACGCTCGTACTCATCTTCATCTTCGCGCTCATCCTCGCGCCGAAGGTGCGGATGTTCAGTCTGTTCCCGATTCTGCTGGCGATCGTCGCGGCCTATGTCGTGGCACTGATCTTCACCTGGACCGGGACGCTCGAAGGCACGGCTGCGGCCGTGTCGTTCGCCGGAATCGGCGACTCACCGTGGATCCGCAATCTCGATGTCGGTGGTGGCGGTCTGATCTTCCCGTGGGGCACGCCGCTGTTCGACTTCACGTTCTTCATCGGCATCCTCGCCGCCTACCTGGCGTCGACGATCGAGTCCTTCGGCGACTACCACGCGATCTCGAGGATCGCGGGCGCCGGTGACCCCGACGCCAAGACGATCAACCGGGGCATCGGTGCCGAAGGCATCGGATGCGCGCTGACCGGTGTGTTCGGCGGGTTCGCGTCGACCTCCTACTCCGAGAACATCGGCTTGGTCGGCCTGACCCGGGTCGCCAGCCGGGCCGTCGTCATGATCGGTGCCGGGGCGCTGGTCGTCCTCGGTCTGGTCGCCAAGGTCGGGGCCATCATCGCGACGATTCCCGCGCCGATCGTCGGTGGGGTCTACCTCGCCGTGTTCGGCCTCATCGCCGCGGTCGGTCTGTCGAACCTGCGTCGTGCGGACATGGACTCGCAACGCAACCTCATGATCGTGGGGTTCGTGCTGTTCGCCGGCTTCGTGCTGCCGCAGTACTTCAGCACCGTCGAAGAGTTCAGCTTCTTCGGCATCGATTGGCTCACCACCCTGATTCAGTCGATCGGGTCGTCCGCGATCGCCAGCGTGGCGGTACTCGGACTGCTCCTCGACAACATCATCCCGGGGTCTGACGAAGAACGCGGAATCGGCGCGTACGACGTGGTGATTCCACCGAGCGACCTGCCCGGTGCCCAGTCGCTGCGGGACAACTGAGCACGAGCGGTCGTCATACGACATTCGGGCCGCGCCGGCATGGTGCGGCCCGAATGCGTTGTCCGGCGCGATGCACGGAGTGTGGCAGTTGCTGCCGGATGTTGGGTCGATCTCTCGGAAACTTCCGCCGACGATCCGTCTCGGTTCGGCGCTTACGTTCGCCGCATTGTCGCGGCAGCGACGACAGGGTCATCGCGGCGTGCCACGATGACCGATGCGGGAAGGCGGGAGCGTGGTCGCACCGACGGTCATTGCCTTGGGTGGCAACGCCATTTCGCCCGCCGGTCGTGCCGGAACCGCCGCAGAGCAGACGGAGAACGTCCGGCGGACGATGACGCAGGTCGCCGAGCTGGTCGCCGGCGGACTCGACGCGCTGGTGCTCACGCATGGCAACGGGCCGCAGGTCGGCAACGTCCTCGTCAAGAACGAGCTCGCCCGCGATGTCGTGCCGCCCGTCCCACTGGATTGGTGCGTCGCCCAGACGCAGGCGACCATCGGGTTCACCATCGCCAACACGCTCGGGTTCGCACTCGCCGAACACGGGATCGATCGGCCCGTCGTTCCCGTCGTTTCGCGTGTCTGTGTGGCCCTCGACGACCCGGCGTGGACGCACCCGACCAAGCCCATCGGCAGGTGGGTCACCGACGCTGATGAGATTGCCCGCCGCGAGGCCGACGGCCAACACTTCGTCCACGATCCTGAGCGGGGGTGGCGGCGCGTGGTTCCGTCGCCGCAACCGCTGGAATGCGTCGATCGGCGCGCCATCGAGCTGCTGCTCGACGACGGTGCGATCGTCGTCGCCAACGGTGGCGGCGGCATACCGGTCGTCCGTGACGACGATGGGCGACTCCGTGGCGTCGAAGCGGTCGTCGACAAGGACCTCTCGGCCGCGCTTGTCGCCGTCGAACTGCACGCGCAGCGGCTGGTCATCCTGACCGACGTGTCGGGTGTCGCACGCGGGTACGGGACCGCCGCCGAGACCTGGCTGGAACGCATCGATGCCGCGGAACTCCGCGCGTTGATCGAGGCAGGCGAATTCGACGTGGGCTCGATGGGCCCCAAGGTGACCGCCGCGTGCCAATTCGCCGAACGGCGTGCCGCCACCGCGTCGATCGCCTCGCTCGACGATCTCGTCGGCGCGGTCGCCGGAACCCACGGCACTCAGGTGTTGCCATGACGGTGATTCGCGTCGCCGCAAGCACGGCCATCCGCGACATCGTCGCCGGGTCGCGGGCGCATGGGGTTGTTCACGCCGTCTTCGAGCACGCCACGTATGTGACGTTCGCCGGCGGTCGGCTTGTGGCCATCGTCACGCGCGACGGGGTGCACCAGCCGAGTGCGGCCGTCGTGCCCTGGACTGCCGATCGTCGGCCCGCCACGCCCGGTGTGCAGGCGGGCGCACCGGTCGTCGCCGCAGACGGCGCGATCTCGATCGCCGGCGTCGACTTTCGCCCGGGACGATGGTGGGAGCCACAACCCACGGTCAGGCACACCGAACGATCCACGCTGGCGAATGCGGCTGCCGACATCGCCGGCCGACTCGCGCCACTTGACGAGGACGTCGCGGCAGCGTGCCGCGAGCTGCAGGACGCCCTAGCCGATGGCGACATCGATGGATCGCGGCGTGCTGCGCGGCGTCTGCTGGGGCGGGGCCCGGGCCTGACGCCGTTTGGCGACGACGTGCTCGCCGGGTGCTTCGGCACAACTGCCGCACTCGCCAGCGCACTTGATGATGCAAGATCGCAGGCGGTTTCGGCGACCACCCGCGCGACCGCGACGCATATCCTCGACGAGGTGGAAGACGCGACAACGACGATTTCGGCCGGGCTGCTCCGCGACGCGAGCCGCGGTGCGCT
The DNA here is from genome assembly GCA_040904785.1 of Nitriliruptoraceae bacterium. Classification (GTDB taxonomy): domain Bacteria; phylum Actinomycetota; class Nitriliruptoria; order Nitriliruptorales; family Nitriliruptoraceae; genus JBBDSV01. The sequence continues at coordinate 5,759 of JBBDSV010000087.1, forward strand.
CGCGCAGCCGGTTGCGCACCTGCTCACCGCGGCTGCGGCCGGTGCGCCGGTCGCGGGAGCGGTCGCGGCAGTGCTGCGGATCGGCGCGACATCCGGGGCGGGCTTGCTGCACGGATGCGTCCTCGCACTCGATGTGCTGGTGGACGGGCGAGCTGAAGGGCACGCTCGTATGAACGAAAGGCAGCTGGCATGACCGACCACGTCGAGGTGCGTTCCGGTGCCTACGCCGACTCCGTCAGCCTCATGCAGGCCAGCCGCCGTGTCGCCGACGTCGACGGGGTGGACGCCGCACTCCTCGCGATGGCGACCGAGCTCAACCTCGATGTCCTCGGCGGCATGGGATTCGACGTGCCGTCGGCGGGTCCCAATGACCTGCTCGTGGCCATCCGTGCGACCGGCGACGCGCTCGACGCTGCGCTCGCCGAGGTCGAGGCCGCATTGGCCGCGACACGTGGGGGCGCCGGCGATGCGGGATTCGGCGACGGTCCGCCGCCACGCACCGTGCGCGACGGTGTGCTCGCGGGTGGAACGTTCGCGTCCGTCTCGGTGCCGGGTGCGGACGCGACGGCCGAAGCGCTCGACGCGCTCGAGGCGGGGGTCAGCGTCATGATCTTCAGCGACAACGTCCCGGTCGACGCCGAAGTCGCGCTCAAGCGGCGTGCGAGCGAACGTGGGCTGCTCGTGCTCGGTCCCGACGCGGGTACCACGCTCATCAACGGCGTCGGCTACGGCTTCGCCAACGTCGTGCGTTCGGGGCCGGTCGGCATCGTCGCGGCGTCGGGAACCGGTGCGCAGCAGCTGTCGTGCCTCCTCGACGACGCGGGCATCGGGGTGTCGCACGTTCTTGGCGTGGGTGGACGCGATCTGCAGTCGCGCGTCGGCGGTGCCTCGAGCCGAACCGCCCTGCGAGCGCTCGACGCGGACCCGGCGACGTCCCACATCGTGCTGTTGTCGAAACCGCCGGACGCCGACGTCGCCGCCTCCCTGCGCGAGCTCACCGCGACGCTTGACACACCGGTGACCGAAGCGCTGCTGGGCGCGGACGCAGACGACCTTGCGACGATCGCGGCTCGCGTCGCCTCGGACGTCGATGCGACTGCGGTCGCCGCCCCGGCGCAGTGGGAGGGCGATCCTGCGGCCACGGCGGGTCCTTTCGCCGAGGTGCGTGGTCTGTTCGCCGGCGGAACGCTGTGTGATGAGGCGATGATCATCGCGCACAGACGCCTCGACGGTGTCCGGTCGAACATCCCGATCGATGGAGCCGGCGAGCTGACCGATGGGTTGGACACGCCGGGTCACGTCTTCGTCGACCTCGGTGAGGACGAGTTCACGCGCGGACGCCCCCATCCGATGATCGACCAGTCCATGCGGGTCGCGCGAATCCACGCCGAACTCGAACGTGACGTGTCACAGGTGCTGCTGCTCGACGTCGTCCTCGGCCACGCGGCGCATCCGGATCCGGCCGCCGAGCTCGTGCCGGCCATCGAGGCGGCCGTGGCATCGTCGCGTGCCGTCGTCATCTCGCTGTGTGGCAGCGCGGGTGACCCGCAGGACCGTGACGGCCAGGCACGCCGCATGGCCGAGGCCGGCGCGTGGGTGTTCAGCGCGAACGCGCACGCGGCCGCGTTCGCCGTCGAGTGTGTGGAAGGTGGCAGGTGATGGAGTCGACTTCGGAACCGACGGCCCTGACCGACCTGTTGACGTCGTCGCCGCGCGTCGTGACGGCAGGCGTCGAACTCTTCGAGGCCGCGCTGCGAGACCAGGCCGTCGACGTGTTGCCGGTGGACTGGCGGCCCCCGATGGACGGGCTGGGCGCCGAAGTCGCCCGCGTGATGCTCGACCCGCGGACGCAGACGGCGAACGCGACGGCGCTCGAACGTGTCGTGACGGCCGAGCCGCACTGGGTCAGCGTCGGCACGGCGCACGAGGTGCTCGGGCTCGAAACCGGGCAGTTCCTGCATGCCGGACCGCCCATCTCCTGGGACGAGGCATCGGGTCCGCTGCGCGGTGCGCTCATCGGCGCGATGCTGTTTGAAGGCATGGCCGACACACCGGATGCAGCGATCGAAATCGCCGGATCCGGCGGCATCGAACTCGCACCCTGCCACCATCACCATGCGGTTGGACCGATGGCTGGTGTGGTCGCGCCGTCGATGCCGATGTTCGTGATCGAGAATGCGACGTTCGGCAATCGTGCCTACTGCAGTCTCAACGAGGGGCTCGGCCGGGTGTTGCGTTACGGCGCGTACGGGCCCGATGTGCTGGAACGTCTGGAGTGGATGCGTACCGTGCTCGGCCCGGCCTTGGCGGCGGCCATCGGCCGCATCGAGTCGCTCGACCTGCGTGCCATCATCACCCAGGCGCTGCAGATGGGGGATGAGCTGCACAACCGCAATCGCGCCGCGTCCGCACTCATCGTCCGCGAGGTGGTGCCGCCGCTGCTCGAATCCGGGATCGACCCGGCTGACGTCGCTGATGTCGTGCGGTTCGTCAACGGCAACGAGCACTTCTTCCTGAATTTGGGCATGCCGGCGGCCAAGGCCACGATGGATCCGGCGCGCGACATCGACGGTTCGACGATGATCGTGGCCATGGCGCGCAACGGCACCGAGTTCGGCATTCAGGTGTCGGGCACCGGCGATCGTTGGTTCACCGGGCCGGCCGGCGTGCCGGACGGCCTGTATCTCGGTGATTTCGGCCCGGATGATGCCAATCCGGACATTGGCGACTCGACGATCATGGAGACCGCAGGAGTCGGCGGCTTCGCAATGGCGTGTGCGCCGGCGATCGTGCGGTTCGTCGGTGGAGCTGCCGGTGATGCGCTCGATGCAACCCGGGCGATGTATGGCATCACGCTCGGCGAGCACCCCCACTATCAGGTGCCGATTCTCGAATTCCGCGGAACGCCCGTCGGCATCGACGTCACCCGCGTCGTGCGCACCGGCGTGCTGCCGTTCGTCAACACCGGCATTGCCGGGCGCGAACCCGGAACCGGGCAGGTCGGCGCTGGGCTCGTCTCCCCGCCCGAGAACGTCTTCACCGACGCCGTGCGCGCGTTGGCCGAGCACGCGCAGCACGCATGACGTCCGCGGACACCGGTCAGCCCCGTCGCGTCCTCGTCACGGGCGCGGGTGGCAAGACCGGGCACGCGGTGATCGCGGCCATTCGCGCGTCCGGCGGCCAATGCCGGGCAGTCGTTCACACCTCGCGGGATGTCGCCGGCGCCGAGGCGGTTGTCGCCGACCAGTGTTCTGTCGACGAACTCGTCGCCGCTCTGGATGGCGTCGACGCCGTCTACGCCATCGCCCCGAATCTCAGCGACGCCGAGATCGTCATGGCCGAAGCGCTGATCGAGGCCTGTCAACGGCACGGGGTCGAGCGGCTCGTCTTCCACTCGGTGATCCATCCGCAGCTGGTGTCCATGCCGCACCACCGGGACAAACTTCACGCCGAGGCGCGCCTGCTCGAATCCGGTCTGGCCGTGACCATCCTGCAGCCGAACGTCTACATGCAGAATCTTGCCGCGTTCCGCGCCGCGATGCAGGCGGCGACGCTGGCGGTTCCCTACGCCACCGACCGGCCCTTCGGGATGGTCGACCTGCGCGACGTCGCGCAGGTCGTGGCGCGGGCGGTGCTCGACGACATCGGCGTGCATGCCACCTGGGAGCTGTCGGGACCGGCCAATGTCACGATCGATGACGTCGCCCGGCTCGCGAGTCGAACGCTGCCACGCTTCGTGCTCGCCGAACGCGTCGCACCCGACACCTGGATGCGGTCGCACCCGGCCGCGACGTCGACTGTCGACGAGCGACTTCGCGCGATGTTCGCCCACTACGACGCGCACGGATCGCCCGGAGATGGCACGGTGCTGGCGGCGGTGCTCGACGCGCCGCCGCGCACGATCGACGCCTACCTGCGCGAGCTGCTCGCGAGCTGATGCACGACACGCGAGTGCCGCGAACTTGCCAGCGAAACCACCCGCCTTTCGGCAGCGGTTGACGAACCACGCAGCCATGGACTTCGGTAGCGTCAACGGTCCTGCGTCGCGGGAGAAACGGTGCAGCAACCGGTGCAACTTGCAGGATGTCGCGTCGCTGGCGGCCGCATGGGCGTGTGCCGGCTCGCTCCACGGTCCGGCCGCCGAGCGCGAGCTGACGGAGTGTGCCGATGAAGCCGTCGCCGTTCGCCTATCACCGACCGGACACGACCGACGATGCCGTGCGCCTGTTGGCCGAGGTCGACGGTGCCAAGGTGCTCGCCGGCGGGCAGAGTCTCGTGCCGCTGATGAACATGCGACTTGCCGCCCCGTCGGCGCTGGTCGACATCTCACGGCTCGACGATGTCTCCGGGGTCGAGGTCGACGACGAGGTCCGCATCGGTGCGGCCGTCACACACCAGCAGCTGCTCGACGACGACCGCGTACGACGTGCCGCGCCGCTTGTCGCCGCCGCGCTCGCGCATGTCGCCCATCCGGTCATCCGGCACCGGGGGACGACCGTGGGATCGATCGTGCACGCCGATCCGGCTGCGGAGATGCCGGCGGTGCTCGTGCTCCTCGAGGGTGCCGTCGAACTCACTTCGACCCGAGGAACCCGGCGTGTCGCTGCGCGCGACTTCTTCATCGGACCGCTCGAGTCGGCGATCGAACCCGATGAGCTCGCCGTCGCCGCGTTCGTTCCGCGCACCACACCGCGCAGCGGTACGGCGATCGCCGAGCTGGCGCGCCGTCACGGCGACTACGCGCTCGCGGGGGTCGTCGCCCGCGTCGAACTCGATACGTCCGGTGCGGTCGCGTCCGCGCATGTGGCGTGCATCGGTACCGACGCGGTGCCGACGCGCCATGACCTGACAGCCGAACTCGCCGGTCAGCGCCCCGACGCGCTGTCGGTCGACGCGGCGGTCGACCATCTGCGATCGCTGGTTGATCCCGACGACGACATCCACGCGTCGGCCGACTATCGGCGCCACCTCGTGGGGGTGCTGGCAGGTCAGGTGCTTGCAACTGCCGCGAACAACGCCACCGTCGAAGGCGCGCACCATGGATGATCACGCCACGGTCTCCGACGCCGTCGATCAGGCCGCGGAGACGACGCACAGGGTCGAGGTCGTCGTCAATGGGTTGCCGCGATCGGCGACGGTGCCCGCGCGCCGTCTGCTCGCCGACTTCCTGCGGCATGACCTGCAGTTGACCGGCACCCATGTCGGATGTGAGCATGGCGTGTGTGGGGCATGCACCGTGCTGTTGGACGGTGTCGCCGTGCGGTCGTGCCTGCTGTTCGCGGTCGCCGTCGACGGGTGCGAGATCACGACGGTCGAAGGGCTCGCCGACGCGGACGGCACGCTGCATCCGGTCCAGCAGGCGTTTCAGGACCACCACGGGCTGCAGTGTGGCTTCTGCACCCCCGGATTCGTCGTCAGCGCCTGCGATTTCCTCGCGCACAACCCCGACCCCGACGATGACGCGATCCGCGACGGCATGGCCGGCAATCTCTGCCGCTGCACGGGATACGCCGGCATTCTGCAGGCCGTGAAGCAGGCCGCAGAGGTCCTGCAGGCTACCGGTCGCGATCCGCGAGCCCGCCACACCGCGAGCGACGCGGGGGACGGACGATGACGACGCGCACACTCGGCGAGCCGATCGCCCGGCGTGAAGACCCACGCCTGTTGCGGGGCGAAGGACGCTACCTCGACGACCTCGGTCACGACGCCTACCAGGTCGCGATGGTGCGCAGCCCCTATGCGCACGCACGGATCCGCGACATCGACGTCACCGGCGCCCTCGACGTCGACGGTCTCGTCGCGGTCGTCACGTTCGAAGATCTTCCCGAAGCCCTCCAGCGTCCCCTCCCGGTGCTGATCCCACATCCGGCGTTGACCAAGCCGGTGACGCAGCACGTGCTCGCGCGTGACGAGGTGAACTATGTCGGTGAGGCGGTGGCCATGGTCGTGGCCACCGATCGGTATCTCGCGGAGGACGCTGCGGACCGCGTCGTCGTCGACTACGACGTGCAGCCGGCCGTGGTCGGACCACGGACGGCCAAGATCGCCGCGAATGCGGTGCACGACGAGGTCGCCGACAATGTCGCGGCGACGATGACGCAGGAGATCGGCAACCCGTCCCTGGCGATTTCGGCGGCTCCGCACCGGTTGACGTTCGAACTCGAGATCGAACGGTCGGCCTCGATGCCGATGGAGGGTCGCGGCACGTACGCGCGGTGGGACGCCGACCGCGGGCAGATGCGGGTGTATTCGTCGACGCAGACGCCGACGAGCGTCCGGGCCGCGGTTGCGACCCTTCTGGGGTTGCCGTTCGCCGACGTCGAATGCATCGCCCCGGACATCGGCGGCGGGTTCGGCACCAAGATCGTGCATCCCTGGCCCGAGGAAGTGCTCGTGCCATGGTCGGCACGCCAGCTCGACCACGACGTGAAGTTCGTCGAAGACCGCCGCGAACACTTCATCTCGGCGACGCACGAGCGCGGCCAGGTGCACACAGTCGACGTCGGTTTCGACGGTGACGGCCGCGTCGTCGGGCTCGATGTCCGCTTCGTGCACGACAATGGTGCCTACGTCCCCTACGGCCTCATCGTGCCGATCATCACGTCGACACAATTACTCGGCCCCTACCGGATCACCGACTACCGGGTCACGTTCGACAGCGTCTACACGAACACCGTTCCGGTCACGCCGTATCGCGGTGCGGGACGTCCGCAGGGCTGCTTCGTGATGGAACGCACCATGGATCGCATCGCGGCCGAACTGGGCCTCGACCGCACGGTCGTTCGCGAACGCAACTTCATCACGCCCGAGGAGATGCCCTACGACTTCGGGCTGACGTTTCAGGACGGCCGGCCCTACGCCTACGACTCCGGCGATTTCCCGGCGTCGCTCGCCAAGCTGCGTGCGCTCGTCGACTGGGACGGATTCGCCGCCCGCAAGCACGCTGCTGCCGCCGAAGGACGACTGCTCGGCATCGGCATCGCTTGCTACGTCGAGGGGACCGGCGTCGGCCCATACGAAGGCGGTCATGTTCTCGTCGAACCGAGTGGACGGGTGCAGGTCGCCACTGGGCTGTCGACGCAAGGCCAAGGCCACCAGACCGCATTCGCGCAGATCGTCGCCGATCAACTCGGCGTTGACATCGCCGACGTCGACGTTGTTACCGGTGACACGCGTCGATTCCAGTACGCGGTGGGGACGTTCGCGTCGCGTGCCGCGGTCATGAGTGGCAATGCGATCCATCTCGCGGCGATCAAGGTCCGCGAGAAGGCGTTGCGGCTCGCGGCGGACGCCCTCGAGGTCGACGTCGAGGACCTCGAACTGGCCGACGGCACCGCTCGCGTCATCGGCAGCCCCGACACGGCGGTTCCCCTCTCGATGCTCGCGACGCTGTCGAATCCGCTGCGGTACGCGTTCGACGATCAGGCGGCGGCAGCGACGCAATTCGCGTCACCGGCAGATCCCAACCGCCCGCCGGTCGCCGAGGGCGAAGCGCCGGGGCTCGAAGGCACCGACTACTTCTCGCCGGCCCGGTCGACGTTCGCCAACGGCATGCATGCCTGTGAGGTCGAGATCGACCCGCAGACCTCCGACATCCGAATCAACCGCTACGCGGTCGTGCACGACTGTGGCACCCTGATCAACCCGCGCATCGTGCAGGGGCAGATCCTCGGCGGCGTCGCCCAGGGCGTCGGTGGTGCCCTCTACGAGCGCATGGCGTACGACGAACACGGGCAGCTGCTCAATGCGTCGTTCATGGACTTCCTCATGCCGTACGCAACCGAGGTCCCACCGGTCGTCATCGACCACCTCGAGACGCCGTCACCGTTGAATCCCCTGGGCATCAAGGGCGCGGGCGAGGCTGGGGTCATCCCGGGCTCGGCCGCGATCGCCAGCGCGATCGAAGATGCGATCGGCATCACGATCGACGCGATGCCGATCGGCCCGTCACAGCTGCATGCCCGCCGCGAGAGCGCGCGCGGCGAACAAGGAGACATCCGATGAAGATCACGGGAACGCAGCGGATCGATGCGCGGCGCGAACAGGTGTGGGATGCCCTGCAGGATCCGGCCGTGCTCGTGCGCACGCTCCCGGGATGCACGGCACTCGTCGCCACGGGCGACGACACCTACGAGGCCACGATGGAAGTCGGTGTGGCCAGCATCCGCGGCACCTACCGCGGAACAGTTCGGCTGTTCGACACGCAGGCTCCCGCTTCCTACCGCATGCATGTCTCCGGTGCCGGTGTCCCCGGCACCGTCGACGCCGACGTGTCCGTGCAGCTCGACGACGACGCGGGTGCGACCGTGATCACCTACGACGCGGACGCGCAGGTTGGCGGGATGATCGGTGGGGTCGGCCAGCGGATGCTCTCCGGGGTCGCCAAGCGCATGGCCGCCGAATTCTTCCGTGCCGTCGAACGTGATCTGCAGCATGCGCCTGCTGCCGCTGCGTCCGAGGACGGGGCGACGACGCCCGCGCCTGCGGCCTCGCCGTCCGAAGCCGATGATGGCGCTCCGGCGGCGGACGCCGCGCGGGCGTCGATTCAGCTCGGGCGATCCTTCCGTGCCTCGGCGTCGCGTCCGGCCGGTGGTGAGCTCGTCACCGCGTCGGTGGCCGGGGGGCTGCTCGCACTCGCCGGCGTTCTGGTGGGCCGCCGGCTGTCACGGCCGGGCCGGCGGTGATCGTCGCAACCGGTCCGGACGCGCGGCAGATCGTCGCGTCGATCGGCGCGGGCGAGACAACTGCCGAGGCGGTCACGACCACCTGCCTCGAACGCATCGTCGCCGACGAGTCGGCGCTGCGGGCGTGGGCGCACGTGGACCCGGAGCGCGCTCTGTTCGAGGCACGTGACCGGGATGCGGCGAGCGCGCGCGGCCCGCTGCACGGCGTCCCGGTCGGCGTCAAGGACATCATCGACACCGGCGATCAGCCGACGGCGTACGGTTCACCGATCTATGCCAACCATCGACCCGACGTGGACGCTGCCGTGGTGCAGCGGTTGCGTGCTGCAGGCGCGGTGATCCTCGGCAAGACGGTGACGACCGAATTTGCGCTGTTCACGCCCGGGCCGACGGTCAACCCCTATGACGATCAGCGCACACCCGGGGGATCTTCGTCCGGATCAGCCGCGGCCGTCGCTGCCGGGATGGTGCCGCTCGCGCTGGGGACCCAGACTGCCGGGTCGGTGATCCGGCCGGCGTCGTTCTGCGGCGTCTTCGGCATCAAGCCCACGTTCGGTCGCGTGCCGACCGCCGGCGTCAAGGCCTGTGCGCCGTCACTGGACACGGTGGGTGCGTTCGCGCGCACGGCCGACGATCTGGCGCTCGTCACCGATGTCCTGCTCGGGCCGGATCCCGCCGCGGGTGCGGTGGACACCGCGTCAGATCCACGGGTGGGCTGGTGCCCTGGCCCGCACTGGGACGCAATCGCGCCCGAGATCCAGCAGCGGCTCCTCGACGGTGTGGCGACGCTGAGGCGCGCACTGGACGTGCACGAAACGGCGTTGCCTGGCGAGTTTGCTGGACTCACCGACGCGCAGGTGACGATCATGGCGCACGAGGTCGACATCGCCTTGACGGTCGAGCAGCGTGAGCATGCGGCCCGACTGTCGTCGGCGCTCGTCGACTATCTCATCGACGCTCGTGATGCCGCCGACGGATACGAAGCGGCGGTCCGCCTCGCGGAGCAGTGTCGCAGTCGCATCGACGAGGCGTTCGGGGACGCCGACGTGCTGCTCACGCCCAGTGTGCTCGGCGAAGCCCCGTTGAAGCAGTCGACCGGCGACCCGTTGCTGTGCCGCATGTGGACGTTGCTCGGGGTTCCGGCGGTCGCGATACCGGGGCTGACCGGTCCGCACGGACTGCCACTCGGCATCCAGGTCGTCGCACGCCCGGGCGCCGACCGCCGGGCGATCGAGGCCGCCGGACGCATCGCGGCGGCGATCTCGGGGGAGTAGTGCAATGCGGCATTTGCGGATTGGCATCGACACCGGCGGCACGTTCACTGACGTCGTCGCCTTCGACGAATCGACGGGAGCGCTGACCACGACGAAGACGCCGTCGACGCCGGACGACCCGGCGCGAGGCTTTCTCGAGGGGGTCGACAAGGTGCTCGGCATGCTGGACGCCGCCGGAGCCAATGTTGCCGCGGTGTCCCACGGCACGACGGTGGCGACCAACGCCTTGCTGACTGACGACATCGGGAACGTCGGGTTGATCACCAATGTTGGCTATCGATACATCCTCGAGATTGCGCGCCAGTCCGTTCCCGACGGGTACGGCAACAGCTATTTCTGGGTCAAGCCACCGCGCCTCGTCCCCGTCGATCGCATCCGCGAGGTCGCAGGCCGGCTCGACGTGCGAGGCCAAGAACGCGTCGCGTTCGATGCCGACGGCGCGGTCGCGGCCGCCCGGTGGTTCCGTGACCACGGCATCGACACGATCGGGGTGTGTTTCCTCCACAGCTACGTCAACGACGCGCACGAGGTCGCAATGCGCGAGGTGCTCGCGGCCGAGCATCCCCACGCGACGGTGTCGATCTCGAGCGAGGTGTTGCGCGAATACCGGGAGTACGAGCGGACCGTGACCACTCTGGTTGACGCGGCAGTCAAGCCGCGGGTCACCGCCTACATCCGGGGAATTGCCGAGCAACTCCGCGCGGCAACCGATGATGAGAGCGCCTCGGTGCCGTTCTCCATCATGAAATCGAACGGTGGGGTGCTGTCGGACGCCGAAGTCGTCCATCAACCGATCTCCACCGTCCTGTCGGGTCCGGCCGCCGGAGCACTCGGTGCCGCGATGGTCGCTGCCGAGGCCGGCTACGACCGCATCCTGACCCTGGACGGGGGCGGAACATCGACCGACGTCTCCGTCGTGCTCGATGGTGAGCCGACGCTGACCACCGAAGGCACGGTCGGCCGGTTCCCGTCCAAGATTCCGATGATCGACGTCGTCACGGTCGGTGCCGGCGGCGGTTCGATTGCCTGGGTCAGCCCCGAAGGAACGCTCAAGGTCGGGCCGCATTCTGCCGGCGCCGACCCGGGCCCACTGTGCTATCGACGGGGTGGCACCGATGTGACGGTCACCGACGCGCACGTGGTGCTCGGCCGGATTCCCGCGCACCTGCTCGGTGGCGAGATGGTGCTCGACGTCGATGCGGCCGCCGAGGGGGTCGATGAGCTCGGTGGACGCCTCGGGCTCGATGCGTTCGACACCGCACGTGGAATCCTCGAGATTTCGGCGTGGAACCAGGCGAACGCCATTCGGCAGATCACCGTCAAGCGCGGACTCGACGTGCGCGACTTCGCCATGGCAGCGTTTGGAGGTTCGGGTCCTCTGCTGATCTGTCGCCTCATCGACATCCTCGATCTTCCCGCCGTCGTGGTGCCCCGTGATCCCGGAAACCTGTCGGCATTCGGACTGCTGACGGTCGACGTCAAGAACGACTACGTCCAGACCCACGTCATGCGCGGCACCGACCTTGACCTCGACATCCTCGAGCGCACCTACGACGAGCTCACCGAGCGCGCCGACGCTGCGCTCGCACGGGAAGGCTTCGATCCTGGCGACCGGCAGTTCCTGCGGACGGCTGACCTGCGCTACGACGGGCAGGCATTCGAGGTCCGGGTCGCCGCGCCGCCGGGGCCCATCGACGACGCGTTCGTCGCCGCCGTCACCGGGGCGTTCCACGACGAGCACGAGCGCCTCTACGGCTACGCCTACCGCGATCGACGCTCGGCGGGCGGCCACGAACATCCCGTCGAGTGGGTCAACCTCCGGGTCACCGGCGTGGGACCGATCAGGCGACCGCAGCTCGCGCGCCTCGAGTCCGGCGACGGCAGTCCGAACGCGGCCAAGACCGGGATGCGTGACGTCGCGTTCAACGGCGATCCGGTCGACACACCCCTGTATGCGCGAGGTCGCCTGGCGGCCGGCGACGTCATCGACGGACCGGCGATCATCGAGGAGTTCGGCTCGACGGTGCCGCTCCATCCGGGCTTCCGTGCGACCGTTGACGACCTCGCGAATCTCGTCGTCACCCGCGCCGACGAAGGTCACCGACAGGAGCGACGATGACTGCGGTGCCACGACTCACCGATGTCGATCCCGCCACGGTCGACCCGATCGTGCTCGAGATCGTGCAGGGCACGCTCGCATCGATCGAGAAAGAGGTCGAAGACGCGATCGGCCGCACGTCGCGTTCGCCGATGATCCGCGACGCGCACGACTATCGCGCGGGAATCCATGACCGTGCGCTGCGCAAACTGACGGGACGGTCGTATTCGGCGCTCGTCCATCCCGTGGTGCGGGACTTCCCGCTCGACGAGATGCGGCCAGGCGACGTGTTCTTCCACAACGACGTCTACCGCTCAGAGGGCGGTATCGGCCATCTTCCCGACCTGTGCGTCACCGTGCCGGTGTTCCACCAGGGCCCCGACGACGACGCACCCGCCGTCGTCGCGTTCGTGCAGGCATTCGGACACCACGATGACATCGGTGGGGCGGTTCCCGGGTCGATGCCATCCCATGCGACGAGCGTGTTCGAAGAAGGCCTGATGGTCCCGCCGATCCGGTTGTGGGACGCCGGCGTGCCCAACCGGGCCGCGCTGACCATCATGACCCGCAACTCCCGCACACCAGATGCGCTGGCCGGAGACCTCGACGCCGAATGCTCGGCGTGCCTGATGGGGTCGCGGCGCGTCGCGGAACTGTTCGACCGGTATTCGCGCGAGGTCGTCGACGCCTGTTTCGACGCGATCGTCGCCAACAACACCGCGGTGTATCGCCGCGAGATACTGCCCAAGATCCCCGAGGGCACCTACGTCTGGG
>JBBDSV010000088.1:0-2928 GCA_040904785.1 Nitriliruptoraceae bacterium
GAACCGCGCTACCAACTACATGGACTCGCGCTACCAGAAAGCGCTACGCGCCAGCAGATCGCGAGCTTGCTGATCTGGTCCTGAGCGTGTTGAAGCGCCAGCATGCCGCGACGAGCATCCACCGGTGTTCGAGTACGGCTTCGATCTTGGCGACGAGCGGGTCATAGACCTCGGGAACCTCACGGCAGTCGAACCCGGCAGCGACGAGCGCGATCGCAGCGTGTGCACCCCCAACCGGCGGAGCCTTCGATGCCGACTTGTTCGACACGGTACGCGCTCAACAACCCGGTGCCGTCGAGGCCGCACCCTGGTGCTCCACAGCTGATGTCTACAGGGCGCCCCAGGGTTCGCAATCCACTGGGATCTTCGCGGGCGAAGTCGGACCCAAACCATTCAGTACGAGGCGATTCAAGGTCGTTCAAGTTGTTCTTGTCTGTTGTCGATGTCTCTGCAATGACGAAGGACCGGGCGGGATGAGTGCCGTTGATGCTGGAGGGATGGAACCGCCAGCGGTTGCCGAGTTGGCGAGATTCTTGCCTGATGCAGCGATCCTGATCGATGAGTTCGCTCGTGTCGTGTGGGCGAATCGTGCCGCCGAGCGGCTGTTCGGGGTGCAACCCGATACCGGGATCGGTCTGAGCGGTCTCGATGTGATTCACCCTGACGACTTTCAGTTGGCGGCGGTGTCGATGGCAAGTGTGCGATCAAAGGAGGTGGGTTCACCCATCGAGCTTCGTGTTCGCACCTCCGACGGGTGGCGCCTGGTCGAGGTGCTGGGCGCGCCGATTGGTGGGTATGTGCTGCTCAGCCTTCGAGATCTGACCGAGCGGAGGCGTTGGGAGGTGGCCGGCACGGAGACGGCACGGTTCCGTGCGGTCGTGCAGTATGCGGCGTCCATCTTTCTCCTGGTCACAGCCGACGGTGTCGTTTCGGCTGCGTCGGGGGCGTTGACGCGAGCCCTCGGTCACGATCAGGAGTATCTCGAGCAGCGTGCGTTGATCGACGTGGTCGACGATCAGGACCATCAGACCGTCGAGCGGCTGCTGATGGAGATGCGCTCTCATGGCTCCGAGGAGCATCCGGCGCCGAGGTCAATCGACGTGCGTCTGCGTCATGCGGGTGGACCGAGTGCCCCGTTCGCGTTGACGTTCGTGAATCTGCTCGACGACCCGACGGTGCAAGGCCTTGTCGTCACCGGACATGACATCACTGACCGGTCGATGATCGAAGACGAGCTCCGCCAGGCGAACTCGTTGCTGTCAGCGACGCTGCAGTCGACCACCGACGGGATCTTGGTCGTGAACCCACGCGGGCGCGTCACGAGCTTCAACGACAAGTTCGCCGAGTTGTGGCGCCTCTCGCCAGAAACGCTGAGTTCACTCGACGACAAGCAATATCTCGCGTCCGTGCTCGACCAGTTGACGGACCCGGGCGCGTTCTTGGCGAAGATCCACGAGCTGTATGCAGATCCGCAGGCCCAGAGCCACGACATCTTGGAGTTGAACGACGGGCGGGTGTTCGAGCGTTCCTCTCTTCCCCAACGCATCGGCGGCAACATCGTCGGGCGGGTGTGGAGCTTTCGAGACGTCACCGAGCAGCGGCGTCTGGAAGGCGACTTGATCCACCAAGCCTTCCACGACACATTGACCGGTCTGGCCAACCGGGCGCTGTTCATCGACCACGTCGAACAGTCCGTCGCCCGCCTGGCCCGCGACGGCAGCAACTTGGCCGTGCTGTTCATCGACATCGACAACTTCAAACAGATCAACGACAGCCTCGGTCACTCGGTCGGTGACGCATTCCTGATCGCCGTGAGCGAACGTCTACGGCTCTCTGTACGTCCTGGAGACACCGTCGCGCGCCTCGGCGGCGACGAGTTCGCAGTCGTCGTCGACGGGTTCCACGATCCCGCCGTTGCCGATGAGGTCGCACAACGAATCATGGTCGCGCTCCGCGAACCGGTGCTCGTCGACGGTTACGACCTGTCCGCGGCTGCCAGTGTCGGGATCGCGTTCGACGTGTCGGGAGCCTCACCCGAGGAACTGTTGCGCAATGCCGATCTCGCGATGTACGCCGCCAAGGCGAGCGGCAAGAACTGCGCTCGCACGTTCACCCCCGAAATGCACGTGCACGCCGTCCAACGCCTCGACCTCGAAGCACATCTCAAGAACGCAATCGATCACGGCGAGCTCGTCGTCCACTATCAACCCATCGTCGACCTGGCCACCAACCACATTCACGGATTCGAGGCGCTCGTCCGCTGGGACCATCGTGAACGCGGACTGCTGTTGCCATCCGAGTTCGTCCCGTTCGCTGAAGAGACGGGGCTGATCGACGAGATCGGCGACCATGTCCTGGCAGTTGCGTGCGAGCAAACCTCCAGATGGCATCGTCACCTCATCGATGCGGTCCCGCCGACGATCGCCGTGAACATCTCGCCCCGACAACTTCTCGACCGAAGCTTCCCGGCACGGGTCGAGGCGATCCTGGAGCACCATCGGCTGCAGCCAGCTCAGCTCACTTTGGAAGTCACCGAAAGCGCCCTGATGCGCGAACCCGATGCGACGTCACCGCGGCTGCAGCGCCTCCGCCGACTCGGCGTACGCATCGCCGTCGACGACTTCGGTACCGGGTACTCCTCGCTCGCCTACCTCAGCCAGTTCCCCGTCGACCAATTGAAAATCGACCGATCGTTCGTGTCAGAGATGCTGTCTCGGCCGCGACCTTCACTCGCCGGCGCGATCGTTCAGATCGCCCACACCCTCGGACTCGACCCGATCGCCGAAGGAGTGGAAAACCAGGCTCAAGCCGACGCCTTGAGCGGCGTGGGTTGTGAACTCGCCCAAGGATTCCACCTTGGACGTCCCCTCGATGCCGACACCACCGAACAGCTGCTGATGACAAGCGGACACCTCCAGTGACCACACC
>JBBDSV010000089.1:0-17707 GCA_040904785.1 Nitriliruptoraceae bacterium
TGGCCTACACGCTCGGGGCGGTCGTCTACGCCCGCAAGCGCCCCGACCCGTGGCCGCGCGTGTTCGGGTTCCACGAGCTGTTTCACGCGCTCACGGTGGTCGCTGTCGCCGCCCACTGGACGTCGGTCTGGCTGGCACTTCGGGCCTAACCCGGGCTCGTCTCGTCGTTGCCGAGGGCGGGCCCCCGACGGGCTCTATCGGTTCACCCATGGTGCCGACGATCGGTCCCTGCTGGCATCATCGATCGTCAGAGCGGGACGACCGGTAGAGTGAGACCGTCATGGCCAGCTGGAGTCCCAAGATCGCGACCTCGAGGGTGATCGCGACAAGCACGTCCAGGGGCATCGAGGTCGGTTCGGAGCGGAACACCGAGGCGCTCGATGAGGAGCACAAGCAGCCGGAGCGGCACGCTCACCGGGAGCCATGCGACCGTCCACGAAGCGAACATCAGCATGACTGGGATCTCCATCTAACCGGAGTGGCGCGCTGCCGCACGCATCCCTAAACGCCACGAGAAACGCCTGTGCCGGTACGAATTCGGCCTGATGGGAATCCCGAGTGCCCGCGTGGGCGGACGGTCCTGACCTGGGCTCCTCCGGTTAGATGGAGAGCCCAACAGCATGAAACGCCCGAGCCACGCGAGAACTGCCCGAAATCCTGAGACATCCCATCAGGGTAGACGCGGCATCACCCGCCCTCGCGAAGCTAACCGCTCCTCCAGCGGAGTTCCTCACCGGCGCCGCCAGATCGCTCGGTGCAAGCAGTACTCGGACCGGCCACGAACCAACCGCCGTGTGAGCTATGCGCGCCTCAGCGCTTCACTGGGGCCCGCACATCATCACGGTTCTGCGCGCACTTTACCCACTTGACCACGATACTCATCGACGACTGCGAATCGTTGTAAGAATCACAACGAAAAGTGCGAGCGGGGGGACTCGAACCCCCACAGGCTGTGAAGCCCACTGGGACCTAAACCCAGCGCGTCTGCCGATTCCGCCACGCTCGCGCGGCACCGCAGACTACTTCCGACCGATGTCGCCGCCTGTGTGATGCATGCGTGGTGAGTTCGTCAGGCGACGGTCACGGTGACCGTGTGGTAGCCGCTCGCGCCGTCGGGGAAGGGGCGAGCGGTCTCGGAGGTCTGGACCTCGCCGTCCCCGTCGGTGGCGCGTACCCGCAAGATGTGGGTACCGGGTTCGGCGTTCCAGTCGATGCGCCACTGCCGCCAGCTGGTGCGCGCGAGCTCTTCGCCGCGTGTCGCCGCGCGCCACGGTTCACCGTCGATGGAGACTTCGACGCCGTCGACGCCACGTTCGCCCGCCCAGGCCACGCCGGCGATGACGCGGGCTCCGGCAGTCAACTGCGTGCCACCTCGTGGTACATCGATACGTGAGTGGGTCTTGACCGGACCTTCGCGGGCCCAGCCGCGCGTGATCCAGTAGGCGTCGTAGGCGTCGAAGGTGGTCAGTTCGATCTCTTCGAGCCACTTGGTGTCCGACACGTATCCATACAGCCCGGAGATGACCAGTCGGACCGGGAAGCCGTGGGCGACAGGCAGCGGCTCGCCGTTCATCAGCACGGCGACGAGTGCCGGCCGGCCGTCGTAGACGACGTCGAGCGGGAAGCCGCCGGTCCATCCGTCGACTGCACGGCCGACGACCTGGTTGACGGGGGCCTGGACGCCGGCCTCGTCGAGCAGTTCGGTGAGCGGCACGCCCGTCCACCGGGCGTTGCCAACGAGGTCGCCGCCGATCTCGTTGGACACGCATGCGAGGTGGACGTCGGCCTCGACGTCGGCACGGTCGAGCAGTTCGGCGTAGCTGATCTCGAACGGTTGGTCGACCATCCCGCTGATACGCACGACGTGGGAGTCGGCGTCGACCCGCGGGGGGACGAACGCGGTGTCGATGCGGTAGAACTCGTCGTTCGGGGTGATCAGCGGCGACAGCCCGTCGATCGCAAATCCACCGTTGGTCGTCGCCGGCGGGGTCGACGGGGTGGCACTTGGGGCCGGCGCCGCCGCGGCGCCGATGCGGTTGCGCAGCACCGTGCCGGCCGTGGCCGCGGCGACCGCACCGCCGGTCAACCCGCCTGCCCAGGTGAGGAACTCGCGGCGCGACGGCTTCGGCGGGTCGGTCGGGGACTCGAGGGGACCGTCGACCTGCATGCCGCCTGCGGACCCTGCGGCTGCAGCACCCGGTGTCGCCACGGTCTCGCGGCGTTCGAGCGTGCGGAACGCGGCGAGTCCGGCGGCGCCCGCGAGGACTGCGGCGGCGACGCCGATGTTGGCCGAGATGTTGGGGTCGGCCACGGCGGCGAGGCCGACGACGGCGGCGAACCCGAAGAACGCGGCCGCATCCGCACCCGCCCAGCGGGCGCGCAGCCGGGGGAGTGTCACGGCGACGACGGCCACGACCACGAGGATCGATGTCAGCAGCACGGTGCGGTTGGCCGTGCCGAAGTTCTCGATCGCGAACCGCACGATCGGTCCGGGGGTGGTGACGATGACCCGGTCGGCGACGACTGCCAGCAGCGAGCGGGCGCCGAGCACGCCGGTGGCCAGTTCGGCGACGCCGAGCGCGACGGTCACGGCAACCAGTCCGCGCACCGGCGGCTGCCAGCGGGTTCGTTGCGGCTGCATGCTTCGCCTCGTTTGCACTACCCCCGTGCACGGCCGGGTGATCGCGGCCGGACGTCGAACGTGGATACGTGGCACGTCATCGTCGCGGTTCACCGTAGCGCGGCATCGGGAAAATTTCGGTTGACATTCTTCGGGGCGGCTCCCAGTCTGGGTCGCCGTCGCGGCGGGTTCGGGAGCACCCGCCGTGACGTGATCCGTGGCCGAGCAACCCACGAAGGAGCGCACGGGATGGCCAACGAACCGATCGTCGACGTCGAATTGCTGCGCAGCGAAGTCTCGGCTCACTACGCCGAGGTCGCCCACGATCCGCACGGCGAATTCCATTTCCACACCGGCCGCACGGCGACCACGCGTCTGGGATACGACGACGCGTTGCTCGACGGATTCCCGGATGCCTGTGTGGAGGCGTTCGCGGGAGTGGCCAACCCGTTTTCGTTCGGCGTGCCGGCGTCCGGCGAACACGTGGTCGACGTGGGGTCCGGCGGCGGGCTCGACGCGCTGATTGCGGCCCGCGCCGTCGGTGGTGACGGTGCGGTCATCGGGGTCGACATGACCGCCGACATGCGTCGTCGTGCCACGGAGAATGCAGCCGCGGCGGGATTGGACAATGTCGAGTTCCGCGATGGGCTCGCCGAGGACCTTCCGGTCGACGACGGCTGGGCGGATGTCGTCATCTCCAACGGTGTGCTCAACCTCGTGCCCGACAAGGTTGCGGCCTATGAGGAGATCCGGCGCGTGCTGCGGCCTGGCGGCCGGATCCAGATCGCCGACGTGTGCGTCGAACGTGAGGTCCCCGACGACGCCAAACGCGACATCGACCTCTGGAAGGGCTGAATTGCCGGTGCCCTGCCGTGTGCAGGGTGGACGACGGTGATCGAAGGCGTCGGCCTCGTTGATCTGCGGTTCGGCGAACCGATCGACACCTACGGTGGAGCGCCCGGGGAGGGCAACGCCCGCACGTTCGGGGTCCACGGGTATGCGTTCACAGCGGTGAATCCCGGCTGAGGGATCCGGCGAACGCCGCCGATCGGACCCCGGTTCGGTCGGTTGACCATGATGATCGAGTACGTTTCGTCGCTGCGCGGCGTGTCCCTTTCGACTCGCCAGCCGGGGAACCACCGTGGAGCCAGACGAATCGACATTGCGTGCGCCGTCGCGCACGGGGGCGATCGTTGGTCTTGCGCTCGTGCTGGCCGCGGCGATCGCGGTCGTGTCCACCCGGTGGCTGCCCGGCCTGGTGCCCCTCGACACCTTGGCGTCGCTCCTCGGGCGCGAACCCGGTGGTCGTGACACTGCGGCGCTCGCCGAGGTGCTCTGGGTCGTCGTGCGCATCCCGGTGCTCGTCGCGCTCGTCGCGGGGATCGTGCTCGTCGTTGTCGCACTCGTCCGGGATTGGCGCGGCGGTACGGCGACGCGGATCACCACCGTGGGACTCGCGACCGGCGTCGTCGTCGGTGTCGTCGCACTTGTGGTCGCAGTCATCGGGCCGGGTTCGTCCGGCGACGGGGGCGGGCTGTTCGATGGCGGGGCGGATCTGCCGGTGGCGGTCGACGTCGTCATCTCCGAGATTGTGTCGTCGAACGGCAGCGTCGCGTCCGACGAGGACGGCGACTGGTCCGACTACATCGAGCTGCACAACCCAACCGCCCAAGCGGTGAGTCTCGCCGGGCACTTCCTGTCCGACGATGACGGTGCCGCCGGCTGGCGGCTTCCCGAGGTGACGATCGGGCCCGGCGAGCATCTGCTTGTCTGGGCGTCGGGCAAGGATCGGGGTGACGCGGCCGCCGGGCTGCACACCGATTTCGCGATCTCGAAGGACGGTGAGCCGGTTCGGCTGGTGGCCCCGGATGGCGAGACCGACGTCGACCGGATCGCGCCGGTTGCGCTGCCACGCGACGTCTCGTGGGGGCGCGACCCGGCTGCGGGTGACCGGCAGTGCTACTTCGCCGAGGCGACACCGGGCGAAACCAACGTGGAGCGCTGCTTCGACGATCTCGATCTGGGCGCGCCGACGCTGTCGGCACCGAGCGGCTTCTACGACGACCCGTTCGGCCTCGAGATCGCCGCGGACGACGACGTGCGCGTCTTCTACACGCTCGACGGGTCGTACCCCGACCCCGAAACCAATCCGGAACGCACGCTCGTCTACGACGGGCCGCTGCGTGTCGTCGATCGCACGCCAGAGCCGGAGCGGCTGGCACGTATCAATCCGATGGTGCCCGAAGAAGGCGGCGGGCCGGCCGCGTCGCTGCCGGCGTTCGACGAGCCGATCGACAAGGCGACGGTGATCCGCGCACGGACGCCACACTCGGCCGAAACCGTGGCGACCTACTTCGTGGGCCCGGATCTCGTCCGTGAGGGGCTGCCGGTCGTCTCTCTCGTGCTCGACGAGAAGTTCCTGTTCGACCACGAACTCGGGATCTACGTGTCGGGAAAGATCTACGAGGACTACCTCGCCAGCGACGCGTTCGCCGAGGACCTGCCGGTCGCCGAATGGCCGGCCAACTTCAATCAGCGTGGTCGTGACTGGGAGCGGCCTCCACCCGGCGAGCATCACCGCGCCGTGGTGTTCGAACATTGCGCCCCCGGCGGTGTCTGCGACTACCAGCGACAGATCGGACTGCGTGTCCACGGCGGTGCGACGCGTCAGCTGCCGCTGAAGTCGCTGCGTCTGTATGCGCGCGAGGACTACGGCGAGCGCACCTTCACCTATCCGTTCTTCGCCGACCGTGCGCCCGTGGGTCAGCGTCGTCTTCTCCTGCGCAACTCTGGCAATGACCAGGGCCGCACGATGATTATGGGCGTCTACCTCCAGGGGCTGATGGCCGGATTCCATGCCGATACGCAGGCCTCCCAGCCCGCAGTGGTGTTCATCAACGGGGAGTACTGGGGGATCCACAACTTCCGGGAACGCTACGACGAGGACTACCTCGCGCTCTACTACGACGCCGACCCGGACACGGTCGTCGCCTACGAGGACGGGTTGTTCTTCAACGACCATGGTCGTGCGCTGCTCGAGTTCCTCGTCGCCAGCGACCCGGCGTCACCTGAGACGCTCGCACGTGTCGAACGTGAGGTCGATCTCGACAGCTGGATCGATTTCCTCATC
This sequence comes from Nitriliruptoraceae bacterium, assembly GCA_040904785.1. GTDB lineage: Bacteria > Actinomycetota > Nitriliruptoria > Nitriliruptorales > Nitriliruptoraceae > JBBDSV01. The sequence continues at coordinate 5,751 of JBBDSV010000089.1, forward strand.
GCCCACACGTATGTCGGCAATCCTGACTGGCCGGGACGCAACGAGCGGCTGTGGCGCCAGCCGGACGGCCCCCACGCCCTTGGTGAAGGGCCGCTCGATGGCCGCTGGCGCTGGCAGATCGTCGACGTCGACCAGATGGGTGGCGGGATCAACGTCTACGAGGTCGACTACGACATGTTCGCCACACGGCTCGCCGCCACCGATGACATCAGCGTGCACGGCGGCGCCCCGGTGATGTTCAACCGGCTGATGGCCAACGCCGCGGTCGCCGACCGGTTCGTCACGCGCTACGCCGACGTGCTCAACACCCACTTCCGCCCGTCGCGAGCCGCAGCTGCACTCGCCGCCGACGCCGCCGAGATCGCCGACGAAGTGCCCGAGCACATGGCCCGGTATGCGGCCTTCGAGGGCGAATTCGCGTTCACCATCGAGTTCTGGGAGAACCAGCTCGCTGAGCTCGAGGCGTTTATGGTGCAGCGTCCGGTGGCGGTGCGCGACCAGCTCGCCGATCGGTTCGGGCTCGGTGCGCCGGTTCCCGTCACCGTGCAGACCGATCCGGCCGAAGGCGCGGTCCAGCTCAACACGGTGCGCATCGACGCGGCCACGCCCGGGGTCGCCGACCCGCAGTCTTGGACCGGCGTCTACTTCGACGGCACGACCATCACCGTCGAGGCACTGCCGTGGGCCGGCCACCGGTTCGTCGGCTGGCAGGGCCTGCCCGAGGGGCAAGGGCTTGACGTGTCGGCGTCCCGTGTCGAGCTCACGCTCGACGGCCCGTTGGAGTTGACCGCCGAGTTCGCACCCGCGTGAGGGTTCGTCCGTAGGCGTAGGTGAGCGTGACGATGCAGTCGCGACCGTCAGGCGTGCGTCGCCGTCAGCGAACGGCCACCGCCGGCCATCTCGTGCACCGAGCGGCGCCACGGATTGGCCGCCACATGCGGATGCAGCACGGCGATGCCGAGGCAGTACTTGCTGAGCCGACCCTCCCGGGCGCCCGCGTCCCGCAACGCCCGGCCGCTGACGGCATACCAGCGCGGCGACTTCGTTTCGACGATCGCGCGTGCAGGGTCGAACGTGAAGGCTGATGCCGGGCCGCGCACCGCCAGGTGGCGGTCGATCGTGACCCGTTCGCCGAGTGTCTCCGCGACCAGCGTCGACCGCGTGAACGTCGTCTCCACCGTCCAATCGAGCGTGGAGAGACCGAAGTCGTACGCGGCCGCGCCGTAGTGGCGTTCGAGCGAGGTGTGGACGAACTGCCGTCCCGCGTCGTCCAACGCGAAGGCCGAGGACCCGGTGTGGGCCCGTCGATACTTGACCGTCTGGCCGCGTGCCGACTTGCACTTGACCTCGAGGGTGACCGTGTCCGGGTTGCCGTAGTGGCGGGTTCGGATTTTGAACCGCCGCCGTCGCCCCTGCCGGTGCATCCGGAACGTCGCCAGATCGGGCGTGTCGAAATAGACGGTGACATAGTCGAACGCACGCGCAGTGCCGATCTGCAGCGCGCCGAACCGCGGATGCAGGGCGGCGATCGCGATGTCGACTCCGGCGACGTCGACGAGATACTTGCGGTCGTAGCGTGCCTGCGCTCCGGCGGCCGTGACAGCGTCGAGTCCGACCGCGGCCAGCGACGCGAGCGCGTCCGGCCCGGCGGTCACGACGGTGGGGGCGGCGGCGTTGCGCGTTCGCGGCGCGTGTTGCGGATACGCACGTCGACCCGGGTCGTCTCACGCACGAAGTCGACGTTCTGCACGATCATGTGCTTGACGTCGCCACCGAGCCGCCGTTCGAGGTCGTCGCGCAGTTGTGCCGGCGAGTCGTAGAGCTGCTCCAGGGTGACCCGGAACTGCTGGTGGCGGTCGTAGGGCAGCAGCCGCGGGTGGTCGGCGACATACATCGTGGCGAGCAGCACGGCGACGAACAGCAGCTTGTCGGAGAACGCCAGGCCCGGCAGCCCGGCGAGCAGCCCGACGACCAGCGACACCATCGTGTAGCCGATCTCGGCCTGGGTGGTCTCATCGGAACGCAGCCGGACGATCGACAACACCGCGAACAGTCCGAAGCCGACGCCGACGCTCAACGGTGCCGAGCCGAGCGCCGCCGAGACGCTGAACAGGCAGATGTTGAACGCGACGTAGCCGAGGAACAGGTCGCGGCGACGGTGCCGCCGGAAGTACAGGCCGTAGGCCAGGATCGTGATCGCGACCAGGTCGAGTGCGAGGTCGCGAAGCAGGAAAGGAATGCCGAATTCCATGTGCTCCCCGGCGGATGACGGTGCCGCCGACGACCGCCGGCAACCGTCGGACCCTATCGCACGCGCACGCCTCCTCCGATGAGCCGGGGGCGGCGTCGCGGCCCGACATCGATACCCAGTCGGGGTATCCTTCCGGCCGCGCGTGTCGGGCATTCGGCACGCAACGACGACGACCGAGGATCGCGCATATGTGTCGCAAGGTGGCGTGCCGGAGCTGTGGCAAAGCCACATGGGCCGGTTGTGGTGCCCACGTCGATCAGGTCATGGCCGGTGTCCCGGCCGGCCAGCGGTGCGTCTGCACCGACGACGACCGCGCGGCGGCCCGGACGTCGTCCGGCGGGTTCTTCGCGCGGCTGTTCGGCGGCTGATCCCGCGTTCCTGAGCGCGCAGCAACGCGTCCGGTCAGCGCACGAGCAGCGAACGCTTCGACAGACCCATCCAGAAGCCGTCGATGACCTGTTCCGGCGGTGTCTCGGGATTCGACGACGCGCCGAGCGTGACGAACAACGGCGCGAAGTGCTCCACGGTCGGGTGGGCGTAGGGCATTCCCGGCGCGCGGTCGCGGAACGTCGTGAGCCCGTCGACGTCGCCACCGGCGGCCAGCTCAGTCGCCCATGCGTCGAAGTCGACCGACCAGCCCGGCGGTGGCGCCTTCGGTGACATCCAGTGTTCGCGGCTCAGATACCGCAGGCCGTGGGTGGTGAATCCGGAGCCCACGATCAGCGTGCCCTCGTCTCGCAGCGGTGCCAGGCGCCGTCCCAAATCGAGCAGCGACGCGGGGTCGAGCGTCGGCAGCGACATCTGCAGTACGGGCACGTCCGCGTTCGGGTACAGGACTGATAGCGGCACGTAGGCGCCGTGGTCGAGCCCGCGGTGGGTGCGGGTGACCGACTGCGTGTCGGCGACCATCTTGGCGACCGCGTCGGCGAGCTCGGGCGCGCCCGGTGCGCGGTAGGTCACCTGGTAGTAGCGGGACGCGAAGCCGGCGAAGTCGTAGACCAGCGGCACGGTCTCGGTCGCGCCGAGCATCAACGGCGCGGCCTCCCAGTGCGCGGAGACCATCAGAATCTGCCGTGGCCGAGGAAGATCGGCGGCCAGGGCCGCGAGTTCGGTCGTCCACGTCTCGTCGTCGACCAGCGGTGGCGCGCCGTGGCTCAAGTAGAGCGCCGGCATGCGCTCATCGGTCGGTGTGGTGGCGGCGTCGGTGGTCGGTGCGGTGGTGGACATGCTGGCGTCCTCGTCGTGGCGCGCGTGCGGCACGCGTCGTGCATGCGGTGTGTGGCGACCGCGGGACACCACCATACGGCCTTCACTTGAAGTGTCAAGTGTTCGTTCGGTTGGCCAATTCAGGTGGCCCCGCCGGTCCGCTGCTCGCGCCGCACCTGGTCGGCATAGGCGGCCTGCAGCTGCGCGGTCCGCCGGCCCGGCGTGCCGGACGCGATTACCGCGCGATCGACCTCGACCAGCGGGACGAGTCCGCGCACCGAGGCGGTCACGAACGCCTCGTCAGCGGATTGCAGCTCGTCGACGGCCAGTGAGCGCACGTCGGTGGGCAGGTCGAGCGCGTCGGCGAGTTCGAGCACGACCGATCGGGTCACCCCGGCGAGCAGCCCGTCGCGCACCGGTGGGGTGACCAGCACGCCGTCGACGACGGCGAAGACGTTGGTGCTCGCCCCCTCGAGCACCGTGCCGTCGCCGGTGACGAGGATCGCCTCGTCGGCGCCCTGCTCGCGTGCCTGCCGGCGCGCGGTGATCGCCGTCAGGTACGAGGTGGCTTTGACGTGCGGCAGGTCGCGGGCGGTGGTGACCGTCACCGCCCGCACCGTTGCCGGCGCGGTGCCGATCCGGTGGCTCGTGACGACGACCGTGGGCCCGGCGACGGGGGGTGACCCGAAGGGGGCGTTGGGATCGAGCTGTCCCGCCGACACCGTCACCCGTACGGCGCTGTCGCGGCCGTCGAAGGCGGCCAGGTTGGCGTCCACGGTCGTGCGGACTGCTGCGGTGAGCCGGTCGGCGTCGAGGATGAAACCCAGCGTCGCGGCGCCGGCGACTGCCCGGGCGACGTGGGCATCAAGCCGGAACGGATGCGCACCGAACGCCCGCAGGGTTTCGAACACGCCTTCGCCGCTGCGGAAGCCGACGTCGTAGGCGGACACGTGCGCCTCGTCGGCCGCCACGAGTGTGCCGTCGACCCAGGCGCGCAAGTGCCCGGTCATGGTCGGGCTCCGACGGCGGCGAAGAACGCGGCTGCCTTGTCTTGACACTCGGCGAACTCGGCCTGCGGGTCGGAGTCGGCCACGATCCCGCCCCCCGCGCCATAGTCAACCTGGCCGTCCGGTTGCACCGTCGCCGTGCGGATGCCCACCGACAGGCTCGCCTGGCCGGCCGACAGAAACCCGATCGCTCCGCAATACCAGCCGCGCGTGACGGGTTCGCGGCGGTCGATGATCTGCATCGCGGCAACCTTCGGTGCGCCGGTGACCGAGCCGCAGGGGAACGTCGCCCGCAGCATCGCGCCATACCCGGTCTCGGCGCGCAACTTGCCGACCACGCTCGAAACCAGGTGCCAGACGGTGGGATGCGATTCGACGTCGAGCAGTCGGGGCACGTGGATCGAACCGGGAACGCAGATGCGTCCGAGGTCGTTGCGTTCCATGTCGACGACCATGATGTTCTCGGCCCGGTCCTTCGCCGACGTCGCCAGGTCGTCGGCGAGTGCGGCGTCAAGGTGGGGATCGCGGTGCCGCGGGCGGGTGCCCTTGATCGGACGGGTGGTGATGGTCCCTCCGTCGACCGACAGGAACGTCTCCGGCGAGATCGACGCGATCCCGAGTTCGGGAAGGCAGGCACCCATCGGTGCCGGACTGGCCTGCGACAGTGCTGCATACAGCGCCAGCGGCGAATCGTCCCAGGCTGCGGTCAGCCGCTGGGTGAGGTTGACCTGGAACACCTCGCCGGCAGCGATGTGCTCGAGAATGGTCGCGACCGCGGCCAGATACGCCTCGCGCGACAGCGAACTGCGCGCGGTCCCACCGACCGCACGCGGACTCGGCGCGAACGGCGTGGCATGTCGCAGTCGTTCACGGATCGGTGCGATCGGTTCCTTGCGGGCCCCGGTGGGCAATTCGCGGTGCACCAGTCGGGCCGTCTCCCCGGCCGGGTCGATCGCGACGACGTCCTCGGCGAGCATCAGCCAAATGTCGTCGTGTCCACGGTCCCGCCGGGCGCGCGCACCGAGCGTCTCGATGCGCCGCGAGAGCTCGTAGACGAACGCGCCGACGAGCCCTCCGGAGAACGGTGGCAGGTCGTCGTCGGCACCGGCCGACGGGTGCAACCCCAACCGCTCACACAGGCCGTCGAGCGCAGCGAACGGATCGGTGCCGAGTTCATGGACGCCGTCGGCGTCGATCAGCACCGCCCGCGTACCGTCGTCGACGAACCGTCGCGACGTGCTCGGCACGACGTAGGTCCAGCCCGCACCCTCGAGCATCGCCAGCAGCACCGCCGGCGCGAGCGCGTCGGCGACGGCGAGCACGTCGACCGTTCCGTCGGGCCGTCGGGGCACGACGTCGAGCAACGTGACGGCGAGCTGATCGACGCGGGGCATCCCACTCTTCTGGCCGGGGCGCGGCTGATTGCCGCAGGATAGGTGTCTGGGGGTTGCGTCGGTGCCGCGGTGCGGCGAGGCTTGCAGTACGCGCTGGCCGCTCCCGGCCGGCCGACGCATCGGAGCGCTCGCATGGCCGACCGTTGCCTGGTCGTCGCCAACCAGACCATCGGTGGCACCGACCTCGACGCCGCTGTCCGCGACCGCGTCGCGCACGGCACGCGGCGCTTCCATGTCATCGTGCCGATGACCGCCGTCGAACACGAGGCCACCGCGTGGACCGGCGGGTTGTATCTCGCGGGGGACGAGTTGTCGGCGTTCGCCGCGCTGGCGTTCGAAGGTGACGAGGCCGACCGGCGATTCCGTGAGGAACGCGACGAGGCGCGACGGCGTGCTGCGGCACGGATGGCGGCCATGATCGACCGCATCGCCGTCGCCGGGGGAGAGGCGACCGGTGAGGTCGGCAGCGCCGACCCGCTGGAAGCCGTCCGCCAGGTGCTCGAACGACAGCCTCCCTTCGCCCACATCATCGTGTCGACCCTGCCGCGCGGCCTGTCACGATGGCTGCGTCAGGATCTGCCGAGCCGCATCGCGTCGTTGGCCGACACGCCGATGACGATCATCGAGGCCGAAGCCGACCAGTTCGCGACGTCGGCCGCCTCCAATGGTGAAGCCGACGCCACGGGCGACCACGACGGTTCGGCCGACGACGCCACCTCGTGACGTCGCGCCGCGCCGGGTTCGCCGGCTGGCGGATCGTGGCGATCTCGGCGGTCACGCTCGGCATGACCGCGCCGGGGCAGACCGTCGGCTTCAGCGCGTTCGTCGACCCGATGATCGCCGGCCTCGACGTCACCCGAACCCAGGTGTCGACGGCCTATCTCGTCGGCACGTTGACGGGCGCGCTGGCGATGCCGCGGGTCGGCACGTTCATCGACCGTCGCGGCACCCGGCACGCGATGCTTGCGATCGCTGCCGCGTTCGGGCTCGCGCTCGCCGCGATGTCCGGGGTCGTCGGGTTCGTCACGCTGATGGTCGGGTTTGTCGGCATCCGCATGTTCGGCCAGGGCGGGCTGACGCTGGTCGCCACCACCGCGGTGGCCCCGTGGTTCGAACGCCGCCGAGGGTTCGCACTCGGCGTGACCACCGCGTCGGGGTCGGCGCTGATGGCGCTGTTCCCGTTGCTGTCGACGTTCCTGATCCTGCGGCTGGGATGGCGGCCGAGCTGGATCGTGCTCGCGGTGCTCATGTGGGCCGTGGTGCTGCCGCTCGGCCGGTGGGGGATGGTCACCCGGCCCGAAGACCTCGGGCAACGGGCCGACGGCGCGCATGCGTCGGCAGACGACGACCGTGCGGTGGCGGGCATGGCGGCGTTCACGCGGCGTGAGGCGGTGCACACGGCGATGTTCTGGGCCATCGCCGGTGCAGTGGCGGCCACCGGGATGATCGCCACCGCCCTGTCGTTCCACCAGATCGACCTGCTCGGCGAGCAGGGGTTGACGCCGGTGCAGGCGGCGGCGAACTTCCTGCCCCAGACGTTGGCCGCACTGGTGGCAACACTCGGTGCGGGATGGCTGCTCGACCGTGCGCCGGCGAAGCTCGTGTTGGTCAGCGCCATGGTGGTGCTGGCCGTGGCGATGCTCGTCGTCGGCCACGTCAGCCCCGGCGTCACCGCCATCGGCTACGGGATGCTGCTCGGCACCGCCGGCTCCAGCGTGCGGGCCATGGAGGTGGCGACGCTGCCGGCACTGTTCGGCGTGCGGCACCTGGGCGCGATCCGCGGGGTGATCATCGCGATCAGCATCGCAGCCAGCGCCTTCGGGCCACTGGCGCTGTCGCTGGGACAGCACTTCACCGGCAGCTACACCGGTGTCCTCCGCGGGCTCGTCGCGTTGCCGGTCGCGGTGGCTGGATTCGCGCTCGTCGCGCCACAGCCGCGGCGAACACTCGGCGGATCGCCCGCCTGATCGGGGCCTAGCTCGGATTGCGCCGCAGGCTGCGCAGGTCGTGCTGGCGGCCTGGGGCCGGCTGCGGACCGGGGATCGGTGCCGACGAGGTGACGTCGTTGCCGCGACAGGACCAGCAGTAGTGGACGAGGCGGATGCCCGAGGGTGTGCGCACGCCGGCGCGCCCGGCCTCCTCGAGCGTCGACGTCGGTACGGCCTCGAGATCGTCGCTGCCGCACAACCCGCATGTGTGCGTTGTGTCGCGTTCCCACGTGCGGCCGCAACGGCCGCAGGTGAGGTGGATCACCTCGTCGATCGAGGTGCCGGCGAGGTCATCGTCCTCGCCGCAGGAGGGACAGGCGACGCGAGGCATCGTCACCTCCGCGAAGTCGGGTTGTCGAACAGGGGTGTTCTCCACGCGTGAGGCGTCACGGCACCGGCGATGATGTGCACGACGGTACTCGCGCCGTCGGCTGATCGGCAGCACTCGCGTGGCTATCGTCGCGGCCGGTACACGCTGTTGTGCGTGTCCTCCGCGCGACCAGGATCTGCCCCGTGTTCGACGCCCCGATCGTGCTCTTCCTCGTCGGCGGTGCGTTGCTCGTCGGGGGCGCCGAGCTGCTGGTGCGCGGCGCGTCCCGGCTGGCGGTGGCGGTGGGCATCTCGCCGCTGGTCGTCGGGCTGACCGTCGTGGCCTTCGGCACGAGCGCGCCGGAGCTCGCCGTCACGGTCGGCTCGAGCTTTGCGGGTGAGAGCGACGTCGCAATCGGCAATGTGGTGGGCAGCAACATCTTCAACGTGCTGTTCATCCTCGGGGTCGCGGCGCTGATTCGTCCGCTGAGGGTCGCCCAGCAGCTGGTGCGTCTCGACGTACCGCTGATGATCGGCGCGTCGGTGGTGACGTTGGTGCTCGCGACGGACGGCCGCATCGGCCGGCTCGACGGGGCGCTGCTGGCTGCGGCCATCGTCGTCTACACGGTGTTCCTGATTCGCAAGAGTCGCGGCGAAAGCGCCACGGTCACGTTGGAGTACGAGGAGGCGTTCGCCGCGCCGTCCCGACGGCATCCGGCCGTCGACGTCGTCTCCATGCTCGCCGGCCTGGGGATGCTCGTTGTCGGGGCACGCTGGCTCGTGCAGGCCGCGGTCGACACGGCGGTCGCGCTCGGGGTGAGCGAACTGGTGATCGGACTGACGATCGTGGCGGTGGGAACCTCGCTGCCAGAAGTCGCGACGTCGGTGCTTGCCACGGTCCGCGGTGAGCGCGACATCGCGGTCGGCAACGTCGTGGGCAGCAACATCTTCAACCTGCTGGCCGTGCTCGGGTTCGGAAGCCTCGTGAGCATCGACGGGTTGGCCGTATCCGACGGTGCGTTGAGTTTCGACATGCTCGTGATGCTCGCCGTGGCGGTCGCCACCCTGCCGATCTTCTTCACCGGGCACACGATCGCCCGCTGGGAAGGTGCGGTGTTCCTCGCCTACTACGCCGGCTACACCGGCTACGTGGTGCTCGACGCCGCGGCGCACCCGGCGTCCTGGGCCCTCGGCGTGGCGATGCTCTGGTTCGTGCTGCCGCTGACCGTGGTGACCATCGTGGTCAGTCTCGCCCGGGCACTGCGAGCGCGCTGACATCGCGCGGGCCGGAATCGTCACGACGGACGACGTGCTCGTCACGTTCCTGTGACGAGCTGTTCGAGCCGAACCAGCGACGCGTGGAGCTTCTCGGCAGTGGTCGAACGCGCCCGAGGGAGACGATTCTCATCGGTCAGCTGCGACCAGTCGTAGGTGTGGGTCACGCGCGTGGTCGCCTCTCCGGTCGGTGCCAGCTCCCAGCGCCACAGGTGGCCCGCCGGTGGTTCGCCCGGGCCGGCCGGCATCCAGGCGATGCGGCGTGCCTCGTCGAACTCCACGACGTGATTGTCGCGGACGGCGCCGGTGGTCAGCAGCATCGTGAACACGGCACCGACGCCGCGGACGCGCTGGCCGGGCGCGGCCTCTGCCAGGTTGTCGTTGCCGTCCCACCGCGGCTGCTGGGACGGGTCGGCGATGAGTTCGAAAATGACGTCGGCTGGGGCGGCGATCTCGAGCGTCGCGCGAACCGTGCGGACGTCGGCGGTGTGCTCGGTCATGGCAGCCCATTTTCGCGTGACGTGACGCGCCCGAGACCCCGGATGCGCCCCGCGCGCTCGATGCTAGTCCGCGACCTCTCCGCTGACGCCTGTCGCAGCATGGCCGTCGCACACCGGTGGAATGGGTTCGATGGCGCGGTTGTCCGTCGCCGAGGCGTTCGCCCGGGATAGTGTCAGCAGCGCCGAGCAGGCCCGGCATCCCTGTCAAGGAGGGGTCATGCAACGGGCCGACACCGACTACCTCGTCGTGGGTGCCGGAGCGATGGGGATGGCCTTCGCCGACACCCTCGTCGCCCACTGTCCGGCGCACGTCACGATCGTCGATCGGCGGACGCAGCCAGGCGGACACTGGGTCGACGCCTACCCGTTCGTCCGGCTCCACCAGGCCTCGATGTTCTACGGCGCGGCCTCCACGGTCTTGGGTGACGGCACGATCCAGTCCGACGGTCCGGAGGCGGGACTGCACGAGCGTGCCACCGTCACCGAAATCCTCGCCTACTACGACGATGTCATGCGGCGCCTGACCGGCACCGGCCAGGTCACGTTTCTCGCTGGCTGCGACTATCAGCGAGACGGCGACGAGCACGTCGCCGTGAACGCCGCGGGCGAACAGGTGCAGCTCACGGTCCGCCAGCGTGTCGTCGACGCCACCTACCTCAGTCCGGCGATCCCCGCGACGAGCCCGCCACCGTTCGCGGTGGCCGATGATGGCCTCGTGGTCACGCCGGGGCAGCTGCCCGCGGTCGCCGACGCAGGCGGCCATTTCGTCATCGTCGGGTCCGGCAAGACCGCGACCGATGCGATCGTGTGGCTGCTCGGCCTCGGTGTCGATCCGGACCGGATCGCCTGGGTGCGGCCGCGCGATCCGTGGATGCTCAACCGCGCGGTCGTCCAACCCGACGCGGCCGTCATCACCACGCTCGCGGCTGACACCATGGAAGCGGCCGCACTGGCGGCATCGGTCGATGACATGTTCCTGCGGCTGGAGACCGCCGGTGCGATGCTCCGCATCGACCCCGATGTCACCCCGACGATGGCGCGCACACCGACGTTGGGGGTCTGGGAACTCGAGCTGCTGCGCACGATCGCACGGGTCGTGCGGATGGGACACGTCACCGCGGTGTCGGCGACCGAGATCTGCCTGCAGGACGGGGTCGTGCCGCTGCCGCGCGGTGCGGTCGTGGTCCACTGCGCCGCCTCGGGGCTGCCGAACCCCGGCATGGTTCCCGTCTGGGGGCACGACGGCATCCGGCTGCAGACCGTCCGAACGGGATTCCCGTGCTTCTGCGCTGCACTGGCCGGCTACGTCGAGGCGACCCGCGACGACGACGTCGAACGCAACCGGCTCTGTCCGCCGAACATCTACGGCGACGGCCTGCAGGAGTGGTCGATCATGCAGGCCCGCGGAATCGTGGCGGCCGCGACATACGGCGCAGAGCAGGACATCGCGACGTGGGCGAACGCGACGACGCTGAACCCCTCACGCACCGGGCCGGACGACCATGAAGATCCGCGTGTGCAGGCTGCCGCGACGCGGCTGGCCGCACATGCTGAATCGGGGCTCGCCAACCTCATCGCATTCGGCCAGGGTGAACTCGTTCGCTGAACGAGTCGCCGTGCCTCGCCCCGTCGTCCGAACGGAAAGAGCTGGCAACGCACGTGGGCGGTCCACGTCTTCGGGTGCCGCGGGGAGGTCGTCCGTGGAGCGGTACACGCCGGGCTTGAACCAGTTCGCGCTGCTCGAGGTCGGCCAGCTCCCGAAGCTTCGGTCGCTGTTTCGCGGACGCGGAAGTTGTTCGTCGTTCGAGGCACGAGGAAGCTGCTCAATCGCGTGACGGCCGTGCGTGCGGACATCGGTGAGGTCTCGACCACAACCCTTGGAGACTGGTTTGCCACGGCGTTGTTCTGGCGGCTGCAGGTGGCGCTGCTGGTCAATGCGTGCACGTTCATCCCGGCCTTCATGGAGCTCGCCCCGAATGTCCTAATCGGCATCGCGTTCGAGCGTGAGTTCCCAGAGGTCGTCTTCG
>JBBDSV010000090.1:0-2893 GCA_040904785.1 Nitriliruptoraceae bacterium
GCTGTAGAGGTATTGCGCCACGAGGTCACCGGGCGCGAGTCCGCGTTCGCGACCGTGCTCGAGGTCACCGATGGCGGGCCCGCACTCGCAGCCAGCCCAGCCTCACCTCACCGCACCCGCCACGGCAGGTAGCCCTCACGGGCGTTGTGGCCACGCCGTTCCGGCGGTGCTCGGCGCGGCCTGCGCAGGGGGTGGGGACGGGCGTGGCTCCCCGAACGATGTGCAGCGTGCAGGGTCGCACGGGTGGCAGGACGCGAGCTCGAGTCCATGCCTGTTGCCCGCACCGGTGGCGGGTCAACAGCGTCACAGCTCCCGCAGCGGCTGAGGCGTCCACGCGGGCCACCGTGGTGGGTAGTCCGCGGTGCCGTGCCGGTAGGAAGCCACTTCGAACGGACCGTCGTCGACGGCGTTGTTCCAGAACACCGTGCGGTGGCATTGGGGTGCTGCGGCGACCACGAGAGGCCACAGTCGCTGGTACCGGCTGGCGAGCTTGTCGGATGGGACGTCGTGGCCACCGGCAGCGACTCTGGCGGCGACACGCCGGGAGGACAGGCCCAACGGGATCATCACCACGTGCAAGACGACGTCGTAGCCCGCTGCAGCCGCCGTGGTGACCAGCTCCACCTTCGACGTGTGGGAGAACACCGTCTCGCCGCAGAAGTCCAGCCGCGCGTCGATGAGCGCTTGCCTGGCACGTGCAGCGATCCTGGCCGCTTCGTAGGCGTTGGCCAACTCGTTGCCAGGGAACCGGTCACGGGCGATCAGGTCGGCGTTCACGAACGGTAGACCGGGCCGGGCAGGTCGGATGACACGCTGGTACAGCGTGGTCTTACCGGCCCCGTTGGGTCCCGCGATGAGATCGAGGCGGCTCACAGGGGCCGTCGGGTGCCGTCCGGTGAGAACTCGATCAGATTGCCGTCATCATCGACCGACACGGTGGTCTGCCCTTCGGCTCGGGCGGAGGGTCCGAACGCCTGCGACGCCGCCAACTCGGCAATGCGCCCATCCACCAACGCGTGAGCGGTGGCGCGCTCATCGCCGCTGAGGCCCGAGAACTGGGCCTGCCCCGACACGACATCCAACAGGCGCCGGTTGGCGACGGACCCGGAGCGTTCCACCAGCATCCCGATACGCGCCCAGTGGCTGATCTGCTCGGCGACCGAGCGGTTCTCTACCGAGGCGACAGCCGTCGCGGTCACCGCGATGTCACCCGCCACGCGGGTCGGGGTGGACGGAACCTTCGCCATGACCGCTCCTGTCGCAGACCCTTACAAGCGTATCATTCTGCTACAGCCATGTTGGCCGGGCCTGATCCGGCCAGCAGCGTCGGGTGGCGGCAGGGACCAACATGGGCACCCTCCCGGGTTCCGATCGCCGGGCCGCTCCCGCGGGTGGGAGGGGCGGTGGGAGAGGTCTCGAACCAGTGAACAACCGCTGTTACAGCCCGGTCGACGGACCCTTGGATCGGCAGGTGAGGAGGCGCTCGTGGACTTCGGAGCCGAGGCGTCTGGAACCCGGTCCTCGCGGCGATCTACAAGAGTGGGTCGCTGCTCGCGTGAATGACCCGTGAAGCGGGGCTCAGGGTGGTCGCCGCGACCAGCGTTCCGACCCCGCGAGCACATGCCGTGGGGACGTCGTCGTGAGGCCGAGCGACAAGCCTGTTCACTCGACCCTGACCGCGGTCTCGCAGAACCCGCGTGGACACCGTCGGGGCAGGGCAGCGGTGCGACCGGGCGAGATCGACCGACACGGTCCGCAACGACGATGTGCCATCCTCGCAGGTCAGCGGCACATTCTGGCACAGTGCGAGACGGGCGGACACGGCCGTCAGCCGGAGTACTACCTCGACGTCGAGGACGACCCGAAGGCCCCGACCGACCCCGTCAGGCGGAACCACGGGCGGTTCGTACGGAGTCAGCGGAACCCGTCCCGCCCGCGGCGGTCGCGGCGCCCGCGGCCAGGGCCCGACCGAGCCAGGTGACCACGGTGCCGTGGTCCGGGACCTGGCTCAGGGAGGCTTCACCGACGTCGATGACGGCCGAGGGGATGCGGTCGCGCCGAACGTCCATCAGGGCCGCCGAGTAGGACGGATCGAACTCCGGGTGTCCCTGGAAGCCGATCGCCGATCCGATCTCGAACGCGGCGATCGGTGCATGGGGGCTGTCGGCCAGCAGCGTGGCGTCGGGCGGGAGCTCGACGACCTGATCCTGATGACTGACGATCAGGCGGAACTCGTCGAGGTAGGGGTCCATCCACGGTCGCCGCGCCGTGACCGAGGCGGTGTGCATCCCCACGCCCCAACCGTTGACGGCACGCTCGACCCGGCCGCCGAGTTCGTCGGCCAGCAACTGGTGCCCGAAGCAGATCCCGACGACGGGGAGGTCGGCCACGACGAGGTCGTTCGTCAGCTTCCGCAGCCCATCGAGCCACGGTAGGTCGTCGGTCACCGAGTACCGCGAGCCGGTGATCAGGTAGCCGTCGTGCGCCCCGACGGGGGGCAGTTCCTGCCCACCGATCACGTCGTAGCGCTCGAAGGTCACCCACGGTGCGTGGTCGGCGAACCGGTCGATGAACATCGTCCCGTAGTCGTCGCCGAGGTGGCGCAACTTCTCCGGCACGTGATCGCATTCGAGCAGCGCGACCCGCACCGGACCATCGGCGGGCCGGCTGTCGTGGTGCGGGTCACGGCCGGGTGGGGTCACGTGCCGCGGCCAGGCTCCACGACCTCGTCGATCAAGCCGTACGCGACGGCTTCCTCCGCGGTCATCCAGTAGTCGCGGTCGGTGTCCTTGCGGATCTGTTCGACGGTCTGCCCGGTGCGCTCGGCGAGGATGTCGTTGATGCGCTCGCGCATCCACACGATGTTCTTGGCCTGGATCTCGATGTCCTTGGC
>JBBDSV010000091.1:0-7229 GCA_040904785.1 Nitriliruptoraceae bacterium
CACTGTCGCCAACGCTCATCGGTCCTCCATCAGAGGTCCAACGAAGGTTCGAGTATGTCGCATTAGGAGCACAACTCGATGCGATTCGTCCAACGATCGCTTCAATCACTACGCGTCGCAGCCCAGCGCAACAGTGATGCCCTGACAGATGTCATCGAGCGTGGTCTGATCCACGCTTCCAAGTCGCACGGTCAGTCTGCGCTGCGACACCGTGTGCAGTCCGTCGCAATTCACCACCGATGCCTGATCGATTCCGACAGCGGGATCGACGGGAACCTCGACAGCAAGTCCCCGCGCGTGGCTGGTGATCTCAGCCACGGTGACGTTGGCCCGGACATCAAGCACATCGTCGCGCGTCACGACGAGAACCGGCCGTCGTTCACGGCCAACCTGAGCGAGCCAGACCTCTCCGCGCCTCACGCATCACCCCGAGCTTCAGCCTCATCCCAGTCGGCGTCTTCTGCTTCGGGTTGCGCGAGGTAGGCCGCTCGATCCCGCGCTGCCCGACGGCGACGGATTGCCTGCCGGAGCCCCTCCCTCGCGGCTTCGGACACGTTGATGCCGAGCTCGCGCGCTTCAGCAGCAAGCTCGTCGTCGAAGAGCACGGACGTTCGCATACGTTGAGCATACCTTGCAATACATACAAATATGGTGTGTGATGGTGCATCACAACCTGGGACACCACGGGCCGGCGAACGTCGATCTCACGCATCACGTGCCTCGAGACCACGTTTTCCGATACGTGGGCCGGACTCAGACGTGGGTTCGCGCGCGGCTTTGATCGGCGTGGCCGCGAAACCTTTCCGTCCACCGCTAGCGTTCGCGCGGACCGGCGACCACGCCCCCGCGGCGACGCCGACCAGAACGGTCGTGATGCCCCGGATCACCATCGCTGCCGTGTTGGCGGCCGCTCGCGGCCGTCTCGTTCGTCTGTCGCCGATTGCTGCGCGTGATGCGCACCGTGCGGGTGCGATCCTGCTCGATGTACGCACGGACGAGCAGCGGAGAATCGGCGGCGACATTCCGGGGGCAATTCAGGTGTCACTGAACGTGCTGGAATGGCGGTTGGACCCGGACGCGCCGCTGTGCTTCCCGCAAGCTGGCGAGTTCGATCGGCAAGTCATCGTGCTCTGCCAAGACGGTTACTGCTCGTCGCTTGCGGCCGATCGACTCCGTCAACTCGGATATGCCTTCGCGACAGATGTCGACGGCGGTTTCGTGGCCTGGCTCGACGACGGCTGTCCTGTCGCCGACGCTTCTGTATAGGTGCACGTCCCGCAACGTTCGCGTGGATTCGATCCCAAGCATGACAGGACCGTCGGGGACCAGGGGTACAGCGAGTATTCGCCACCCCGAACTGCGGCACGACATCACACGGGCGCGCCCGGACATCGCGTGATTCGCAGATACCGCTCACCCCGTGTCCCGATTTCACGCCAGTTTGGCCCTATTCGCAACACTTCGGTAGCCTTATGCTAAGGCTTACCTAACTTCGGTGGTTGATCCGCGTCGGCCTACACGTCCCGACATCCCCCACGGCCCAAGTCCACCGACCGAGCCTCGCGCCACACGGCCCGATGCTGAACATCGCGGCACTTGGCGCCCACACAAGAAAGGCGTCTGCATGGCCCGCGCACGTCACCCCCGACGCTGGCACCTGGCGGTGCTGCTCGTTGGCGCCACCCTGCTTGCGGCATGTGGCAGTGCGAGTGCGGGTGAGACCGTGCGCGTCTACTCGGGTCGGCACTACGACCTCGAACCGGCTTTCCAAGCATTCGCGGCCGAAACGGGCATTTCGGTCGAGTTCCTGCACGGTGGCGACGCCGAGCTGCGTGAGCGCATTGTCGCCGAGGGTGAGAACACCGAGGCCGACGTGTTCCTCACCGTCGATGCCGGCAATCTCGCGCTCGCCGCCGATTCGGGCGTGTTCCAGCCACTCGACGTCGACGAGGTGACCGAGGTGATCCCCGCACATCTGCGGCATCCCGATGACCTATGGGTCGGCCTTGCGGTGCGCGCACGCACGATCGTCTACGACCCGAGCGTGGTGGATCCAAGCGAGCTGTCGACCTACGAGGCGCTGGCGGATCCCGCGTGGCACGGCCGGCTGTGTCTGCGCCGCTCGGTCGACACCTACACGCAGTCGCTGGTCGCCAGCCTCGTCGCCGCACATGGCGAGGAGCGCACACGCGAGATCCTCGACGGGTGGGTCGCCAACGCGCGGATCTTCAACAACGACATCGCAATCCTCGAGAACATCGCGTCGGGCGACTGTGCGGTCGGGATCGTCAACCACTACTACCTCGCACGGCTGATCGCCGAGGACCCCGATTTCCCGGTCGAGCTGTTCTGGGCCAACCAGGACGGCCGCGGCGTGCACGTCAACCTGTCGGGTGCGGGTGTCACCCGCCACGCCGACAACCCGGACGCGGCACGTGAGCTGATCAGGTGGCTGGCGACCGAGGGCCAGCAGGAATTCGTCGGTGACAACTACGAGTATCCGGCGAACCCGGACGCCCCGGTCCCTGAGCTGCTCGATCAGTTCGGAACATTCCGCGCCGACGAAACCAACGCCAACGACCTCGGTTCGTACAACCGCGTCGCCGTCGAACTGCTGACCCAGGCCGGCTATCGATGACCGCCACCGACACCGTGCGTGCGACCCCCGCGACGTCGTCGCGGGTGCGTCGCCGTCCGGGGACGCGTCACGGATGGCAGATCGCCGCCGGGGTGATCGCCGCGATTGTCGTCGCACCCGTTGCGGGGGTCGCCAGTTCGGTGTTCCAGCCGACTCGCGAGGTCTGGGCACTGCTGTGGGAGACCCAGCTCGTCGACATGTTCACCGCGACGCTGGTGCTCATGGTCGGTGTGGTCCTCGGCACGGTCATCGTCGGTGGCGGGCTGGCCTGGCTGACGGCGATCTACCGCTTTCCGGGCCACCGGGCACTGTCCTGGCTGCTCGTGCTGCCGCTTGCCGTACCCGCCTACGTGCTCGGGTTCGTGACCGTCGGGCTGCTCGACGCGCCCGGTCCGCTGCAGCAGACCATCCGCGCGATCGCCGGTGAGGGGTCGATCGCGTTCGATCCGCGCACGATGGCCATGGCGATCGCCGTGTTCACCCTCGCGCTCTACCCGTACGTCTATCTGCTGGTGCGTGCGACGCTGGCCGACCAGTCGCCCACCCCCTACCACGTCGCCCGCACGCTCGGCCTGTCGCCAGCCGCGGCTGCACGGAGGGTGCTGCTGCCGCTGGCACGGCCCGCGTTCGCCGCCGGTGGGGCGCTGGTGGCGATGGAGACGCTGACCGACTTCGCCACCGTGCAGTATTTCAATGTCGAGACGGTCTCGGTCGGTGTCGAGCGGGTCTGGCACGGCATGTATGAACGCCAGGCTGCCGCCGAACTCGCCTTCAGCGTGCTCGCGCTGGCGATCCTGATCATCGCCGCCGAACGGCTGCTGCGCGGCCGGGCGCGATTCGAACAGCGCGGACGTGGCGAGGGCATCGCCCCGATCGTGCTGCGTGGCCAACGGGGCCGACTCGCCACCGGCGCATGCATCGCCGTGCTGACGCTTGCCGTCGTCATCCCGGTCATCCAGCTGGTCGTCTGGACGATCGCCGCCGCCCCCTTTGGCGACACGGCGGGACGGATCGTTGCGCACCTGACGAACAGCGTGATCCTCGCGGTGATCGCCGCCGCACTGTGCGCCGCCGGTGCGCTCGTGCTCGTCAACGCCCTGCGGCTGAGCCAAGACCGCGTCACCCCACGACTCGTTCGGGTCGCCAACATCGGCTACGCACTGCCCGGACCGGTGATCGCCATCGGCACGCTGCTGCTGCTCGCCGGCGTCGACCGTGCGCTTGCTGCCGCCGGCATCGACACCGGCGGGGCGATCGTGACCGGATCTCTGCTGGCGGTCGCGATCGCCTACGGCGTGCGGTTCCTGGCGTTGGCCACCAATAGTCTCGACGCCGGCCTCGAGCGGGTGTCGTGGGCGACGACGATGTCGGCGCTGACGCTCGGTGCCTCGCCTCGTCGGGTGGCGTGGCGGATCCACATGCCGCAACTGCGCACCTCGCTCGGGGTCGCAGTCGTGCTCGTCGCCGTCGACGCGCTCAAAGAGCTGCCGATCGTGCTGTTGCTGCGCCCGTTCGGCTTCGAGACGCTGTCGCTGTGGGTCTACCGCTCGGCGGCCGAGTCGCGCTGGGAGCTGGCCGGGCCCCCCGCACTGCTGATCATCGCGGTGGCGGCGATTCCGGTCGTCACCGTGTTCCGCATGCAGCTTCGCCAGGGCGACACGGCACGCACGCCATCTGCGCCGACGCCGGCGATCTTCGACCCCGCCGCTGCCGGGACCCACGAGACGACGAAGGACGTTCGATGATCCGCGCGCACACATCCGTGCCCGACCCGCAGCTCGTGCTCGAGCAGGTCGGGGTGCGCTACGGCGACACGGTCGCGATCGACGACCTCGACCTCGTCGTCAACCGTGGCGAGATCATGTCGATCGTCGGCCCGTCGGGCTGTGGCAAGTCGAGCCTCGTGCGGGTCATCGCCGGGCTGGTCGGTCCCTATCGCGGCCGGGTGACGATCGCCGGTGCGGTCGTCGCCGACGAGCGCACCTGGGTGCCCCCCGAGAAGCGAGGCGTCGGCGTGGTCTTCCAGGAATACGCCCTCTTTCCGCATCTGCGGCTGGGTGACAACGTCGGCTTCGGCCTGCCGGGCGGTGATGCCTCGAGGCGCCGGGTCGCCGAGGTGCTCGAACTGGTCAACCTCGCACCGCTCGCCGATCGCTATCCGCACGAACTGTCCGGAGGCGAGCAGCAGCGCGCCGCGCTCGCCCGCGCGCTGGCCCCACGACCGCAGGTGCTGCTCCTCGACGAGCCGTTCTCGAACCTCGACCGCAACCTGCGCGACCAGGTGCGCCATGACACCGTCGTCGCCATGCAGGAAGAAGGGGTCACGGCGATCTGTGTCACCCACGACCGGGCAGAAGCACTCGTCGTCGGCAGCCGTGTCGCCGTCATGCGTGACGGACGCCTCGAACAAGTCGACACCCCAGAAGCCGTCTACCACGCGCCCGCGAGCCGGTTCGTCGCCGCGTTCCTCGACGACGCCGACCTGGTGGCCGGCACCGCCGCCGACGGAGTCGCCGAGACCCGGTTCGGTCGGCTGCCGATCCAGCCGGACTCGATGACCGGCCCGGTCGAGGTCATGATCCGCCCGCACGAGGTCACGATCCACCCCGATGAGGACGGCGACGGCTTCGTCGACCTGGTCGAGTTTCGCGGCGGCAGCATCGCGCACCGCGTCCGGCTCGCCGACGGCTCGACGGTGCTTGCGTTGCGGCGACACACCGACGCGTTGGCGCTCGGCACCCGCGTGCGCGTCGAGGTCGTCGTCGAGCACCCGTTGACGGCGTTCGTGCGCGACGACACCGTGCCGATGCCGATGACCTCGGCGTCGTAGGACGACCCGTGACGACGCAGACCACGACCGCCGGCCACACCGATGACATCGGCACGCACGAACGCGTGAGCCGGCGGCGTGTGATCGCCGCGATGTGTCTCGCCGCCGTCGTGGTATTCGCCGTAGCCGCCCCGTTCGCGCTTGTGCGTTCGACATCCGGCAACCACACCTCTGGCGACGAACCGCACTATCTGCTCACCACCATCAGCCTCGCCGAGGACGGCGACCTCAACGTCGCCGACGAGACCGCGTCCGGCGCATACCGGCAGTTCCACGAGCAGACCCTGCGCCCCCAGGCCGCCACCGACACCGACACCGACCGACAGGTCGTGCCCCACGATCCGCTGCTGCCCGCGCTACTGGTCGTGCCGTGGAATCTCGGCGGCTGGATGGGCGCCAAACTCGCGATCGCACTGCTCGCCGGCGCGCTCGCCGCGCTGGTGGTGTGGACGGCGGTCCGGCGTGCCGGCGCCGGGCTGGGCACCGCGCTGCTGACCGCGGTCGTGATGATCGGTACCGCGCCCGTGGCGGTGTATGGCACCCAGGTCTATCCCGAGGTGCCCGCCGGACTCGTGCTGCTCGCCGGCGTCGCCGCAGCTTGGGACCGCCGCCATCGCGGCCACGACGTGATCGTCGGCGGCGCCGTCATCGCGCTGCCGTGGCTGGCCGTCAAGTTCGTGCCCGTCGCCGCTGCACTGGCGCTGGTCCACCTCGTCGGCCGGTGGCATGCCGGAGCTCGCAGGGACGTCGGGGCGCTCGTCAGTGCCTACTGCCTCGCCGGACTGGCCTATCTCGGGCTCCACATCCGCTGGTATGGAGACGCGACCGCGTACGCGGCGGGCGAGTTCTTCCGCGAGCACAGTGGCCAGTGGAGCGCGATCGGGCCGACACCGAACTACCTCGGCCGCAGCAGCCGGCTGCTCGGACTGCTCGTCGATCGCGGCTTCGGCATCGCCGCCTGGCAGCCCGCGTGGCTGCTGGCGCCGACAGCGATCGGGAGCTGGCTGGCACGGCGCACGCCCGGATGGCACGTACCGGTCGTGACGGCGGTTGTCGGCTGGCTGACTGCGACGTTCGTCGCCCACACGATGCACGGCTGGTGGTTTCCCGGCCGGCAGGTCATCGTGATCCTTCCACTGCTCGCCGTGATCCTGGCGTCATGGGCTGGAGCAGGCACCACCGTGAACAGCCAACTGGCCCACGCCCGCGGCATCGCGCTGGCGGCCATGGGCGCCGCTGGTGCGGTGACGACCGTGCAACTGCTGCGCGACGGGCTGGCCGAACGCGTCACCCTGATCGTCGACTTCGCGCGTACCTCGAGTCCGGTGCTTGGCGCGATGCGCACGCTGCTGCCCGATTACCACGTCGTCTCCGCGCGTACGTGGTGGCTGCACGCGGCCTGGATCGGCATTGTGCTGACGACGGCCGTGCTCGCCGCCCGGCAGACCACACGCCCGACAGATTTGGCACCGACGCACGTCGGTAACTAAGGTTCACCAAAGCAAGGTATTCCTAACCTTATATCTTGTACTGGCCCCGACGACGTCGGCCCTCACTGCGCCCGACGTCACCATGCACCAAGGAGCACGCCGTGCAACGAACATCTCGCCGATTGGCCGCGTCACTCGCGATGGTCGCACTGTTGCTGACCGCCTGCGGCAACGACGACGGCGCGACCGTCCGCGACCTCGACGCTGAAGGCACCGGCAGCGGCTCGGCTTCCGGGTCGGCAAGCGGTTCCGGTTCGGCCTCGGGCAGCGG
>JBBDSV010000091.1:7329-17476 GCA_040904785.1 Nitriliruptoraceae bacterium
AGCGGTTCCGGTTCGGCCTCGGGCAGCGGGTCCGGCTCCGGATCCGGTTCGGGTTCGGGATCCGGCAGCGCCACCGGTGCGGCGTCCGGCCCATCGGGCACGTTCGGTGGCTATGAGCCGGTCTCCGACGTCGCCGAACATGCCCGGGTCGCGCTCGACGTGTGCGACATCAACGACGCGCTGCCCGCCGACGGCCCGCTCGACATCGACACGATCCGCGCCGTCTACACCGAGGGCAGCAACTCCCGGACGGCAGAGGGCCGCCGCAGCCTGCAGGCGATGGCCGACGCCGAGCGTGACGAGCCACTGTGGAACCGTTACGCCGACTACTTCGACTCCTCCTCGTTCGCCCACGACTTCACCTCGGCCGCTATCGACGGTGAGGGCATGTTCGCCGGCGAGTCGGACGGTGTGCGCCGCCAGGGCATCCAGAAGGGCGCGCAGAACCAGATCATGTTGGCCTACGTCTTCCACGAGATCGACGCGGCAGCGGCCAAGCTCGCCGACGGCGACATCGACCCCGCCAGCGGTGCGCCGCACAACGTCGACGAGATCTGGGCCTTCTACCACGGGGCCCAGCCGGACTGCGCTCCGTACGCGACCGCTTCCAAGCGTGGTGCGGACTTCGGCACCGGCGAAGCGGTCAACGACGCCCTGCTCGAGCTGACCGTCGAGCTCCGTGACGCGGCGCTCGGCGGCGACGAGCCGACTTTCACCGCCACGGCGGACACGTTCGTCGCCACCGCACTCATCCCCTATGTCCAGGCGACGATCAAGTATGCGATCGTCATGCGCGAGGACCTCGCGGCCGGTGACGCCGCCACGGCACGGGTGCACCAGGCCGAGGGCTACGCGTTCTGGCGTGTTGTCGCGCCGTTCGTCGCCGATGTCGACGCCGATACTGCCGCGGACATCGACGCGGCGCTCCACCTGTCGGCTGACCCGTCCGAAGGCGCTGGTGACGTCGTCACTCGGGCATTCGAGGGCGTCTACGACGGGCTCGGGATCGACGCCGCGGACGTCGGCACCTACAGCGGCTGAACGTGGCGTGACCGGTGCCCGACCTCCGTGGGGCACCGGCCACGGCCCGCCGCCAATCGAGGCACCGATGCACCGATCGTCACTGGCGCCCACGTCGCGCAAGCGACGACTGGTGAGCACCGTCGGCGTGGTCGCCACGGTCGTGGCGATCATCTGGTTGGTGCGCACCGTCGAGGCCACCGCACTGGCTGACGTGTGGTCGACCGCGATGGCCGCACCGGCGACCGCGCTGCTCGTCGTGGCCGCCTACGGGTCAGCGTTCGTGCTGCGCGCCATCGCCTGGACCCGGATCGTGCCCTCGCTCGGCTTCGGCCATTCGCTCGCCGCGCTGCATGTCTCGCTCGGCGCCAACCACGTGCTTCCCGCCCGTCTGGGTGAGGTGCTGCGGGTGGCCAGTGTGGCGCACCGCGCCGGGGTGCCGATGCCGGTCGCGACTGCCTCGACGGTGGTGCTGCGTGCCGCAGATGTCGCCACGATCGTCGCGCTCGCCGTGCTGTTGGCACCGGCGGTTGCCGCCGACGTCGTGGGACGGTGGGCCGCGGTGCTACTGGCTGCGGCCGTGGCTGCCGCGGTCACCGCGAGCTGGTGGCTCGCGCGCATGCGTCAACGCGAACAGATCGACGTGCGCAGCCGCGACGCGTTCGCATTCGTGCTGGTTGTCGCCTCCTGGCTGCTGGAGGCGACCGTGATCCATCAGGCCGCCGCCTGGGCCGGCGTGCCGCTGACCGCGACTGAGGCGATCGTGGTGACTGCGGTCACGATCGCCGCCCAGGCCGTCGCCGTCGCTCCGGGTGGTTTCGGCACCTACGAGGCGGCGGCGACCGCGGCTCTGGTGGCGATCGGCGCGACAGATGCCGCGACCGCGCTGGTCGTCGCGATCGCCGCACACGCGTTCAAGACCGCCTACTCGCTCGTTACCGGTGCGATCGCGTCGTTCGTGCCGGCGCCGTCAATGCTTGGCTGGATGGCCCACGTGCGTGCCCACGCACCCACACCCGCACCCATGACGGCGCCGAGCACAGCCGGGAGCAGTGGATGAGTCATGTGCTCGTGCTCGGCGCGGGGCCCGCGGGGGCCGCCGCCGCCGAACGCCTGTCGGCGCACGGCCACGAGGCCGTGGTCATCGAACGCGCCGACCGTGTCGGCGGCGCGGCGGGCAGCACCGAGATCGACGGCGTGCGGGTCGACTTCGGCAGCCACCGGCTGCACCGCGCGATCGACCCATCGATCCTCGCCGACCTCGACGCCAAGCTCGGCGACGATCTGCAGCGTCGCCCGCGTCGCGGCCGCATCCGGCTGGCCGGCCGCTGGCTGCCGTTCCCGCTCGGCATCGGCGCCATCGGCGAGCTGCCACGCGACTTCGCGGTCCGTGCCGCGTTCGACGCACTCACCGCCGGGCTGCGGCGGCCTCGCGCGGACACGTTCGCCGAAGTCATCCGTGCTGGCCTGGGGCCGACCATGCTCGAACGCTTCTACGGCCCCTACGCCCGCAAGCTGTGGGGGCTGGACGCCGGAGAGATCGCCGGTGAGCAGGCACGCCGACGCGTGACCGCGTCGTCACCTGCCGCGCTCGCCGCCCGGCTGCTGCGCGGTGGCCGCGGCGAACGTGGCACGTTCCTGTATCCGCGGCGCGGTTTCGGCCAGCTGTGGGAGACGCTGGCTGCCTCCGCCACTGCACAAGGTGCTCACTTTCACCTCGGCGCGAACGCCGCCGCGATCCGCTGGTCGTCGCACGGGGTCGCAATCGACCTCGATGACGGGACGCGGCTGACCGGCGACCAGCTGTGGTCGACGATCCCCCTGCCCGCGCTCGTGGGGCTTGCCGAGCCGCAGCCGCCGGCGAGCGTCGTCGCTGCCGCGGCCAGCCTGCGCACCCGCGCGATGGTGTGCGTCTATCTCGTGCTCGACACCCCACGCTACGCCGAGGCCGACGCCCACTACTTCCCGGAATCCTGGACGCCGGTGACCCGCATCTCGGAGCCGAAGAATTACCGCGACGGGCATCCGGGCACCGGCGACGACGGAGACCCGACCGACCGCACCGTGCTGTGCGCCGAAGTGCCGTGCAACGTCGGCGACCCGCTGTGGTCGCTCGACGACGATGCACTCGGCGACACCGTCGTCCAGACGCTCGAACGTGCCGGGCTGCCGACACCGAGCGTGCGGCGTGTCGCCACACATCGCCTGCCGGCGGCCTATCCGATCTACGACCGCGGGTTCGCCGCCCGCTTGGCACGTGTCGACGACTGGGCGTCGGCGCAGCCCCGGCTGCTGACGTTCGGACGTCAGGGGCTGTTCGTCCACGACAACTCGCACCACGCGTTGACGATGGCCTGGTCTGCGGTCGCGGCAATCGGCCGCGACGGGCTCGTCGACGCCGATGCCTGGCGCGCCGCACGCGCCCGGTTCACGATTCATGTCGTCGAGGACTGATTCTCGTCGTCGGCGCCGTCGTCAGCGTGGGTGGCTTCGAGGCGCACCAATGGTCCGTCGGCGAACAGCCCGGCTGGCACGTCGACGCCCACCTGCCGCCAAGCCTCGGCCGGGAAGCCGAGGTCGGCGAGATACACGTCACCGATGATCGCCTGCACCCGGATGTCGGGCAGGCAGGCCAGCGGCAGGCCGAGCGCGATCGTCACGTCCGCCGAGACGAACGGCCCGGCGATCCCCTCGTCGGCGGCCAGTCCGCTGGGAAGCTCGAGTGCGACGATCGCAGTGTCGTGCCGTTGGAGCCACAGTGCGGCGTGGTGTGGCAGATCCCGTAGGGGCGGTTCGATGCCGATGCCCAACATCGCGTCGACGACGATGCGCCCCGGGTCGTGGTCGTCGAAGGCGGCGACGTCGGACACCGACTGGATCGCCACGCCGACGTCACGCAGCACGTGGGTCTGTTCGGGGGCACGCGGCGTGCCGACAGTGAACACCCGCACGTTCGCCCCGGCGGTGGCCAGCAGGCGCGCGGCGGCGAGTCCACCGGCGCCGTTCGAGCTCGGCCCGGCCAGCACGGAGACGTCAACGCCGGCAAGGCTCGCGCCGTGCAGGCGCTGCACCGCATCCGCCACTGCCCGGCCGGCCTGCTCGGCACGTTCACGCAGCCCGACACCGCGGACGTGCATCCATGCCCGTGCGGCGCGCATCGTGTCGGCCGTGACGTGCGGCACCTCGTCGTGGGTCCGTACCGGCAGATCCTCACCGAGCCGACGGCGGCGGCGCCACGGCGGCAGCACCGTCCACGGTTCGACCGCTGCTGCATCGTCGAGGTCGTCGGGACGTCGTCCGGCGTGCCAGTCGTCGACGGCAATGTCGAGCACGCCGTGCAACACCCGTGCGGTCGCCCCCCACACCAGGTCGTCGTTGAGCTGCCACGCCCATGCTGGCGGGCCGCCCGCCAGCCGAACCCGGCGCTGGCGCGCCGAATCGGCGAGCACGGCGAACGGCACCCGGATGATCTCGTCGACCTCCCACGGGTTCTCGGTCAACCGGTGGGGACGAACCCACCGTGCCACTACCGGCACGATCCAGAAGCGTGACGGCGGGATGTAGAGCCGGGGGGCGGTGCCGAGGACCTCGATGCTGGACGCGTCGAGCCCGATCTCCTCTTCGGCCTCGCGCACCGCCGCCTGTTCGACGGTTTCTCCCCCGTCGATGCGCCCTCCGGGAAACGAGACCTGCCCCGGGTGAGAACGCATGTCCTGCCGGCGTCGGGTCAGCACCACCTGCGGACCTTCGGTGGCCATCTCGAGCAGCACGAGCACCGCGCCGGCCCGGGCGGCGGGAGGTGGCCGCCGCTCGTCGGCGTCGACCGCGTCGAGCGCTGACCGCAGTCGCGTCCAGAAATCGTCGGCAGACGTCGGCTGCTCGTTCACGACGGGCGCTCCGCCGCGCGTGCCCGTACGGTGGCGACAAGCCCGTCGAGGCTGTCCGCCTCGCTGACGACGACGTCGGCACCGAATCGTTCGAGCACGCGATCGAGCACGAGCGCGCCGGCATGGATGACGTCTTCACGTCCCGGCTGCATCGGCCCGAGTCGAGCACGTTCGGCGGCCGGGATCGCCAGCAGCCGGTCTGCATGCGCGGCGACACGGGCCATCGGGATCCGAGTGCCGTGGATGCGGTCCTCCTCGTAGGTCTCGAGGTCGAGGTCGAGCGCGGCGATGGTCGTTGCGGTGCCGGCGACGGCGACGACGTCGCCGAGCGCGTCGAGTGCGACGCCGGCGGCCGCCGCATCCGCGGCGAGCTGGTCGTACGCGCCGTCAAGCAAGGCGTCGATGCCCGTACGCGCGGCCGTGACTTCGGTGTCGGTCGGCGGGTCGGTCGGCAGCCACCGTTCGGTGCTGCGCACACAGCCCAGTTGCAGCGACACGCTCGCCACGACCGCGCCG
This sequence comes from Nitriliruptoraceae bacterium, assembly GCA_040904785.1. GTDB lineage: Bacteria > Actinomycetota > Nitriliruptoria > Nitriliruptorales > Nitriliruptoraceae > JBBDSV01. The sequence continues at coordinate 12,753 of JBBDSV010000091.1, forward strand.
GAGGCGTCGCCGACGATCAGTTCGGTCGACCCGCCGCCGATGTCGACAACGAGCACCGGTGGGGTGGCGTCGACGGCGCCGACAGCGCCCGCGAAGGCGAGTGCGGCCTCGTTCTCACCGCTCAAGACCTCGGCGGCGACACCGGTGCGTTGCTGCACGCCCGCGAAGAAACGGTCCCGGTCGGCGGCGTCACGGACGGCCGAGGTCGCCGCGATCGCCACGTGTTCCGTGGCGACGCCGTCGGCGGTCCACTGGTCGCGAAAGCCTTCGAGCGCGTCGAGGGTCCGGGCGAGTGCGGCGTCGTCGAGATGGCCGGTGGCGTCGACGCCCTGCGCGAGTCTGGTGATGACGAGTTCGCGGCGAATCCGCGCGCCCTCGGCATCAACAACGAGCAGCCGGACCGAGTTGGAGCCGACGTCGACCGCGGCGACCGCGACCCCCGCAGCGGTGATCACGTCGGATCCTGGCGCGCTTCGGCATCGTCGACATCGACACACGGCCCGGGACAGGCGAGCGGGGTCGCGTGGTCGATGCTCCAGGCACCGATGGGGTTGTCGCCGGTGGCCAGATGGTGGGCGGCGTGGACGTGGAGGCACTTGATGTAGCGGGGCATACCGCCGCTTCCCGGCCCACCGAAGAGCGGTTCATCGAGTGTGTCACGGAACGCGACATAGCGTTCGTGGGCTTGAGCGTACTCCGCGGCGAGTTCGGCGTCCTGCTCCAGACGCGAATTCAAACCAACCATCGCGTGATCGGCCTCGAGCGTGCCGACGCGCGAACGCAGCGCCGGGCAGGTGAGCCAGAACGTCGTGGGGAACGGCGTGCCGTCCTCGAGTCGGGGAGCGACTCGTACGACCGTGGGCAGCCCGTAGGCACACCGATGGACGACGGCGGGATCACCGCGAGCCGGGCGGCCGAGTTGCGCCGAGATCACCGCGCGCTCGTGCGCGTCGGCCGGCGCCGCCGCACGGGCACTCGCATACGACGCATCGGGATCGCGTCGCACCGCGTCGGTGGCTGCCGACGTCGTCACGTACCGACGCGACCGCGCCTCTGGCGACGAGCCTCACCCTGGATCATCTGCGACTTGTGCATGAAGCGCCGGAGCCGCTTGTTGAAGTCCTTGTCCAGCTTGGACCGCAGATTGGGGACCTCTTCGTCCTGCCACTCGGGATCCGCACGCTTGATGGACAGGTCGACCTTGCCGTCCTCCTTGACGTCGAGGATCTTGACGTCGACCTCGTCGCCTTCGGCGAGGTACGCGTAGATGTTCTCGACGTAGTCGGCGTCGACCTCGGACACGTGCACGAGGCCTGTGACGACGGACTCGTCCTCGAGCGTGACCTCGACGAACGCGCCGTACTCCTCCAGCCGGACGACCTTACCTTTGACGATTTCGCCTACCAGTGCGACCAACTCCTCTCGGGGTTCAATTCCGTACGCAAGCTCCCACGACCACCGGCATGGGACCGGTCTGCGGGATACCCCATCCGTGACCGTGCGTCAGGACAGGGAGATTCGGGCGAAAGTCGCCCGCAAGCTGCCCCCACGGTACGCGAGATGGCCCATCTGCGGCAACCTTCCGTACGTCCTCGACGAAGCGGCGGCCTGGCGCAGCCCTCAACCACCGGGCGCTTGCCCGTCCTGGCCGTCGTCACCGAGCCACCGCTGCATCGCGTCCCATGCGCGCTCGTACCAGCGCGGCGCGCGCTGCGGTACCGGTTCGGGCGACTCGACGCCGGGCTGCTCCGCCGCCGGCGGAACGATGCGGTAGGGGATCTCGCCCTCGCGGACGAATCCTTGCTGCTCGCGGGCGAGCAACTCGATATAGGTGGGGTCGTGCAGGTCGTCGACGCGCTGTTCGAGCGCCCCGACTTCGCGGTCGAGGACGTCAGCGGTCATCTGCAGGCGCTCGACGCGGGCGCGTGTCTCGAGATACCGCTCGGCCGGCCCCATCAGCAGCAGGCCGGCGACGACGAGCGCGCCGAGCACCGCGAAGACATAGGGACGGTCGCCGCGGAACAGTGCGACAACAAGGCGTACCGGCGCGGTGACGACGCGCACGAGCCCGCCGGGGCGTTTCGCACGCGCACCACGCGCTGGCGGCGTGCGACCGGTCTCCGTGTCACGCCGTGCGGTGCTCGAGGTGGTCGCCATCGTTGATCAGGACGTTCGGCGCGCAAAGGCATCGTGTCCCGGGTAGCGGGCCTGATCGCCGAGCTGTTCCTCGATGCGCAGCAACTGGTTGTACTTCGCGACGCGGTCGGAACGCGCCGGTGCGCCCGTCTTGATCTGCCCGGCGTTCGTCGCCACCGCGATGTCGGCGATCGTGACATCCTCGGTTTCGCCCGAACGGTGGCTGACCATCGTCGTCCACTGGGCACGATGTGCGAGCGCGATGGTGTCGAGCGCCGCGCTGAGCGTGCCGATCTGGTTGACCTTGACGAGCACGCTGTTGGCCGCCCGCGCATCGATCGCCCGCTCGACGAAGGCCGGATTGGTGACGAGCAGGTCGTCGCCGACGACCTGTGCACGGTCGCCGATGCGCGCCGTCAATTGCGCGAATCCGTCCCAGTCGGACTCGCCGAGACCGTCTTCGATCGACACGATCGGGTAGCGATCAACGAGGTCGGCGAGCACGTCGATCATCTCCGCCGTCGACAGGGTGCGGCCTTCACCCTTGAGGTGGTAGGCACCGTCGCGATGGAATTCGCTGGCGGCCGGATCGAGTGCGAGCACGATGTCGTCGCCAGCCGCGAACCCGGCAGCGTCGATCGCTTCGAGCAGCAGGTCGAGCGCGGCCGCGTTCGACTCGAGGTTGGGCGCCAGACCGCCCTCGTCGCCGAGCCCGGTCGACAGCCCCTTCTGCTTGAGCACCGCTTTGAGCTGGTGATAGGTCTCGGTGCCCATCCGCAGCGCCTCACGGAAGCTCGCCGCCCCCACGGGGGCGATCATGAACTCCTGGAAATCGACGTTGGAGTCGGCGTGGCTGCCACCGTTGAGCACGTTCATGCAGGGCACGGGCAGCACATGGGCCTGCGGTCCGCCCAGATAGGCGTAGAGCGGCAGGTTCCGTGACGCTGCCGCGGCTTTGGCCGTCGCGAGCGAGACGCCGAGAATCGCATTCGCACCGAGCGTGCCGAGGTTGTCGGTGCCGTCGAGTTCCCGCATGAGCGCGTCGATCTCGCGCTGATGCGTCGCATCGCTTCCGACGAGCGCGGGAGCCAGCACGTCGGTGACGTTGCTCACCGCACGGCGCACACCCTTGCCGAGATACCGGGACGCCTCGCCGTCGCGCAGTTCGACGGCTTCGGCTTCACCCGTCGAGGCTCCCGAGGGCACCGCCGCGCGTCCGACGGCGCCGCCGGTGAGGATCACGTCGACTTCGACCGTAGGATTGCCGCGCGAGTCGAGAACCTCGCGGGCGTGGATGGCATCGATCGCGGACGTCGTCACGGTCGGGTCCTCGCGGCACCGGCGGAAAAGTGTGGACTGAGGATAACCCACACCTCACAGCCAACTCTGGCACCACGGGCACCAACGATGGGGCTACGACGTCGCACCCGAGCGGCGCCGCGCGCGTCGACTACGACGCTTCGCCGGCCGACCGCAGCGTGTCTCCCACCGAGCGCAGGCGTTCGCCGGTCGACTTGAGACTGTCGCCGACGGGCCGCAGGCGCTCGCCGGCCGAACGCAGCGACTCCCCCACCGGCCGCAGCGCCTCGTGGTCGAGCATCGCCCGCCACGAACCGGCCTCGCCGGAAGGTCCGTCGAGCCGCCAGATCTCGCGCGACGCGCCGGCGACCGCCGCACCGGCGAGCGCACCGAATACCGCGCCCACCAGCTTCCGGCGCGCGCTGACGGCACCGAGCAGCGCTCCCGCGGCCGCAGCAGCGCCGACGATCACGGCGTCGTCGGGGAACGGCGGCCGGTCATCGTTCGACGGCGTTGCCGAGCTGTCACCGTCCCATCCGGCTAGCACATCGGGCGTCTCGCGTGGCGCAGTGGACTCGTTGGGGGCAGTTTCGGCATCCATGAACATCTCCGCAGTCAGCTGGTGGGCGCAACCCGGGCATCGCACGCGGGAGGTGCCGTTCAGCGACGCGACCAGACCGTGCTTGAGAAATCGGCCACATTCCGGGCACTGGTAGTTCGGCACGGTTCGCTCCGCTCGGACACGGGACGGGTTGCGTTTACGTCCGATCCGAAGCGTACTGATTCATTCGTCGGCGTCATCCGCCAATCGACGCGCGGAAACGCCGTGCGGCAGCGCGTGCGGCAGCTTCCGCGTCGACGTCGTGTGTGCGAGCGAGCATCACGACCGCGGCGAGCAGTTCGCCGAAGTGTTCATCGAGCGCGTCGCGCTCGGATGGCAGGCTTTCGAGCAGTTCGCGGACCCGGCCGGACGCATCGCCTGCCTCCCACAGTCCGGCGGCCGACGCCTTGTGCTGCAGTTTGGCCAGCAGCGCCAGTCCGGGCATGGCCTCGGGGACGCCGTCGAACACCCCGGTGCGGCCCTTCTCGACCGACTTGAGCTCGTCCCAGTTGGCTTGCACCTCGTCGGCGGTCGCGGCATCGCCGTCGCCGAAGACGTGTGGATGGCGGTGCACGAGTTTGTCGACGATGCCGCGTGCGACATCGTCAATGCCGAATGCGCGCCGTTCGTCGGCGACGCGGGCATGGAAGAGCACCTGCAGCAGCACGTCGCCGAGTTCCTCGGCGAC
>JBBDSV010000092.1:0-2845 GCA_040904785.1 Nitriliruptoraceae bacterium
GGGGGCGCCCCCCGTCCGCGGACCTTATCGCGCGTCTGGCTCGTCGACGACATCATCGGCGGCGGCGCCAGCGTCGATTGCCGCCTCGTCGGTGGTTCCGGGCGCCGTGTCACGCCGCATCGACGAAACGACCAGCGCCAACCCCAGCGCGACGAACAGCGTCGGCAGCACCCAACGCAGATCGGTGACCGACAGGAACACGGCATCAGCGAGAGCCGCGATCGCGATCAGGACGAACAACAGACCGAAGACGAGTGAGAGCACGTCGAGGCGGTGGGTACGCATCAGAATTCCTCCGTGGGAGCCGGGGCGGACGTGCCGAGACGCCGCAGCGAATCGCGATCTCCGGCGAACATGCCGGCCCGTCGGTCGACGCGCGGCGCGAAACGTGACGGCAACAACGCATCAGCGGTGCGAATGTCGAGCTGTCCTGCACCAAGCTCGACGTCGATGGTCACCGTCGCCGAACCGGCACCGGTGCTGACGTCATAGGTGCGGTCGAGACCGAGCCCTCCGTCCGCACGCCCGTCGACACGGACCTGCCCCACGCCGATGGACACGTCGACAACCGCGGTGACGTCTTCCGGGAAGCGGACGACGACTTCGCCTGCGCCCACCTCGATGTCGACGTCGGTCGGTTCGTCCAACGTCAGGTTCCGCAGGTCGAGTTCGAATCGTCCCCCGCCGAGTCGGTACTCCTCTCGCAGCTCGCTCGCATCGCCGGGTGCCACGCGGACGTCGCCCGCGCCGTCTTCGACACGTATGTGCGGCAACGGACCGGGCATCGCCCGCACGAGAGCGCCGGCGAGCACGAGGGGCAGCAGCAGAATTCCGACGAGGATGAGCCACCGTGCCCGCCCGGCGAACGCGCCGACGAGCAGTCCGAGCCCGACGACAAGCAGGGCGGTGGCCAGCAGGTGGCGGGGCGCGACGTGAACGACGTCGGCGATCCGCAGCAGCCACAGTCCGCCGACGACGACGAACACCGTGCCCAGTGTCACCCGGCCCAGCACGGAACGTTCCCGCGTCGGCACGGGCGGCGGCGCGAAGTGCTGCGCCGGCTCGGACGTGGGCGCACCGGGCGGCGGAGCTGGCTCGGCCGGTTCTGACCGTCCAGCAGTCGCCGAGATCTCCGGCGCGTGTGGTGCCGGCGGATCATCGTCCGCGCGGTGGACCGGCATCGGCGTGTCGTCGCGTTGCCGCTCGCTTCGGCGCCACAACGCGACGCCGAATCCGATCAACACGAGTGCGAATACCGTGTCGGGACCCAGAATCCCGCCGAAGCGGTGCACCGGCGACAGCGGTCCGCCAAACAGCCACAGTGCGCCAACAATCAGGAGCACGACACCGAGCCAGAAACTCGCGTCGCGGTGCGAGCTGGCGGCGTCACCGTCCGGCGCCGCCGCCACGTCGTCGTCGTCGCGGACGATGACGACGCCGGCGATGTAGGCGAGGATCGCCAGCCCCTGGGTGAACAGGGCAAGCAGCACCATCACGATGCGCACGATCGAAACGTCGATGGCGAAGTAGCGGGCGATGCCCGCGGCAAGCCCGCCAAGGATGCGATCGTCCTTCGCTCGGCGCAGCGGGGGGCGCGCCGAGCCGGCGCCGCCACCGGTTTCGTCGGCAGATGGCGGCGGTTCGGGCGGTTGGTGCTCGGACATCAGATGCTCCGAAGGGTCGGTCCCGGCCACACCGGGGTTCGCCATGCAGCATGCCGCACCACGGCACACGTGCGGATCGGGGATCACCCTGGCGTGACCCTGAGGCTGACGGGCGGTGGCCAGGGCGTCACGGCTGGAGGAAGCAACGTGCGTATGCGACGATGCACCCATGCTCGAGACCGCCCAATCCGCTGCGCAGCCGACCGGTGACACCCGACGGCTTCGACGTTCACGCGACGAGCGCATCCTCGGTGGTGTCGCCGGCGGGCTCGGCCGCCATTTCGGTGTCGACCCGGTGCTCATCCGGATCACGTTTCTCGCGCTCGTCTTCGCGGGCGGATTCGGCGTCATCGTCTACGGGCTGCTGTGGCTGCTGCTGCCGGTCGAGTCGGCCGACGCGCCACCAGCCGCACGACCGGTCACCACGCAGCAATCGATCGCGCTCGGACTGATCGCACTCGGTGTCCTGTTCCTGTTGCGCGGCCTCGGGCTGTGGTTCTCCGACGGGATCGTGATCCCGGTCGTGTTGGCTGCGACGGGATCGGCCATCGTGTGGTCGCGAAGTGACGAGGATGGCCGTGCCCGGTGGTCGCCCGCACGCGGGAACGGCACCGTGCCGCTGGCGCTCGACGGCCCCGTGTCCCCGGTGCGCATCGTCGTCGGAGTCGTGCTCATCGCGGTCGCCATGGCGGCATTCCTGGCCGCCAACGACGCGATCGAAGCGCTGTGGGGACTGGGCCTGGCCGTCGTTGCCGCTCTGACCGGCGCGCTGCTGCTTTTCGGGCCGTGGCTCTATCGATTGACGCAACAACTCGGCGCCGAGCGACGCGAACGGATCCGCCAGGAGGAACGTGCCGAGCTCGCCGCGCACCTGCACGATTCGGTGTTGCAGACGCTGGCGCTGATCCAGCGCGGCGCGCACGATCCGCAGCAGACGGCGGCGCTCGCCCGCCGCCAGGAGCGTGAACTGCGTGCCTGGCTCTACGGACGTGGCACCCCGGCCGCAGACGTCTCTCTTGCGGCGGCGATCCACCGACTGACCGATGAGCTCGAAGCCCATCACACGATCACCGTCGAAGCGGTCGTGGTCGGGGACTCGGGGATGGACGAGCGCACGCATGCGCTCGTCGCCGCGCTGCGCGAAGCGTGTGTGAACGCGGCGAAGCACGCCGGGGTCGAGC
>JBBDSV010000093.1:0-2689 GCA_040904785.1 Nitriliruptoraceae bacterium
GTCGACGCCCGGATGTTCACCACGGGCATCGACGTCGCGGCACCCAGCGAAGCCGGCCAGACACGCGCGTGAGATGGGTGCTGCCTCAACTCGACGGTGCACCCGACGATCTTCGAATCGAAGCCCGGTCTTGCCCGCATCGGCAAGACCACGACGTGCCTCCTCGGCGATGTCCGCGACACCGCAAGGGATGTCCTGCTCCCAGGTGACCCCGGTCGTGAGCCGCGCGCCTTCCACCTGTCGTTGTCGCGTCCGATGGGTGTCAAGAAGGGGACAGGTTCGGGATCGTTCATCACCGAAACGCGCCAACAGGCGATCGACGTCTACCGCGACCTCGTGCAGCAACTCACGCACTGGCAACCCAAGGCGCCGCAGATGCGCGAGCCGACGGCAGAGAAGCCTGCGATCCGAGCGGAGCCTGACCCTCAGCTCGAACCAGCCCCACACCGTGTGTGGACAACAGCCCCGTTCGGCCGGAACAGTCCCGGGCCCCGACCACGACTGGCCGACCGGAGATGACGCCAGCGATCCTGTGCGCGCTTCCGATTCTTCGTCACTCCAGGACCGAGACGACGCCGCGTGGGCCAGCGGACTGGAACGCGTGCAGAGCGGCTCCGGTCAGCGGTGCACTGCCGCGCGTAGCCGCCAGTTGGCGCCTGGGACTCGTTTGGCGATGTTCGCAACACTTCGGTAGTCTTATGCTAAGGCTTACCTAACTTTGGTCATTGGTCTGAGTGGGGCAGTTCGCCCCGACGTCTCCGGCGGCCCGATTCACCGTCCGAAACTCACGTCGTGGGGCCCGATGGTGATCATCGAGGTGCACGACGCACACGCGAAAGGTGTCCGTATGGTCCGTGCACGTCGTCCCGGCCGGAGGCAACTGGCGGTGCTGCTCGTCGGCGCCACCCTGCTCACGGCGTGCGGCAGTGCGAGCGCAGGCGAAACCGTGCGCGTCTATTCAGGCCGGCACTATGATCTCGAGCCGGCATTCGAGGCCTTTGCCACCGAGACGGGCATCTCGGTCGAGTTCCTGCATGGCGGCGACGCCGAACTCCGTGAACGCATCGTCGCCGAGGGCGAGAACACGCAAGCCGACGTGTTCCTCACCGTCGATGCGGGCAATCTCGCGCTCGCTGCCGAGGCGGGCGCATTCCAGCCGCTTGTCGTCGACGAGGTGACCGAGGCGATTCCCGACCATCTTCGGCATCCCGACGACCTGTGGGTCGGTCTCGCCGTGCGCGCCCGCACGATCGCCTACGACCCGCGCGTCGTAGATCCCAGCGAGCTGTCGACGTACGAGGCGCTGGCGGATCCCGAGTGGCACGGCCGACTGTGCCTGCGCCGCTCGGTCGACACCTACACCCAGTCGCTGGTCGCCAGTCTGGTCGCCGCACACGGCGAGGAACGCACCCGGGAGATCCTCGACGGCTGGGTCGCCAACGCGCGGATCTTCAACAACGACATCGCAATCCTCGAGAACATCGCCTCCGGCGACTGTGGGGTCGGCATCGTCAACCACTACTACCTCGCCCGGCTGATCGCCGAGGATCCGGACTTCCCGGTCGACCTGTTCTGGGCCAATCAGGACGGCCGCGGGGTCCACGTCAACCTGTCGGGTGCCGGTGTCACCCGCCACGCCGACAACCCGGACGCGGCGCGCGCACTGATCGCGTGGCTGGCGACCGACGGACAGCGTGAGTTCGTTGGAGACAACTACGAGTATCCGGCGAACCCGGATGCGCCCGTGCCAGAACTGCTCGACCGGTTCGGCACGTTCCGGGCCGACGAGACCAACGCCAACGAACTGGGCTCCTTCAACCGGGTCGCCGTCGAACTGTTGACCGAGGCTGGCTACCGATGACCGCGACCGACACGGTGCGTGCGGCCCCCGCGCCGTCGTCGCGGGGGCGCCGTCGTCCGGGTACGCGACGCGGATGGCAGCTCGCGTCCGGGGTGATCGCGGCGATCGTCATCGCACCCGTGGCCGGCGTCGCCAGTTCCGTGTTCCAGCCGACCCGCGAGGTCTGGGCGTTGCTGTGGGAGACCCAGCTCGTCGACATGTTCACCGCGACGATCGTGCTCATGGTCGGTGTGGTGGTCGGCACGATTGTCATCGGCGGCGGGCTCGCGTGGCTGACCGCGATCTACCGGTTCCCGGGCCACGGAGCGCTCTCCTGGTTGCTCGTGCTGCCACTCGCCGTACCCGCCTATGTGCTCGGATTCGTCGCCATCGGTCTGCTCGACGCTCCCGGTCCGCTTCAGCAGACCATCCGGGCGATGGCCGGCGACGACGCGGTCGCGTTCGACCCGCGCACGATGGGCATGGCGATCGCGGTGTTCACCCTGGCCCTCTACCCCTACGTGTACCTGCTGGTGCGTGCGACGCTGGCCGACCAGTCGCCCACCCCGTATCACGTCGCCCGCACGCTCGGGCTGTCACCGGCCGCAGCGGCACGGCGGGTTCTGCTCCCGCTGGCCCGGCCGGCATTCGCCGCCGGTGCTGCGCTGGTGGCCATGGAGACACTGACCGACTTCGCCACCGTGCAGTACTTCAATGTCGAGACCGTCTCGGTTGGCGTCGAACGGGTCTGGCACGGCATGTACGAACGGCAGGCCGCAGCGGAACTCGCATTCAGCGTGCTCGCGCTCGCCATCCTGATCATCGCCGCCGAACGGTTGCTGCGCGGCC
>JBBDSV010000094.1:0-2544 GCA_040904785.1 Nitriliruptoraceae bacterium
GCAGCGTGCACTGCCTGGACCGCGGTTTCAACCTGGTCGCCCGACACGACCACCGAGACGCGGATCGTCGATGTCGAGATCATCTCGATGTTGACACCGGCCGCCGAGAGCGCGGCGAACATCTGTGCGGCGACCCCGGGGTGGGTCTTCATGCCGGCACCGACGAGTGACACCTTGGCGATGTTCTCGTCGATGGTGATCCCCTCGGCGCCGATTTCGGCACCGAGCGGCTCGAGCACACCGCGGGCCTTCATGGATTCGTCGCGCGGCACCGTGAACGAGATGTCTGTCCGGCCGTCCTCGGAGATGTTCTGGACGATCATGTCGACGTTGATGTGCTCGTCGGCGAGCGTCGAGAACAGCCGTGCGGCGACACCAGGCCGGTCCGGGACATGGCGCACCGTGACCTTCGCCTCGGATGCGTCGTGGGCGACGCCCGAGATGATTGCGTCTTCCATGCGCTCGTCCTCCGGTCCGACCCAGGTCCCGTCGGCATAACTAAACGACGAGCGTACGTGGATCCGGACATTGTGGTTCCGACCGAATTCGACCGACCGCACCTGTAGGACGCGGGCGCCCTGCGCGGCGAGTTCCAACATCTCCTCGTAGGACACGTAGTCGAGCTTGCGGGCCGTGGGCACGATCCGGGGGTCGGCCGTGTAGACCCCGTCGACGTCGGTGTAGATCTCGCAGACATCAGCACCGAGCGCGGATGCGAGCGCAACCGCCGTCGTGTCCGAGCCGCCGCGACCGAGCGTGGTGATGTCCTTGGTGTCCTGACTGACCCCCTGGAATCCGGCGACAATCACGACGTTGCCCTGATCGAGCGCATCTCGAACGCGGCCGGGCGTGATGTCGACGATGCGCGCCTTGCCGTGCACCGCGTCGGTGATGATGCCCGCCTGGGAACCGGTGAATGAGCGTGCCGCGACCCCGCGATCGGCGAGCGCCATCGCCAAGAGCGACATCGAGATGCGCTCACCCGCGGTCAGCAGCATGTCGAGCTCACGTTCTTGTGGCGAGGCAGCGATGCGCTGGGCCATCGACACGAGTTCGTCGGTGGTCTTTCCCATCGCAGAAACGACCACGACGGTCTGGTTGCCCCCGCGATGCGTTCGCACGATCCGGTCGGCGACCCGCTTCATCCGGTCGACGTCGCCGACGGAAGTCCCGCCGTACTTCTGGACCACGATGCCCACTGCTCGATCCGTTCGTCAGGACACGTCACGCCGGCCAGCGAATGCCCGTCCAAGGGTGACTTCGTCCGCATAGTCGAGGTCGCCACCGACCGGCAGTCCGCTCGCAAGCCGCGTTACCCGGATACCGAGCGGGGTGAGCAAGCGAGTCAGGTAGGAGGCGGTGGCCTCACCCTCGACATTCGGGTTGGTCGCAATGATGATCTCGGCGACCGGTTCGTCGTCGAGCCGCGTGATCAACTCGGCGATGTGCAACTCGTCGGGTCCGATCCCGTCGATCGGAGAGATCGCGCCGCCAAGCACGTGATAGCGCCCGCGATACTCCCTCGTCCGCTCGATCGCGACGACGTCCCGAGCCTCCTCGACGACGCAGAGCACCGCCGGGTCACGCCGTTCGTCACGGCACACCCGACACTGCTCGCCCTCGGAGATATTCCAGCACGTCGCGCAGAATCGCACGGTCGCCTTGACGCGCGTGATCGCGTCGGCGAGCCGGCGTGCGTCGGCCGGATCCGTTTGGAGCAGATGGAACGCGATGCGCTGCGCGCTCTTGGGTCCGACTCCCGGCAGTCGACCGAGCTCATCGATCAGGTCCTGCACGGCGCCTTCGTACACGGGCAGCCTCGGCGGAAGGGAAAGGGTGACGCGTGGCCGGTTTCGGCCGTACACGAGATTACCGACGCGTCACGCCGTTCCGGCACACCCCGACAGCCTGCTCACGATCCCGTGGAGTCGCCGGCGCGGTGTTCCAGCAGTTCGGCACCGAGTTCAGCGCCGAGCAGACCGTCGACATCGTGGGCGGCCGCCGGGCCGGTGAGCTCGGCCTCGCGCACGTCAACTTCCTCGTCGTCGGCATCGTCCAGTGAGATCGGGTCGTGCAACGCCGGCGTCCGTGCGTCGTCTGGCGTGACGCTCGGCGGAATCGGGCGGCGTCGGGTGTCCTCGCCTTCGCGGACGATCTCAAGGCGGAGGTCGAGCCCACACCGGGCCTTTATCGCCGATCGCAGCAGCTCGGCGAATTCCGCCTTGCCGGCGTTCGCCGCATGGAACGACACGTATCGGCGGCTGTAGTAGAGGGTGAGCATGCCCCGGCCGACCCGAATCGGCTTCGCTGGCTCGAACAGCGCGTGGCCACGTCGCGACTGTTGCTTGACCGCCTCGAGGATCGCATCCCATTCGTCTCGAAGCCGCGCGAGGTCGGCTTCCCGGCCCTCGGAATCGTCCGTATCGCCAGCGTCGTCGACGTCGTCCGACACGTCGGCAACACCGGCCGCCGGACCACGGTCCTCGCCGCCTGGGTTTTCGGGCGCCTCCGTACCGTCGGTCATGGGCCCCGGTTCGGCCCCCC
>JBBDSV010000095.1:0-4010 GCA_040904785.1 Nitriliruptoraceae bacterium
ATCACCCGGCATTCCATGCCTATTTCTCGATCACCGGTTCAGGGCCCGGCATCCTTGCTGAGGCGCTGATCGCCGCACTCAACGTCAACGGGATGCTGTGGCGGACCTCGCCGTCGGCGACCGAACTCGAAGAGGTCGTCGTCGACTGGGTCCGCCAGATGCTCGACCTCCCGGAAACGTTCCGCGGCATGCTCACCGACTCCGCGTCGATGTCGACGCTTGTTGCGCTCGCCGCAGCGCGCGAAGCGGCCGACCTCGACGTTCGGCAGCGCGGACTCGCCGGCCGTGCCGACGTGCCGCTGCTAAGGATCTACACGTCCGAAGACGCCCACTCGTCGATCGAGAAGGCAGCGATCACGCTCGGCCTCGGGCGGGACGGTGTGCGAACGATTCCGACCGACGACCAGTTCCGGATGGACGTCGTCGCGCTCGAGGACGCGATCCGCGAAGACGCACGGTTCGGGTATCGGCCGCTGGCGATCGTGCCCACCGTCGGGACGACGTCGACCACCGCGGTTGACCCGGTCGATGCGATCGCCGACATCCGCGACGAACTCGCCGCCGAACTCGGCACGCCGATCTGGTTGCACGTCGACGGCGCCTACGGCGGCATGGCCGCCATCCACCCCGACTTCCGCTGGGCGCTCGACGGTGTGGGGCGAGCCGACTCGTTCGTGACCAATCCGCACAAGTGGCTGTTCACCCCGATCGACGCCAGCGTGCTTCTCGTTCGTGACCCCGACGTGCTCGTCCGCGCGTTCTCGCTCGTTCCCGAATACCTGACGACGGACACCGAAGGGGTGACCGACTTCATGGACTGGGGCGTGCAACTCGGCCGGCGCTTCCGCGCACTGAAGCTGTGGATGGTCATCCGCTACTTCGGGGTCGACGGACTGCGCCGGCGGATCCGTCACCACGTCGATCTCGCACACGACTTCGCCGCGTGGATCGCACGCGAGGACGACTTCGAACTCGTCATCAACCCCGGATTCTCCACCGTCTGCTTCCGCGCGACTCCGGCGTGGTTAACGGACGAACCGAAGGACGACGAGAGCGACGACCCGGTCGACGCGTTCAACCGCGACCTCCTTGCCCGCATCAACGCCAGCGGCGAGGCCTACCTGTCTCATGCCGTCGTTGGAGGTCGATATGTCCTGCGACTCGCTGTGGGCAATCTCCGTACGGACGCCGACCGGATGACGGTGACCAAGGCGTGTATCCGTCGTGTGATCGACGAACTCGCCGCAGCGCACGGCGAGCGTCGAGCGAGCTACGAACAATGATCCCGAAGTGACGAAGGCCGCCGTGTGCGAACAGCACATCGTCACCTGCAAGCGGGCCTCCCCCGACACCCCTCCACGTCGCTGCCACGCGCGGCAACGATTCATCCTGCGAAGCACCGTCATCTTCGAAGGATTCGCGTGCTACTCACCAGAACCCGGCCACGCTCAACTCCGAAGCACCGCAGTTCCGAATCTCCCGACAAGCAACAATGTCAACCTCGGCGGTTTGTGTCGACGGTGTTCAAGGCAGATACCAGACCCACGGATCACGTCGACGGTTACGGAGCTTCAACTGCCGTCGCACGAGCCAACAGTTGCCGCGCAATGACCTTGAGGCCAAGAACCTCGTCAGATCCTTCAAAAATTGCGAGAACGCGCGCATCGACGAAGAGCCGCGACACGGTGAATTCCTCGGCGTAGCCATATCCGCCATGCAGCTGTTGGGCCTCTCGGGTGACCCATTCTGCGGCGCGACAAGCCAGTTGCTTGGCCTGGGATGCCTTGAGCCCCGCGTCGGTATCGCCGCGCGCAAGCGACTCCGCCGACGACATCGTTAGGCCGCGGCAGCTGGCCAACAGCGACGCCATTCGGGCGACCTTGACACGTGTGAGCTGGAAGTCAGCCAGCGATTGCCCAAAGATTGATCGTTCGCGTGCATAGGCCGCCGCGTGCTCGAGCGCGGCCTGCATGACCCCCTGCGCGCGAGCGGCAGTTTGCAGACGCGCGTTCGCGAAGGCCTGCATTTGCAGGTAGAAGCCTCGTCCAATGCCGGCATCTTCGCCGATCAGATTCGCATGCGGGACGCGCCAAGAACTCAAGCTCACCTCGAACGAATGCATGCCGCGGTAACCAATGGTAGGAATTGCGCGCGCCTCCATTTTCCCGCCAGCATCCTGCGTTAGCGCCCATTCCTGTCCCGATCGAGCGGGCTTTTCCACTACGAAGAGGCTGAGGCCGCGATGCCCAATCGCGCGATTTGGATCGGTACGGGCCAAGACCAGCAAATATTCCGCTCGACCAGCGAACGTGCTCCACGTCTTGACGCCATTGAGAACCCAGTCATCGCCATCGCGCACTGCGGTTGTCATGATCCCGGCGACATCCGATCCGAAGTTCGGTTCGGTAACTGCGATTCCGCACATCCGCTCACCCGATGAGATCCTCGGCAGCCACCGCTGTTTTTGTTCCAGCGTTCCTCCGTGCAGCACTGCGGCAGAGACGATCTCGGGGCGCGTGATAAGGGAACCCGCGAGACCAAGTGAGCCTCGTGACAGCTCTTCGGTTACAAGAACCATGCTCACAAGCGCGTCATCGCCGTGTTCAGCGAGTCCTCCGAACTCGGGAGGTATCGACAGGCCAAAGCACCCGAGCTTGGCTAGTCCGGCAATGATGTACTCAGGAATGTCTTCATCGTTGCGGTGAATCGCCTCAGCAATCGGCATGACCTCCGCTTCCGCAAATCTCCGAAACGTCTGTCGCACCATCTCGAGATCCTCGGGAAGCTTGCGTGAACCCGCCTGTCCCAATTGGATGACGCGCTCGCCCAGGGTCTCCAGAAACTTCAGATCACGACCGGCATCGATGGCGCTTGCGACGTCCGCAAACATCCGGCTCGCTTCGATCCCCCAAATGGAACTGCGACCGTCGACCCGACTGCGGAAATCGACGGCGACATCGGCGGCACACGCCAGTGCCAGGGATGCATTGAATTCGTCCGACGCACCCACTTCGACGAGTTCCCGTGCGGCACTGACCGCGCTCGAGACAAAGGCGATGTCGAGCGCCGCCACCTGGTAGTTATTTACACGAGCTTCATCGATCCGGCCATCGACCGTGCACGCGCCTGCCAGGTGATCAATCACCCGGTCAAGCGCGGACTCCATCGCCTCGACGATGGACGACACCTGCTGCTGAGGTAGTTGCGCGCTCATGACCTGCTCGAGATCTGATCGACGGGGTCTCGCAGTTCGACATTCGCCTGCATCAACTTCTCATCTCCACGCCTCGCGAGGAGTCGCACATCGGTGGTTGTCTGGCCTTGGAACGCAACAAGTTCGATGTTCTGGTGCACGAATGCGGGTGCCAGCGCACGAAATTCGACGGCGGCAACCGCATCGTCTCCCACAACCTCGCGCACGAGCTCAAGCAGACAGATGATCAGTAGCGGACCATGGACGACGAGTCCGGGATAGCCCTCAATGTCGCGCGCATACGGCGCGTCGTAGTGAATGCGGTGCGCATTGAACGTAAGCGCAGAGAATCGAAACAACTGCCGCTCATCGAACACACGACATCTTCTGAGGATGGCCGGTGTGCTTCCGCTCTCGGTCGCGCCGACAGACGCAGATCTCGCGGGCGGTGATACAGGCATGTCCACCGTCGGTCTTCTGCTCCGGCGTTCATCGGGATCCGGTCTGTACACCAGATCTTGCGCTTCTTCCACAACTGATTCGCCATCATGCAGATAGGTGTGCGTCACGGTGACGAATGCCAGTGGACCTTGGCGCCCATCCTTGCGCACGACGTCACTGACTTGGGTCTGACGCGTCAACTCTCGATCGATCGGCACCGGTGCGTGCACGCGAAGACGTCCACCTGCAAACATCCGTCGCGGGTAGGGTGGATGTTCAATGAAACCGCCGGACCGCGGGTGCCCCTCATCACCGAGATGACGATGCGGTGTTCGGTCGAGAAACGCCGTCCAATGCCACAGCGGCGGCGTGACAA
>JBBDSV010000095.1:4110-29074 GCA_040904785.1 Nitriliruptoraceae bacterium
CGATGCGGTGTTCGGTCGAGAAACGCCGTCCAATGCCACAGCGGCGGCGTGACAACCGTCGGTTCCCGCGCATCGAGTGTTGCGGCGAGACGCGCAAGTCCGTCTCGTGTAATCGAATCGGTGCACTCCGTTGGCATGCGAGTCATCGCGCATACCGTGATGGACTCGCCGACGCAACGACTCGCCGATCGTGCAAGTCGCCAATGTGATGCGCAGACATCCCGAGGTACTCCGCAAGGACCCACTCCGTATCGGCGCCGAGCACAGGAGAAACGGGCGCAGGCCGTTCGGTCGCGCGCTCAAAATGCGCGGGGAGACCCGCCGAGAAGAGACTGCGAAGCGTGGGATGTGTCGTCAACTCAAACAATGGGTTGCCCTGTACCAGCGATGAATGGAAACACTCGTCGAATGACTGCAGCACAGACGACAGGACACGGGTGTCGGCGAGCGTGTCAACAACCTGCCGTGTTGTCCGATTCGTAAACCACGGTGCGATCGCTTCCCGAATCAGCGTGCGGTAGCGATAGCGAGCGTGTTCGTCGGTGAACGTCACACCGACGTGCGCTTCAAGCGCAGCGATCACCTGGGAGGCATCAGCGACGTCTACGAGATCGGTCCACTGCCGTTCGGTAAGCGCGACCACCATGATCTGTCCGCCGTCCGCAGTGGCGAACGGGGCTCCGAACGTTCCATAGACAAAGTCACCTGATTGTTCCCGTCCGGATCCGTTCAACTGCAGCTCGGCGAAATATCCGAGGTTGTCGGTCACGGCAAGTGCGACGTCGGACAGGCTGATCGAAATTGCATCACCCGCTCCCGTCCGCGCACGGCGGCGCTCGGCCGCAAGCAACGTCGTCGTTGCATACAGCCCGGCGAGCAGATCCCATGCGGGAAGTGCATGGATCGTCGGTACACGCGCATCCGAACCGGTGATCAACGGGAATCCGACTTCCCAATTCACGGTGTAGTCAACGGCTGGGGCACCATTGGGATAGCCAGTTAGTTGCAGGGTGATCAGGTCAGGACGGTGGCTGCGCAGTTCCGTGTCCGAAAGCCGCCCGCTGGCAACGGTGTTGGTGAGAAACAACCCGCGATCTGGCCCGGGTGCGGTAATCAACTGGGAAACCAGCTCACGGCCTTCGTCGCTACGGACATCAATCGCGATCGATCGTTTTCCCTTGTTCAAACTCGCCCAGTAGATGCTCGTGCCATCGTCAGTCGTTGGTGCCCGCCTATAGTCGCCGGCACCACCGATCGGGTCGAAACGAATGACGTCCGCGCCCAGGAGGGCGAGCGTCATTGCGCCCGATGGAATTGCAACAAATGAGCCGCCTTCGATGATCGTCATCCCGTCAAGGGGACCTGCGGCGGCGCCATCGCTCAGTCGGTCGGACACAACACCGTCCTTCAGCTTCCACGCCCGTGCACTTCGACGACCGAATCGAAACGTCTCAACAATCAGGTCGCGCCATTGCCGTCCAGGCACAGCGGATGCAATGATCTTGGTTCGCGCAGACTCGTTGATCGCATCAAGACCCCGATTTCAGCCAACCCCTGTTCTCCGAATCTGACGAAACGCGCTGCCACGCCACCGCTGGCGTCGCCACGTTCATGCCGACCCGCTCCCCATCGAAAATTGATGATAACGCGAGCCACGAAGGCGGGGATGGTGTCGGTCTGTCGTGCGAATTCGGAGGGAATTGCCGTTCAGGCCGCCCGAGGCGCGCGACCCAGTCGGCCGCGGCGCGTGTGGGCCGCCGACGTCGCTACCGACCGTGAGTGCGACGCAACCCGGTGGATCCTCGTCACATTGCACCCACATCCGGCCTCGGCGGCCTCAACGTCGACACTCCGGTCTCCCCACGACGGACGGCCCTTCGAACTCGTCCGCCGAATCGCCGTCCGCGGCGCCCAGTGCGGCCTGCAACGCGTCAGCCGCGGCATACGGATCGAGCCGTCCCGCAAGCACATCCTCAGTGAGTGCGTTGACATCAGCCGCATGGTCGATGCGCAGGTGCCGCCGATGCTGCTCGAGGAGCAACTCGACCAGCATCGCCGCCGTGCGTCGGTGTCGGACCTCGCCCAGCTCGGCGGCCTCGACGACGCCGTCGATTGCCGCCGCCAACCCCTCGATGCCCTCGGGCGCGATCGCGTTCGTGCGCACGATCGCCGTGCCAGCGGCAGCGTCCTCGTGACGAGCAGGGAGGCGACGCACGCTCGCCTCGAGGTCGGCAACGAGCCGATCGGCTCCGGGAAGATCGGACTTGTTGACCGCCAGCACGTCGGCCACTTCAAGGATTCCGGCCTTCTCTGCCTGGATGTCGTCCCCGAGTCCGGGCGCGAGCACGACGACAGTCACGTCTGCCAGCGCAACAACGTCGATCTCGGACTGTCCGACGCCGACGGTCTCGACGACAATGTCGTCGAATCCGACAGCATCAAGCACGCGAATGGCAAGCGGCGTGGCCACCGCGCATCCGCCCAGATGGCCACGCGTGGCCATCGAACGGATGAAAACGCCTTCATCGGTCGTCAGCGCCGACAGGCGGATCCGGTCGCCGAGCAGCGCACCACCCGACACCGGTGACGACGGATCGATGGCGATGACGGCAACCCGTCGTTGTGCACGCCGCAGCTGGCTGACGTAGGCACCGATGACGGTGGACTTGCCAGCGCCCGGAGGACCGGTGACACCAATCACCCGCGCGTGTTCCTGTGCACCGATCCGCGAGATCAGTGCCCGGAGCGTGTCCGGATCCCCCGATTCGACGACGCTGATGGCGCGCGCCAGCGCACGACGATCTCCCGCACGCGCAGCGTCGGCGAGCGCCTCGATTCCGTCCACGGCATCGTCCCCCGTCGGTGCGCCCAGCGTAGAGGCAGCCCTACCATGGCCGCGGCATGCGGCGGGAGCACAATCAGCCGCGCACCGGCTCAAGGACGGGGCATGGACGTCACGCGAATCGATCAGATCGCCATCGCCGTCGAGGATCTCGACGCTGCGCTCGCGTTCTACGCGCGAGCATTCGGCCTGCATCCCCGGTCCCGAGCGGTTGTCGAGACCGACGGCGTCGAAGAGGCGATGTTCGACGTCGGCGGCGTCGCGATCCAGCTCGTGGCACCGACGCAGCCCGACTCACCGGTAGGCCGCTTCCTCGCCCGGCATGGTCCTGGTCTGCACCACCTCGGATTCGGTGTCACCGATCTTCCCGCGGCGCTCGCCCACCTGGAGAACGAAGACGTCGAACTGATCGACACGAAGCCTCGCACCGGTGGTGACGGCCATTCGATCGCCTTCGTCCATCCCCGCGGCACGGGTGGCGTGCTTGTTGAACTCGTCGAGGACCGCTCTGACGAAATGTCGCGGACATGAACCCGTGGCAGCGCGTTCGCCGATGGTTCCAAGGAGGTGCTTCGTCACGCCGTGAACCGTCACTCGCCGAATCGGAACGGACGACAGATCGCGCCGCACGCGACGCGCTCGACGCGTTCGTGACGTCGCGGCACGGTGTCGAGGCCTATCTCGAACCGCGCACAGCGATGTATTCGACGACGCTGCTACTGATCGCCGATGACGGTGAGTATCTCCGCCGTCCGGTGCGCGGCGCGGACGCCGCACGGTCGCTGTGTCGCCAGTGGAACGTTCCGCTGTACGACGCGGCGAAAGTGGGCTATCCCCGTCGACTGCACGACTATGTCCGCGGCCATCGGCGCGCGCCGGTGCGACTCGAGGACCTGCCACCGTGGCCGTCCGATGACGACGTCACCCTTGACCCGCCAACGTCGCCGGACGAGCAGGACCCTGACAACGAGTGAGACCGGCGGTGATCAGCTGGCGCTGATGTCGATCGTCGAAATCACGACGTCTTCGTGCGGACGGTCGGCGCCGTCCGTCGGCGTGGTCGCGATGGCATGCACGACATCCATGCCGTCGATCACCTTGCCGAACACGGCGTAGGCAGGCGGAAGCGGCGCATCGGTGTGGACGATGAAGAACTGCGAGCCGTTGGTGTTCGGGCCCGCATTGGCCATCGCGAGCGTGCCCGCGATGTAGCCACGTGACGCTGCGGCATCCAGTTCGTCCGCGAATGTGTAGCCCGGACCGCCGCGGCCGGTGCCTGTCGGATCGCCACCCTGGATCATGAAGCCTTCGATGACCCGATGGAAGATGACCCCGTCGTAGAACCCGTCGCGCGCAAGCGTGACGAAGTTGTTGACGGTCTGCGGTGACTCCTTGGCGTAGAGCACCGCGGTGACGTCGCCGTGGTTGGTCCGAATCACCGCGCTGTACGTCTCGGTGACATCGATGGTCATCTCGGGCGGTGCGCTGTACTGGGGCACGGGCAATCCTTGGCTTCAGGGGAATAGGGGCGGCCGAGTCGAGACCCGTGGTGGTATCACGCGATCAGGTCAGCGGGCGAAGAGCATCGTCAGCGGTACCGCCACCAGCGACAAGACCATCAACACCGCCATGACGACGATCATGACCTTGCTCCGGGCGGCTCGGCGTTCGAGCGAACCGGTACGGGGTTTCGCCATCCGACTCTCGTGACTCGCGGATGCTCAGGCTATCCGGCCGCGACGACAGGCCGCGCGCCAACAGTGCGTGTGCCAGTGCCGACGTTCCTCGACCTGATCGTCGGGCCAGGCAACGACGTGACCTGCCCCGACCGGGATCGGGTTTCCGCACCCGGGACACTGGTAGATCTTGCGCGCACGCATCCCGGGCACCACGTGGGCGTGATAGCCGTCCAGGTGGTCCTGCTCGGCATCGAAGATCATGGCGCCCTCAGTCGTACGCGTAGAAGCCGCGACCGGACTTGCGCCCGAGGAATCCCGCGTCGACGAGGTGGCGCAGCAGCGGCGCAGGTTCGTAGGACGGCTGGCGGTACTCGTTGCGCAGCCGCTCGATAATCGTCAGCGTGTCGTCGAGGCCGACCGAATCGATCAGTTCGAGCGGCCCCATCGGATAGCCGCACCCGAGCTTCATCGCCGTGTCGATCTGTTCCGCCGTCGCGTAGTTCGACGCAAGCATCTTCACGGCGTCGTTGAGGTAGGGGAACAGCAACGTATTCACGATGAATCCGGCGCGGTCGCCACACAGCACACCGACCTTGTCGATCCGGGCGACGAACGCCCGAGCCTGTTCGACGACGTGCGGGTCGACGCGCACGGTCGTGGCGATCTCGACGAGCCGCATGACCGTTGCCGGCGCGAAGAAGTGCAGTCCCACAACACGCTCGGGATGCCCGATCGCCATCGCACAGTCGATGACAGGCATGGACGAAGATGTCGAAGCGATGACCGCGTCTTCGGCGACGAGCTCGCCGAGTGCGGCGAACCGGCCGCGCGAGCCACCGTCGGATTCGGGTGCGGCGTCGAGCACCAGTTGGCAGCCGCCGACCTCGTCGAGGTTGATGGTGGGATGGATCCGTGAGAGCGCGCCGATCATCGCCTCCGTCGACAACCGTCCCCGGTCGACAGCGCGTTGCAGCGACAACGCGACCTGTGCGGCGACCTGTTCGGCTTCGTCGCGGACCCGACCGACGACGACGACGTCGAATCCGGCCGCCGCGCTGGCTCCGGCACTTCCCACGGCCGTGTCCCCGCTGCCGACAACGCCGATGGTCGTCCACGATGCGATGTGTGCGGGATCGGGCTCGGGTCGCGCCGGCGCCGACGTTCGCGATGCACCGGACTCGTCGTAAGCGTAGAAGCCGCGCCCGGCCTTTTGCCCGGTGAAGCCGGCCTTGGCGAGTTGGCTGAGCAATGGCCGCGGCGCGAACCGGGGAGCCTGAAGCTGATCGTGGATGGACTCCATGATCCCGATGAACGCGTCGATGCCGACGAGGTCCGTCAGCGCCAAGGGGCCCATGGGAAGGCCGGCTCCGAGCCGCATCGCCGTGTCGACATCCTCCTTAGTCGCATACCCGCCCTCGACCATCCACACCGCCTGGTTGAGGTACGGGAAGAGCAGCTGATTGGCGATGAAGCCCCGGCGGTCTGCGACCACGATCGGGACCTTGTCGATCGATTCGGCGAATGCGCGGGCGGTTTCGACGACGGACTCGTCGGTCACGACCGTCCGGACGAGCTCGATGAGCCGCATCACGGGCGCCGGATTGAAGAAGTGGAATCCCAGTGCCCGGTTGGGTCGGCGGGACTTGACGGCGATGTCCATGACTGGCAACGAGGACGTGTTCGTCGCCAGGATCGTGTCCGGTCGGACGATGTTGTCGAGCCGCGCGAACGCGGCCTGCTTCATCTCGAGGGACTCCGGCACCGCTTCGATCACCAGGTCGCACGGTGCCAGGTGCGCCCAGTTCGACGACGCCGAGACGCGGTCGTTGATCGCCGCCGCCTCGTCGGCCGTCATGCGACCGTGCTCAACGTGACGATCGATCGCCGAACGCAGTCGAGCGTGGCCCGCGTCGACCGCCGCCTCATCGACGTCGACGACACGCACGGTGTATCCGTGACGCGCGACATGTTCGGCGATGCCGGCACCCATCGTGCCGAACCCGACGATGCCGACGACGGAGATCTGTGCGGACGTGTCGGTCACCAGTCCCGGCCTTTGGTCACACGTTCGTCCGCGAGCCTACGAGGCCGTCGGCCGTGACGGCCAACTCGATCGGCATTTGGCGTCGTGGGTGGTCGGTCACACGGTGAACCCGAGCCGATCGAGTACGACAACGAGCACGAGCGAGATGCCGTTGAACACGGCATGGGCGACAATCGGCACGATCAGGTGCTGGAAGCGGTCCAACGACCATGCGAGCACGACACCGAAGACGAACAGCCCGGTGAGTGCCAGCGGCTGGCTGAGCACGATTTCCACGTGGACGCCGGTGAAGATCAGCGACGACAGCAGCGCGGCCGGCCACAGACCGACCCGCCGTCGCAGCGCCCGGAACAGCACGCCGCGGAACAGCACCTCCTCGGCGACCGGTGCGATGACCACGGCGATGAGGACCGCGATCACCAGTGCCTGGCCACCGCCGAGTGCGTCGTGCAGCAACTGCTGCTCGACGGGCGCCTCGGGCGCGATGAAGATGCCGATGAGGCTGTTGATCCCGTAGGTGGCCATGCCACCGAGGATGCCCACTGCGAGGCCGATTCCGAGGGCCAGCAGGTGCGAAGACTGTGCAGATGCGACCGCGTCACGCAATCGTCCGCGAAGCTGCAGCCAGCCGAGCGCGAGCACGAACCCCGCAACCGTCGAAGCGACGGCGACGCCCGCCCACGCCGCGCCCGAGATGCGCAGCCCGAACACGGTCGCCAACGCCGCCGCGAAGAACCCCACGATGAGCTGGCCGAGAAAATAGAGGGTCAAGGTGACGCCGCCGTCAAGCAGCGTCACGGCCGCTCGCGGGCGTGACGCCGCAGGCCTGCCGGTCGGCGGTGGCGGCGGAATCGGTGGCACGGGCCGATCGGGTGGCGGCGGGGTCGATGCGGTCATCGGCGACCTCGGATCAGCAGGGCGAGCAGAAGCAGCAGCACACCGACGGCGCCGACGGCGAGTGCGACGACCATACCGACGCGAAGCCGGTCCGGCGTCGTGGCGGGCTCGTCGTCGCCGGCGGGCGGTTCAGGATCGGGCGGCCGCGGCGGAGCAGGAACCGTGACCGTCACGGCTTCGCCGGCTTCGTCGCCGGTTCGGTCACGCGCGACGATCCGGGCCCGGTAGTCACCCGGCTCGACGCGGCTTTCAGCTTCGTCGTCGTGCGGCCATCGTGCACGGTGCGTGCCCGCATCGACGACCCCGAGCGAGCGAGCGGCGACGACTGCCCCCGACGCATCGTGGACTTCGAGCCGCAGGAACGCCGGGGTGTTCACCGTCGCCTCGACAGTCGTCGCACCCCACTCCGGACGCGTTTCAGCGACGATCCTGGTCGGCGTGACGACGAGCGGTTCGCCGAAGCCGACCGGTGGGGTCAGCGTCCACCCGTCGTCCGTGCGCGCCACTTCCCACGTTCCCAGCGCGTCGTCGACGCGCGTCTGGTCGCCGACGAGGATGTCGAAGACCGTGGTCGCCCCGATGCGCAACGGAAGGTCGGCCGTCATGCCGACACGCACACGGTCGGGGACCTCGGCGACCGTCGGCAGGCGCCCGTTGTAATACGCGCCCAGAATCTCGTCGTAGTCCGCCCCGGCGGTGGCGCGGGCGCGCGCGCCGTATTGCCCCATGCCCACGCCGTGTCCCCACCCCTGCCCGTCGACGACGACGTCGTCACCCACGATGGCGATGTCGAATCGGGACGACGGCATCGTCGCGGGAAGCCGCGACTGACCGTCTGCGCGCGGGCCGGGATACTGCGCCGGGTACAGCATCGCCGACATCCGCGAGACAAAGTCGCGGAAGGCGACGACGCCGACATCGACCACGACACCGTTCTGGCCGGTCACACGGACCTGGGCCAGCGGATCATCGATGGCGCCGAGTCGCTCGACGCTGGCCACGGGCGCAGCGGCAGACAACGTGTCCCCCCGCGCGATGATCGCGTCGAACTCGTCTCGGGTGAAGGTCACATGCCACTTGTGCAGGGGTGAGACCGCGTCGTACGGATCGTCGATCCCGACGAGATAGTCGAACGCGCCCGACGACGGAAAGACCTCCTCGTTGGCGTACGTGCGCCCGCCCGACGTCGAGAAGTAGCGGGCGAGGATCGGTCGGCCGTCGGCGTCGAGGAGGACCTCGTCGGAGGTCGCGTTGACCGCCTCGCGCCATTGGTTTCCGGTTTCCCGCCCGAGCACGACATCGGCGCCTTTGAACACCTGGCAGGCAACGGTGGCGCAGATGTCGTAGCCGTCGTACGAGGCCCGCTGAATCGCACGCCACGCGTAGGTCCGCGCCGCCACCGCCTGCGCCTTGAGCGCCTCCATCGGCCATGAGGTCGGCATCTCGGCGATACCCGCGATGTAGTCGTCCATCGACAGTTCGTTGACGAGCAGCGTGCGATTGGTCAATGGAAGGACATCGAGTGTGTCGTAATACCGGCCGCGTCCCGCAACATCGAAGACTTCGCCGTCGGCGACGACAAAGCGCGGCGGCCCGTCAAGGGGCAACGGCTGCGGTGATGAACCCTCGGCAGCGCCGTCGGAATCCGCACCTTCGGTGCCACCGGACACCGAACCGGCGTCCTCGACGGCCTGCGCGGGAACGCTGACTGTCGACGCGATGAGTGCCGCCCCGAACAGCGTGGCGACGAACCGCTCACGCATCGAATGAAGCGCAGTCATCGTCCGAACGATCGATGTCGGCACCCAGTGCGCGAAGCCGGGGCACGAAGGCGGCATATCCGCGGTCGATGTGCTGCACGTCGGCGACGGTCGTCTCGCCGTCAGCGATCAGGCCGGCGATGGTTGCCGCCGCGCCAGCGCGGACGTCGAGGCTGGTGACCCGCGTGCCCACGAGCCGGGTCGGGCCAGTGATCAGCGCATGATGCCCGTCAATGCGGATGTCGGCGCCCAGTGCCCGCAGCTGCTCGGCGAATGCGAATCGGGATTCGAACACGTTCTCGGTGCAGCGGCTCGTTCCGTGCGCCTGACTCAACAGCACCATCAGCTGCGGCTGCAGGTCCGTCGGGAATCCCGGATACGGCAGGGTCACGACATCGACCGGTGCAAGTCCGCCCGACTTGACGCGCAGCCAGTCGGGACCTTCCTCGATGTGCACACCCGCAGCGCGCAACTTCAGCAGCGGCAGCGTGAGATCGCCGGGGCGCACGCCGTCGATGCGCACGTCGCCACCGGTCGCCGCAGCCGCGATCGCATACGTGCCGCCTTCGATGCGGTCGGGACAGGTCGTCCACGTCACCCCGTGCAGCGCCTCCACACCGGTGATCCGCAGTGTCGGCGTTGAGACCCCATCGATGTCGGCGCCCATAGCCGCCAGCATGTTGCACAGATCCTGGATCTCCGGCTCCCGCGCGGCGTTATCGATGGTCGTGATTCCGTCGGCGAGCACCGCGGCCATCAGCAGGTTCTCGGTGGCACCGACCGACGGGAAGTCGAGCGTGATGTCGGCGCCGTGAAGCCCGTCGGGTGCGACGACCTCGACCTCGCCGTCGAGCACGGTGACGGTCGCACCGAGTTCCTCGAGCCCACGCAGGTGCAGGTCGATCGTCCGGGCCCCGATGCGATCTCCACCGGGCAGACCAATGCGTGCGCGTCCGACTCGGGCCACCAGGGGTCCGAGACACGCGATCGACGCTCGGATGCGCCGGACGGCGTCAACGTCGGCATGCCATGTGGGATCGGCGGCGACCAGCGTCGCCGTACCGGCAGCGGCGTCGACCGTGACATCGACGTCAAGCCCGCGCAGCACGTCGGCCATGATCGGCACATCGGCGATGTCGGGCACGTCGTGCAGTCGGACCGGATCTGCCGTCAGCACGGATGCCGCCATGAGTTTGAGCGCCGAGTTCTTGGCACCACGAAGGGCGACGGTGCCACGCAGCGGCTGCCCACCGCGCACACGGAAGGTCATCGACGAATTCGGCGCTTGCGACATCGTGGAAAGCGTATCGGCCGCCAATGTCCCGTCCGCGGACGTCTGCGGCCGTCCGGACGGGGCGAATCAGCCGTTGGCGGCGATGTCCAGGCGCAATTCCTGCTTGCGCAGCGACACCTTGAGCGCGGCGTCGTTCTCGTGCGTTTCGAGTTCGGCGAGGATGCGCTCTCGACGTGTCCGCGCGCGCTCCACGTCGATGTCGTCGGAGAGTTCAGCGACGTCGGCGAGCACGACGACCTTGTTGTCGCGGTCGACGAACAGCATCCCCCGGTGGACGGCGATCGTGGCACGCGTACCGTCCTCGAGCACGGCGCGCACCGACCCGATGTCGAGGCCGATGAGCGCGGGCTGATGTCCCGGCAGGATGCCGATCTCGCCCTCGACCGAGCGCGCGTACAACTCGGTCACCTCGGCCGACAGCACATGCTGCTCCGCCGAAACGACTTCGAGATGCATCGTCGCCATGGTCACGTCACCTTTGCTCTTCGCGGTCGTCGTCGCGGGGTGCGGCGGCGACTCGCCCGGGTGATCAGTTGTTCATCTCGCTGGCCCGCCGCTTCACGTCGTCGACGTTGCCGGCATACAGGAAGGCCTGCTCCGGCAGTTCGTCGAGTTCGCCCTCGACGAGGGCCTTGAAGCCCTCGATCGTTTCCGACACCGGAACGTAGACCCCGGGGTTGCCGGTGAACTGTTCGGCGACGTAGAAGTTTTGGCTGAAGAATCGCTGTGACTTGCGGGCGCGGGAGACGGTGACCTTGTCCTCTTCGGACAACTCGTCGATCCCGAGGATCGCGATGATGTCCTGCAGGTCCTTGTAGCGCTGGAGGACCTCCTGGACGCCGGTCGCAACGTTGTAGTGCTCGTCGCCGATGATGGCCGGATCGAGGATCCTCGACGTGGAGTCCAGCGGGTCGACCGCTGGGTAGATCCCGAGCGACGCGATGTCACGCGAGAGCACCGTCTGGGCATCGAGGTGAGCGAACGTGGTGTGCGGCGCCGGGTCGGTGATGTCGTCGGCGGGGACGTACACGGCCTGCAGGGAGGTGATCGACCGACCCTTGGTCGAGGTGATCCGCTCCTGCAACTGGCCCATCTCGTTGGACAGGGTCGGCTGGTAGCCGGCGGCCGACGGCATGCGGCCGAGCAGCGTCGAGACCTCCATGCCGGCCTGGACGAAGCGGAACACGTTGTCGACGAACAGCAGCACGTCCTGGCGCATCTCGTCGCGGAAGTACTCGGCCATGGTGAGGGCCGACAGGGCCACGCGCAGACGCACGCCCGGCGGCTCATCCATCTGGCCGTAGACGAGGGCGGCCTTCTCGAGGACGCCGGCCTCCTCCATCTCGATCAGGAGGTCGGTGCCCTCACGGGTGCGCTCACCGACGCCGGCGAACACCGACACACCACCGTGCTGCTGGGCGACGCGGTTGATCATCTCCTGGATGACGACGGTCTTGCCGACGCCGGCGCCACCGAACATCCCGATCTTGCCGCCCTGCACATAGGGCTCGATGAGGTCGATGACCTTGATACCGGTCTCGAACATCTTCGCCTGCGGCTCGAGTTCGTCGAACGGCGGCGGCTCGCGATGGATCGGCCAGCGCGTGTCGGGCGAGATCTCGTCCTCGGAGACGTCGAGCGGTTGTCCCAGCACGTTGTAGATGTGGCCGAGTGTCCCCGGGCCGACGGGCACCGTGATCGGGCTGCCGGTCGCGGACACCGCCGCGCCGCGAACGACCCCGTCCGTGGGCTGCATGCAGATCGCGCGGACGCGCCGGTCACCGAGGTGCTGGGCGACCTCGGCGGTGATCGTCGACGTCTGTCCCTGCACGTCACGCTCGAAGGTCAGCGCGGTGTAGATATCCGGCAGATCACCGGGCGGGAACTCCACGTCGACGACGGGACCGATGACGCGCACGATCCGGCCGTCGCCGGTCCGGCTCGTCGCCTGGTCGCTCACCACGGTTTGCGTGGTCATGGGGTGCTTCCTTTACCTTCTCGGGGCGCTGTGCAGGTTCGGCCAGCGCCGGCGCGGTGCGTCTTCAGTCGCCGAGCGCTTCGGCGCCACCGACGATCTCGGAGATCTCGGTGGTGATCTGTTCCTGGCGGGCCTGGTTCATGACGCGCGACAGCGACGCGGCGACTTCCTTGGCGTTGTCGGTCGCGGACTTCATGGCGCGTTGCCGGGCGGCGTGCTCGGACGCGGACGACTCCAGCAGCCCGTGGAACACCTTGGCCTCCACGTAGCGCGGAATGAGTCGTTCCAGCAGTTCGGGCTGGGACGGTTCGAACATGAACTCGGGAGCGATCTCTTCGCCGCCGCTGAACTCCTCGGGCTTAACGGGCAGCAGCTCCATGCGGACCGGTGCCTGCGTCAGTGACGACTTGAAATCGGTGTAGACGAGCCAGACCCGGTCGATCTCGGCGGCAGCGAATCGGTGCATCACCGTCTCGGCGATTAACACCGCGTCATCGATGCCCGGCGCGTCGGAGACGCCGTCCCAGACGCGTTCGGCACGGCGGCTGCGGTAGGCGAAATAGCCGGCACCCTTGCGGCCGACGACGTACAGGTCGACGGTGCGCCCGGCGTCCTCTTCCTCGCGGATCGTGCGTTCGGCGATCTTGAGGACGTTCGCGTTGTATGCGCCGGCGAGCCCGCGGTCCGAGGTGTTGACGATCACCGCGGTGCGGCGCACTTCACGCTGCGTGAGCAGCGGGTGCTGGCGCACCTCGTTGGAGACTGCCAGACCCTTGATGACCTCGTGGATCTGTTCGGCGTACGGTCGCGCAGCACGAACCCGACCCTGGGCACGCAAGATCCGCGACGCCGCGATCATCTCCATGGCACGCGTGATCTTCTGCGTGCTCTGGACCGACCGGATGCGTCGCTTCAGCTGCCGGATCTGACCACTACCAGCCACCGATGCCTCCTCGCAGGTGGGTCATGCGCCGCTCGATCTCCGTCACTCGACGGATTCACTGCTGGCGGACATCGCCTCCCAGCCCTCATCGGCTTCTTCGACCGTTTCAACGACCGTGGCGGTGAACGTCGACGTGAACGCCGCAATGGCCTCGTCGAGCTCGCCGCGCACCTCGTCGGTGAGCTTCTCGCGCGCCATCGTCTCGAGCAGATCGGCGTGGCGCGACTGCAGATAGTCGTGCAGCTCGCGTTCGAAGCGCCGCACGTCACCGACCGGCAGCTCGTCGAGCACACCGGAGGTCACCGCGACGACGGAGGCCACCTGCAGCTCGACCGCCAAGGGCTGGTGTTCGGGCTGCTTGAGGATCTCGACGACCCGCTGGCCGCGCGCGATCTGTTGCTGTGACGCCTTGTCGAGATCAGACCCGAACTGGGCGAACGCTTCGAGTTCACGGAACTGCGCCAACTCGAGTCGGACGGTTCCCGACACCGCCTTCATCGCTGGCCGCTGCGCTGAACCACCGACACGGGAGACCGAGATGCCGGCGTTGATGGCCGGCCGCACACCCTGGTAGAAGAGGTCGGTTTCGAGGAAGATCTGGCCGTCGGTGATCGAGATCACGTTCGTCGGGATGTAGGCCGAAATGTCGTTGGCCTTCGTCTCGACGATCGGCAGTGCGGTCATCGACCCGCCACCGAGCTCGTCGGAGAGCTTCGCGGCGCGCTCCAACAGCCGGCTGTGGAGGTAGAACACGTCACCCGGATAGGCCTCACGGCCCGGCGGGCGCCGCAGAAGCAACGACAACTGCCGGTAGGCGTCGGCCTGCTTCGACAGGTCGTCGTAGATGATCAGGGCGTGTTCGCCCTTGTACATCCAGTTGGCGCCGATCGCCGCACCGGCGTACGGCGCGATGTACTGGAACGGCGCAGGTGACGAGGCCGGTGCCGAAACGACCGTCGTGTACTCCATTGCGCCGTACTTCTCGAGCGTGGCCACGACCTGGGCGATCGTCGAACCCTTCTGCCCGATGCCGACGTAGATGCACTTGACGGCCTCGTCGGTGCCCCACAACGACTTCTGGTTGATGATCGTGTCCATCGCGATCGCCGTCTTGCCGGTCTGCCGGTCGCCGATGATCAACTCACGCTGGCCCCGGCCGATCGGCGTCATGACGTCGATCACCTTGATGCCGGTCTGCATCGGTTCCTTCACCGGCTGTCGATCGACGACGCCCGGCGCCTGCACCTCGAGTGCGCGCTCACCGTCGACCTTCGACTGGTCGAGGGGGCCTTTGCCGTCGATCGGCCGACCGAGCGGGTCGACGACACGTCCCAGCATCGCATCGCCGACGGGGACCGACAGCACGCGCTCGGTGCGGCGGACGGTCTGCCCCTCTTGGACCGACGAGGACTCGGAGAAGACGGCAGCACCGATGGTGTGCTCGTCCAGGTTCATCGCCATGCCGAACACGCCGTCCCCGAAGTCGAGCAGTTCGTTGGCGAGCGTTCCGGGCAGGCCGGAGATCGTCGCGATGCCGTCACCGGTTGCGGTGACCCGCCCGACCTGCTCGGCGGTCAGGTCCGGTTCGTAGCCCTCCAGCATGCGCTTGAGGGCATCCGCGACGTCCTCTGATCGGATCGTCAGATCTGCCATGTCGGTGTCTTCCTCGTGGTCGTGTCGGGCGCGTCGGTGGCGCGGGCAAGCAGGTGCATCATCCGGCGGCGCGGGTACGCAGCTCGTCGAGTCGACGGACAACGGTTCCGTCGATCACGGTGTCGCCGATGCGCGCGCGCACGCCACCGACGATCGACGGGTCGACGACGAACTTCACGTCGAGCGTCCGCCCGGTCGCACGCTCGAGCGCGTCGGACAACGCCTGCCGGCGTGCGTCATCGAGTTCGACGGCCACCGTGACCTCGGCGACCTCCTGGTTGCGCGACGCCGCTGCCAGCTCAGCGACGTCGTTGGCGGGCGCCGTGAGCTCGCCAACGCGATCGCCGGCGATGAGCATCGCCAGCACGCCGCGGGTCGTCGGGTGCGCCGCGTTGAGCACGTCCGACTCGAGCAGCGCGAGGCGGTGACCGACGGGCAGGTGGATGTCGGTCAGCCGTTGTCGCAGCTCCTCATGGCTGTCGACGGCACGGGCCACGGCGAGCAGCTCGTCCTCGACGGCGTCGAGGGCGTCGTCTGCGGTCGCGAACGTGACCACGGCCTGCGCGTAGGCGCGTGTGCGATCGGTCGTCATCGTGTGCCTCGGGGTGCTCACGTCGCGGTCGCGACGCCGGTTGGGGACCATCAGGGCGGGCCCGACACCGGCGCTCACGGCCGCAGTCAGTTGGTGCTGGACAGCCGCTGGACGTATTCGTCGACGAGGTTCTGGTGCGTCGAGCCGTCGAGTTCACGCTCGACAATTCGCGATGCCAATTGGACCGACAGCTCACCGACCTGGGTCCGAAGCTCCTGGAGCGCGCGGTCACGTTCGGCCGCGACGTCGGCGCGTGCCCGCTCGACGATGGCCGCGGCTTCCGATTCGGCCTTGGCGATGATGTCCGCGCGCACGGACTCCGCCGCTTGCTTGGCCTCCTCGATGATCGTGTTGGCCTCGCCCCGAGCGTCGGCGATCGACGCCTCGAACTTCCGACGGGCCTCCTCGGCCTCGTTGAGCTTGGCGTCAGCTTCCTCGAGCTTGCCCTGAATGGCGGTGCGACGCTCGTCGAGCGCCACATTCGCCTTCGGGAAGACGAGCTTTGCCAGGACGACGAACAGCAGTCCGAACGCGACGAGGCCCCAGATGAGCTCCGAGGTGTCGGGGAACAGCTGGATGCCGCCACCCTCTGCAGCAGCGAGCAGGAAAGTCATCACCGCTCCTAGATTGCGAACGCGAGCACGAAGCCGAGCAGCGCGAGCGCCTCGACGACGGCGATTCCGATGAACATCGTCGTCCGGACCTGACCTGCGGCCTCCGGCTGCCGAGCCATCGACTCGATCGCCTTGCCGATCAGGATGCCCAGGCCGATGCCCGGCCCCAGCGTTGCGAGGCCGAAGACGAGCCCGTTCCCGAGGTTCTCCATCTGGTTCCTCCTGAGTTGCGACTCCCGTCGCGTGGTTTGCGAGGTCGAACGTGGATCAGTGCGCGGGTTCCACCGACGAGCTGATGTACACGGCGGTGAGCATGGTGAAGATGTAGGCCTGCAGGCCGATGATGAGCAGCTCGAAGCCGAACACGAGCGGGCTGATGATGACGGCGAACACCCCGAGGGCGGTTCCCGCCGGCAGCGACGGCAGGAAGACGTGCGCCGTGACGAGGGTGATCACCACCAGGATGTGGCCGGCGACCATGTTCGCGAACAGCCGGATCGCGAGCGTGAACGGCCGCAGCACCAGATTCGACACGAGCTCGATCGGTGTGAGTATCACGTACAGCGCCTTGGGCACTCCCGGGGGAAAGGCAAGTTCCTTGAAGTAGTGGACCAGGCCCTGTTCCTTGATGCCCACTCCGACGTAGACGAACCAGGCGATGCCCGCCAGGAACAGCGGGAACGCGATGCGCGACGTCGGCGGCAACATCAGGAACGGCGTGATCTTGGCGATGTTCATGAAGAACACGAACAAGAAGAACGTCGTGAGCAGGGGGACGAACTTCAGCCCCTTGGGCCCGATGATGTCGACCGCGATCTGGCGCACGAAATCGATCGTGAGCTCGCCGATGCTCTGCAGCTTGCTCGGTACGACCGACGGCCGGCGGAACGCCATCACGAAGATGGTGGCGCACACGAGCGTCATGAACCAGGCGATCAGAATCGTCCGGTTGATCGACAGGTCGATGCCGAACAACTCCAGGTGCCAGATCGCCGGGAAGTCGAAGAGTGCGTTGATGTCGTCGAGCACACCATCGAACTCTCCACCCCATTCGGCGGCAGCAAGCAGAAGGGTCACAGCGATCAGCTCCGAGTAGCAGCGGGGACGGACTGCGTGGCGGTCGCGTCCGCGTCGATCCAGAACAGGCGTGGCAAGCGCGACAGGGTGCGCAGCTCGAACAGCAGCGTGACCACGACCGCGATGCCGGTGGCGACCGCCAGCGTGACGGAATCGAGCCAGGCCACATCTGACACCGCGGCGAGCACGACACCGTAGAGCGCCAGACGAACGAGCGCGCTGCCCGTCAGCAGCGCGAACGCGTGGGCGGAGCCTCGTCGGGCGACGATGCGCAGAGCGAGCGCCGAACCACCGAAGAGCACGGCGACGAGCCCGGTGCCGACGATCGCGCCGGCAACGCCGGCAGCATTCGTGAGCATGCCCGCGGCGACCGCGACGAGTGCACCGGTCAAACCCAGTGTGCGCAGCGTGCCGCCCAGCAGCCGCTGAAGGTCGGCGTCGAGGCTGTCAATGTGCACCGACGACCTCCTGGCCGGCCTGCGCCGCCTTGGCCGCGTCACGGGCACGCGCATCGGCGGCGTTCATTCGCCCACTGCGCCAGTACACGAGATACAGCCCCGCGAAGTTGCCGATGAGCGCACCGATCGCCAGGAACCACGGTGCGGTAGCCAGCGCACGGTCGACGAGATAGCCGATGCCCGACCAGGTGAGGATCGCCGCGAGCAGCTCAACACCCATGATCTGTGCCTGGTCGACGCCGACCCACGAGCCATGGCGCGCAGACACGGCCATGTCGGGCCGTGACGACGGTGGCGTGGCGGGTCGCGACAACAGTCAGATCCTTGTGTGCGCGGCGTGCAATCGCGCAATGATCGGGGCCGGGGGTGCCGTACCCGCGCAGCGCAGGCAGGCGGTCCCGGAAGTGCGGCCGAACTGCAACGCTAGCAAGCGTGCCTCACGACCGCCAAGACGAGCAAATCAGGCCGTTCCGCGGTGCGACGGCGGCACTTGCATGGCGGCCGGATCGCCGCTGGCTCGCGTGCCGAGCATGGTCAACACGAAGCCCAGCCCGACGGCACCGATGATCCAGGGGACGAGGCGCGACCACGGCAGGAACGCGCCACCCACGGAACCGAAGGCGGCCACCGTCGACCAGTAGTACAGCACGAGGACCGCACGGCGGTGCGTGTGCCCGGCACGGAGCAACAGGTGGTGCAGATGCCCGCGGTCGCCCACTGCGACCGGCCGGCGCGTGATCAGTCGACGCACCACCGCGAACGCCGTGTCGAGGAACGGCACGGCGAGCACGAGTGCGGGCATGACCAACGGGACGGTCCCGGTGAAGTCCTCCGCTGACGGCGCCGTCGTTCGGCCAACGTAGGCGACACCGGCAGCGCCCAGCAGCAACCCCAGCAGCATCGCGCCCGTGTCCCCCATGAAGATGCGCGCGGGATGCCAATTGTGCACGAGGAACCCGGCGGCCATACCGGCCACGATCGCCGCGACGAGCGTCGACGACGTCGGAATGGTGTCGCCGAGCCCGGCGGTCTGGCTGTGGACGGTGAACAGGAAGAAAGCCAGTGCCGCGATCGCGGTCACGCCGGCGGCGAGCCCGTCGAGGCCGTCGATGAGGTTGACCGCATTGATCATGGCCACGAGCGCGATGATCGTCAGCGGCAAGCCGAGATCGGGTGACAGCGCAAGCACTTCGACACCGGGAATCCAGAAGTAGACGAGCTGGATACCGAACACCGCAACCCCGAGTGCGGCGACGATCTGGCCGGCCAGCTTCACGGTGGGTGGCAGGTCGTAAAGGTCGTCGACGACGCCGACGGCGGCGATGACGAGAACACCCACGATCAACGCGAGCGGCTCGGAGGTGGCGGTGAACAACGGGCGGAATCCGGGAATCGCCCACGCAACGCCGAGTGCGGCGAGAAACCCGACGAGCATGCCCAATCCGCCGAGCGTGGGCACACGCCGCACGCGCGGCCGACGCCCACCGGACACGGCAGACGATCGTGACGGAGGAATGGTGTCCGTGGCAGCGTCGACGACGACCGGATGGTCGTAGGCGCCGATGCGCCGCGAGAGCCGCGCGACTGCAGGCGTGGCGACGGCGGTGACGACGCCTGCCGTCACCGCGACCACCACGTGCGAGAGCATGTCAGTCCTCGTCTCGCGGGTAAGCGGGGAAGGCGCTGACCAGCTCAGCGACCGTGTCGCGAACGCGCGCGACGGCGTCGTCGTCGCCGGTCAGCGCGTCATCGATGAGCCCGGCAACGACCGTCATTTCATCGGGCCCCATGCCCTGCGTGGCGACGCTGGCCGTGCCGGCACGGACACCGGAGGCGACGGCCGGCGGGTTCGTGTCGAACGGAATCGCGTTCTTGTTCAGCACGATGCCCGCAGCGTCGCAGCGCGCCTCGGCGTCGCGGCCCGTCAGGCCCTTCGTCGTCACATCGGCGAGCAGCAGGTGGGTGTCGGTGCCACCCGACGTGACGCGGTAGCCGCGCTCGGTGAGCCCCGCGGCGAGCGCACGTGCATCATCGAGAATGCGCTGCCCGTAGGTGGCGAACGACGGATCCATCGCCTCCTTGAGCGCGACGGCCTTGGCGGCGATGACGTGCTCAAGCGGACCGCCCTGTGTCCCGGGAAACACCGCCTTGTCGATCGGTTTCGCCCACTCCTCGGTCGTGAGGATGATGGCGCCACGTGGCCCACGCAATGTCTTGTGGGTCGTGAAGGTCACGATGTCGCAGTACGGAACCGGCGACGGGTGCACCCCGGCGGCAACCAGTCCGATGAAGTGTGCGGCATCGCACAGCAGCACGGCCCCGACCTCATCCGCGATCTCGCGGAACGCAGGGAAATCGAGCTGCCGCGGATACGCCGACCACCCCGCGATGATGAGCTTTGGCCGATGCTCGCGAGCCAGTGCACGGACTTCGTCCATGTCGATGGTCTCGGTGTCCTCGGTGACGCCGTAGGACACGACGTTGAACCACTTGCCGGAGAAGTTGATCGGCATCCCGTGCGTCAGGTGCCCGCCGTGCGGCAGCGACATCGCCAGCACCGTGTCGCCCGGCGCGACCGTCGCGAAGTAGGCCGCGAAATTGGCGCTTGCGCCAGAATGTGGCTGCACGTTGGCATGATCGGCACCGAACAGTTCTTTTGCACGATCAATCGCCAACTGCTCCAGCGGATCGACGACCTCCTCACACCCGCCGTAGTAGCGCTTGCCGGGATACCCCTCGGCGTACTTGTTTGACAGCACCGATCCGTTGGCTGCCAAGACGGCTGGCGACGCGAAGTTCTCACTGGCGATGAGTTGCAGATTCGTCCGTTGACGCTCGAGTTCGCCCACGAGGCCGTCGGCCACCTGTGGGTCGATACGACGCAGTTCGGCGAAATCTGGGCCCCAGAACGTATGCACGGCTACCTCGTTGAAGATTGCTTCGAGACTACCGCTGATCGGGCCGGTTCTGGGCGTATCGCTCGGCCGCCTCGAGGGGGTCGAGGCTGCCGTCGGCGACCGCCAGCACGTCAGCGTCGTCGAGGTCGCCGGACCGCAGAATGCGCGGCGTGCCACGGGTGACGTCCACGATCGTTGACGGCACCCCGCCGGTCCGCGGGCCGGCATCGACATAGACGGCCACCTCGTCGCCGAGCTGACGACGGGCCTCGGCGGTATCGGTCGCTGGCGGCTGCCCGTGCACGTTTGCGCTCGTCACCGCGAGCGGACCGACCGCCCGGATGATCGCCAACGCGACATCGTCGAATGGCATCCGCACAGCGACGGTGCCTTCGGAGAGGCCGAGGTTCCAAGCCATCGCCGGTTGTTCGGCGAGCACCAGCGTCAGCGGTCCGGGCCAGTAGGCCGCCACGAGCCGCTCGGCCGCCTCGGGCACGTCGGCGCACAGGCCGCCGAGTTGCTTCGGCGACCGCACCAGCACGGGCAGCGGCACATCGGTTCCGCGACGCTTGGCTTCGAAGATGCGTCGCGTGCCCTGCGTGTTGAATGCGTCGGCGCCGACGCCGTACACGGTGTCGGTGGGCAGCACCACGATCTCGCCGCGAGCAAGCGCATCGCCCGCTATGGCGACCGCCGCGTCGGTGTCGTTGGCCGCATCGATCACAACACTCGAGCCGGGAGTGTTCATCCGTCGGTCCTTTCCCGCGGATCCGTCGCCGCCAACACCCGTGGTCGTCCCGTGAGGTCGTCGAGCAGCGTGACATCGACCAATCCGACGGCACGTGCCCGAGCGACGGCCGCGTCGGCTTGCCGCGCGTCGACTTCGAGCAGTACGTGGCCGCCGGGTGCCAAGAAGTCAGGGGCCGAGTCGATCAGACGGTTGACGACCTCGTGCCCGCCTCTACCGCCGATGAGTGCACGGTGCGGGTCGTGGCCGGCGACTTCGATAGACCATGATCCCTCGTCGGAGGCCGGAAGATAGGGAGGGTTGGCGACGAGCACGTCGACACGCCCACGCAACGACTCCACCGGTGCAAGCAGCGCGCCGTACCGAACCTCGGCGCGGCTGCCAGGTGCGGCCTCGTTGCCGGCCGTACCGTCCGCAACTCGTGCCAGGTTTCGGCGCGCGAGTGCGACAGCACGCTCGTCGATGTCGGAGGCGACGATCTGCGCACTGGGCACCGATGCGAGCAGTGCGCCCGCGATGGCACCGGTGCCGGTACACGGTTCGACGATCCGCACCGGCGCGGGGAACCAGCAGGCCCGCCGGATGGCTTCGCGTGCAAGGACCTCGGTCTCGGGACGAGGGATGAACACGCCCGGTTCACAGACGATGTCGAGTGTGAGAAACGGTGCCGAGCCCACGATGAGCTGCAGCGGTTCTCGGGCCATCCGGCGCGCGACCGCCTGCGACAGCGCTTCCTCGACCGATGGGTCGACCACGTCGACCGGCCGGCGGTGCGGATCGGTGCCGCATACGTGGGCGATGAGCCACCGCGCATCGACCGCGGCATTGGGGACACCGGCGTTCGCGAGTTGGCGGGCGACTGCGGTGTGTGCCCCA
Source organism: Nitriliruptoraceae bacterium (assembly GCA_040904785.1). Classification (GTDB taxonomy): domain Bacteria; phylum Actinomycetota; class Nitriliruptoria; order Nitriliruptorales; family Nitriliruptoraceae; genus JBBDSV01. The sequence continues at coordinate 26,463 of JBBDSV010000095.1, forward strand.
CTGAGCGTTCGGCGGGCCGGTACGTCACGCGGCAGGTCCGGAGCGACACGGGCAGTCATGATGCATCCTCGACATCTGCGAGGAGCGCTTCACGCTCGGCCTGACGCAGTGCGGCGACGAGTTCGTCGAGGTCGCCGGCGAGCACGTCGTCGAGCGCGTGCGTCGTGTATCCGATGCGGTGGTCGGTCACCCGGCTCTGGGGGATGTTGTAGGTGCGGATTTTCTCCGCACGGTCCCCGGTGCCGATCTGACCGCGGCGCGCGTCGGAGCGTTCCTGCGCACGCCGATCTTGCTCGAGCTGCAGCAGCCGGGAACGAAGGATGCGCAGCGCCTTGTCACGATTCTGATGCTGGGACTTCTCGTCCTGGCAGGCGACGACGAGCCCGGTTGGCAAGTGGGTGATCCGCACGGCCGAGTCTGTCGTGTTCACACTCTGGCCGCCCGGGCCGGATGAACGGTAGACATCGATTCGCAGGTCGTTGGGATCGACCTCGACGTCGACCTCGTCGGCGACGGGAAGCACGGCGACCGACGCCGTCGACGTGTGGATCCGCCCCTGCGATTCCGTCGCGGGCACACGTTGGACTCGGTGGACGCCGGACTCGTGCTTGAGGTGCGCGAAGGCGCCTGTACCGACGATCTCGAGGATGGCTTCCTTGACGCCGCCGATCCCCTGGACGGACTGGGTCAACACGCGCGACGACCAGCCACGGGCCTGGGCGTAGCGCTCGTACATGTCCCGCAACTCACCGGCGAACAGGCCGGCTTCGTCACCGCCCGCTGCCGCCCGGATCTCCATGATGACATCACGATCGTCATTGGGGTCGGACGGCACGAGCAGCAGCTTGAGCGCTTCCTCGAGGCCGTGACGACGCGACTCGAGCTCGTCAATCTCGCCCGCGAGTGCCGTGCGATCTGCCGCATCCCCGTCGCGCGACATCTCGCGAGCGGCGTCGAGGTCGCCGGATACCTCGCGCCACTGCCGGTAGGTGTGCACGATCTCGGCGAGTTCGGCGTGGTGCTTGGCGAGTTCGCCGTAGCGACGGCCGTCACTGGCAATAGTGGGGTCCGCGAGCTGGGCCTCCAGATCGCGGAACCGTGCGTCGATTGCGTCGAGTTGGTCGAACATGTGGTGCGCCTTCGGTACGGCCGCCAGCGAAGGTGTCGCGCGCTAGGCACCATCCGTCGGCGCGTCGCCGCTGGGCGCATCCGTCGCATTGGTGTCGCCGTCGACCCGCACGACGGCCGACGTGAGTACGACCGGCAGGCCGTCGGACGCCAGCGTGACGACCGAATCCAATGTCGTCGGGACGCGACCGTCACGCTCATCGGCGGGAACCACGGCCTCGAAGGCTCGGATGGCGACCTCGACCTGATCGTCTTCCGGCGGCTTCGTCGTGATCAGTTGCAGCCACAGCCCGGGCTGCATGATCGCACGGACGAGTGGATTGTCGCCGTGCCGTGCACCGAGCCGGAGCCCCTCATAGGCGAGCCCGGCGACGACCGGAAGCAACACAAGCCGCAAGGCGACGTGGTAGCCAACGGCACCGAGCCAGCCGATGCCCGCCGGCGGCGGTACCAGCACGCCACCGATCGTGTAGACGACAATGGCCAGCAGCATGACCAGGATGAGGAAATTCGTCCCACATCGGACATGCAGGGTCGAGTAGCGACGGACGGCGGCCGGTTCGAGGACCTCGCCGTGCTCCCAGGCGGCAATCGTCTGGTGTTCGGCACCGTGGTACTGGAACACCCGTCGAATGTCATCCATCAGCGAGATCCCCCACAGGTACACCAGGAAGATCACGATACGAACGAGCGACTCGATGATGTGAAACCACACGCCGTCGCCGAGCACCCCACCGATCAGCGCGTCGACGCCCTTCGTGCCCGCAGACGGCAGGAAGATGAAGACGCCGACGAACAGCAGCAGGGCGATCGACATGGCCACCGCGTTGGCCGCCGAGCTTGCCGGCTCCTCGTCGTCCGGCGCCGCCTGACGAGACGCGATGCCGAGCGCCTTCATACCGATCGCGAGTGAGTCGGCCAGCGCGAAGCACCCGCGAATCAGTGGACGCTTGAGCCATGAATGCCGGGTGGTCAGCGTCGTGACCGGATGGCATTCGAGCCAGATGTCGCCACCGGGCCGGCGGACGGCGACCGCCCACCGGTCCGCCCCCCGCATCATCACGCCTTCGATGACCGCTTGACCCCCGTAATAATGGGGGGCCATCTGCAGCGGATCGTTCGCGCCCTCGGACGCTGGCGTGTGCTGCGGCCGGTCGGTCACTTGGTCTGGCCGGCCTTCTCAAGGCGCCGGCGGAACCGGTCAACGCGTCCCCCGGTGTCGACGAGCTTCTGCTTGCCCGTGTAAAACGGGTGGCATGCGCTGCACAGTTCCACGCGGATGGTGTCGACGGTCGCACGCGTCTCGAACGTGTTGCCGCACGAGCACGTCACCGTCGCCGCCGAATACGCGGGATGGATGTCTGCCTTCATGATCCTGCTCCGGTTGGTGAGTCGCGACGCGAACGCGGGCGTTGTCCCGCCGAGCGCTGGCGAAGGCCACGCAGGTAGCGCCAACGGGTGCGGTCACGCAAGCGCGCGCCCCA
>JBBDSV010000095.1:29084-71115 GCA_040904785.1 Nitriliruptoraceae bacterium
GGGCGCGCAAGCCCGTCCAGCGTACCAGAGGCGTCGTGGCCGCACGGGTGGCACCCGGACGCCTGCGGTGCTACTGCAAGTTGGACTTGGCGATCATCTGCAGGAACTGGCTGTTCGACTTCGTCGCCTTCAGCTTGTCGATCAGCAGCTGCAACGCTGCTTCGGAGTCCATCGTCGACAGCAGTCGCCGCAGCTTCCAGATCGTTCCCAGCTCATCGGCCTCGAGGAGCAACTCCTCGCGGCGGGTTCCCGACCCCTGGATGTCGATCGCCGGGAAGATGCGCTTCTGCTCCATTCGACGGTCGAGCCGCAGCTCCATGTTGCCGGTGCCCTTGAACTCCTCGAAGATGACTTCGTCCATCTTCGAGCCCGTATCGATCAGCGCGCTGGCGATGATCGTCAGGCTGCCGCCTTCCTCGATGTTGCGGGCCGCACCGAAGAAACGCTTCGGCGGGTAGAGCGCCGCGGAGTCGATACCGCCGGACAGGATGCGGCCGCTTGCCGGTGCCGCCAGGTTGTAGGCACGGCCGAGACGGGTGATCGAGTCGAGGAGGATGACGACGTCGCGGCCCTGCTCGACGAGCCGCTTGGCCCGCTCGATCGTCAGTTCGGCAACCTGGGTGTGATCCTCTGCGGGACGGTCGAACGTCGATGAGATGACGTCACCCTTGGTCGACCGTTCGAAGTCGGTGACCTCTTCGGGGCGCTCATCGACGAGGAGCACCATCAGGTGCACTTCCGGGTTGTTCGCCTCGATGGCGTGTGCCAACTGCTTGAGCACGGTCGTCTTGCCCGCCTTCGGCGGCGAGACGAGCAACCCCCGCTGACCCTTGCCGATCGGGGCAATCATGTCGACGAGGCGCATCGCGATCGGCGACTTCTCCTCGGTCTCCAGCCGCAGTCGCTCGTCGGGGAACAGCGGTGTCAGATCCTTGAACTCGACCCGCTTGGGCGGCTGGCCGTCCTGCGAGACGCGCTCGCCTTCGACTGTGTCGACCCGCGCGAGCGCAGGGAACTTGTCGTTGTTCTTGTTGCGCCGGATCGGGCCTGCGACGAGATCGCCGCGGCGCAGATCGAAGCGTCGAACGAACGACTGGGAGACGTAGACGTCCTTGGAGCCCGACAGATAGCCGGTCACCCGCAGGAATCCGTACCCCTCGGGAAGCAGATCGAGAACGCCCTCGCGAACCTCGGCGTCGTCGAGATTCTCCTGTGGCTGATTCCCCTGCCCCCCACGGCCCTTGCGCCGCCGATCGCGCTTGCTTCGGTTGTTGTCGTTGCCTCCGCCGGAGCCGGATCCGCCTTGACCCTGCGGTGACCCACCGTTGCCCGACCGGTGTTGCTGGCCGTTGGACTGCCCGCCACGTCCACCGTCACCACCGTCGTCGTCGCGCTGCCGCCCGCCCTCACGGACACGCTGTCGGTCATCGCCACCGCCGTCGTCGTCGCGCTGTTGGCCGCGGTCGATGCCGTCGTCGTCGCGCTGCCGCCCGCCCTCACGGACACGCTGCCGGTCATCACCACCGCCGTCGTCGTCGCGCTGCAGGCCGCTCTCATTGGAACGTTGCCGGTCGTCGCCGCTGCTGTCGTCGCGTCGCGCGCGCGTGCGCTGCCGCCCGGTGCCGCCGTCGGACGGTGCCGTACGTGCGCGGACACGCGTTGCACGCTCATCATCCGCACCACGCGACCCCGAATCGTCGGAATCGACGCCATGCGGCGCGTCACCGTTGGTGCCGCTCGTCGCGTGCGCCGGGGCGTCGATCGACGACGTCGGAATGTCGGCGGTTGCCGTGTCGCCACCCGACACGTGTGCCCCGTTGCCCTGGTCGATGATCAGGTTGACGAGGTCGGCCTTCTTGAGTCGCTGGTAGCCCTCGAGCTCAAGCGTCGAAGCGATCTCGCGAAGTTCAGCGAGCGCCTTCTTCTCAAGCAGACTGCGATCCATGGGTGTCTCCAATGCTCGGCGACGTCTGTCGCCGAAGCGTCAGTGGTCGTTCGTGGCCGGATTCGCGGCGGTGTACTCGGCCCAGTCGGCGAGAAACCGTTCAAGTCCGGCGTCGGTCAGTGGGTGAGCGACCATCTGCCGGAACACTTTGGCCGGCATCGTCGCGACGTCGGCCCCGGCGAGTGCCGATTGGACGACGTGCTGGGGATGGCGGAGCGAAGCCGCAAGGACCTGGGTCTCGTAGCCCTGGATCCGGTAGATCTCGCAGATCTCGGTGAGCAGCGCAATCCCGTCGTTGGCGATGTCATCGACGCGACCGAGGAACGGCGACACGTACGTCGCGCCCGCCCGAGCGGCGAGGATCGCCTGTGTCGGCGAGAAGCAGAGGGTGACGTTGGTGCGCACACCGTCGCGGTGCAGCGCGGCGCACGCCGCGAGCCCCGCGGGAATGAGCGGCAACTTGATGACGACATTGTCGGCGATCTGTGCCAGCGACCGTGCTTCGGACAACATGCCCTCGGTGTCGGTCGAAACCACCTCAGCGCTGACATCTCCGTCCACCTCGGCGCAGATGTCGGCGATCATCGCCGCGAATTCCTTGCCTTCCGACGCCGCCAATGACGGATTCGTCGTTACACCGTCGAGCACACCCCACGCATTGATCTCGGTGATCTCCGTAAGGTTGGCGGTGTCGAGGAACAGTTTCATGCACTACTCCAGAATTGATCGCTGACCGCAGCTTCGCGGGAAAGTCGGGAGAACACCATGTCGGTGTGCCGCCACGGCGCGGCTGACCCGTGACCGCGGTGAACCGCGCGGCAGCGCAGCATCAGCACTCTCCGCGATGCGCGTGTGCATCCAACGTGGCTGTGCCCACTTCGTCAGTGTCCAGCGGTGATTCGGACCCGGACGGGCTCCCTGAGCGCCGCGGCGACGAACGGCGCGCGACGGATTCGCAGAGACCCCGAGCGAACGATGAACGGCACGACGACGAACGTCGGCGGGCGGATCACATCCCCGGGATCGTCACCCGATGTGCGGCGACGACACCATCATACTGAATCTCGCGGACACTGCACGCACGTTCCCCCGCCGGCGACCGCACAACCCGAGGGCGGGCACGTCAAGGCGCCGGCGAGATCGATCGGAACCGTGACGACATCGACGTCGGCGTCAGCGGCCGCCTCGGCGACGGACGGATCGACGGTGTGCGCAAGCGCGACGACGCTCGGACCTGACCCCGACAGCCAGGCGTGCGCGCCGCTAGCACGCAAGGCGTCGAGCAGCGCGGCCATCGGTCCGAGTCGTGGCAGCCGCACCGGCTCGTGATACCGGTCACCAGCCGCGGCCGGTGCCACCGGCCACAGTCCGCCGATCGCGCCGAGCACATGTCCGGCCCGCGCCGCCTGCGCCACGAGTGCGTCGCGGCCGACGTGCGCGGGCAACCCATCGCGTGACTCGTCGGTGCGCTGACGGGATGACGGCACGAGCACGACCGCCGACGACACGGTCGGGTTGATGCGACGGACGACGAGGCCGCCGTTGTCGTCGACCGCGCACGCGACGAAGCCGCCGAGGATCGCGGGCGCGACATTGTCGGGGTGGCCCTCCATCGTCGTCGCCAGGGCGACGAGGTCGAGGTCGCCGAACACGACGCCGGTCACTGCGCGTGCCGCGACCAGTCCGGCGACGATCGCCGACGATGACGATCCGAGCCCCCGTTCGACGGGGATGTCATTGCGGACCCGCAGGTGCACCGGGGGAACCGCGGTCCCGACATGGTCGCAGAATGCGACAAATGACCGCCAGATGAGATTGTCGTCACCGGACGGCAGCTCTTCGGCACCGAGCCCATCGGTGGCAACCCGGTCGGTTCCCGTCGTTGCGTCTTCGACGGCGACCACGAGATGCCGGGCAATCGCCATGCCGAACGCATCGAAGCCGGGCCCGACATTGGCCGAGGTCGCCGGAACGCGAACGACGACGCCGGTGGTCACCGCAGCCCCAGCGCATCAGCGGCGGCGTCGAGATCCGGCGCGATGGTCTCCGGCTGCGCCGCACCCGAGATCGCCCATTCCGGGTCTTTCAGTCCGTGGCCGGTCAACACGCAGACGACCGTCTGCTCCCGCTCGAGCTCCCCCGAGTCGACGAGCTGGAGCAGTCCGGCAACCGACGCGGCCGAGGCAAGTTCGGCGAACACACCGTGTTCGGCGATCATGCGAAATGCGCGCATGATCTCACGGTCGGTCACCGCACGGATGGAACCGCCGGACTCGTCCGCGGCATCGACGGCCTGTTGCCACGAGGCGGGATTGCCGATCCGAATGGCCGTGGCGATCGTCTGCGGCTTCTCGACGGGGTGTCCGAGCACGATCGGCGCCGCACCTGCCGCCTGATACCCGCGCATCACTGGCAACGACCCGACGCGGCCGTCGGCGAGATACTCGCGGTAGCCGCGCCAGTAGGCGGTGATGTTCCCTGCATTGCCGACCGGCATGACGTGCACGTCGGGCGCACGACCGAGCTGGTCGACGATCTCCCAGGCGCCGGAACGCTGTCCGTCGATGCGGTAGGGATTGACCGAGTTGACCAGTTCGACCGGGTAGGCCTCGGCGAGTCCGCGGCACAGGGTCAATGCATCGTCGAAGCTGCCGTCGACCTGGAGCACCGTGGCGCCGTGGACGAGCGCCTGCGCGAGCTTGCCGAGTGCGATCTTGCCCTTGGGCACGATCACGCCGCAGGTGAGTCCGGCCTTCGCGGCGTATGCCGCCGCCGACGCTGACGTGTTGCCCGTCGACGCGCAGATCACGGCCTCGGACCCGGCTTCGACCGCCTTGGAGATCGCCACGGTCATCCCGCGGTCCTTGAACGACCCGGTGGGATTGGCGCCGTCGAACTTGAGATGGACCTCACAACCGGACACTTCCGACAGGTGCTCGGAGAAGATCAGCGGTGTGCCGCCCTCGCGCAGGGTGACGATCGGCGTGTCGTCGCCGATCGGCATGCGATCGCGGTACTCCTCGAGAATGCCCCTCCACACGTGTGGACCTGCCGCAGCCGACGCCGTTGTGTCGTCTCCGGACGCGTGGGATGGTCCACCGGTGCGATTCATGATGTTCCGAATCCTTCGGACTCGACCCGCATCATTCCCGCCACACTGCGAACCGACGGGATGCTTCCGAGCGCGTCGACGGTGGCGTGCAGGTCGCCCTCTCTCGCCCGGTGGGTGATCAGCACCAGCTGCGCGGAGTCTGCCCGCCCCTCCTGCCAGACCTGGGCGATCGACACATCGTGCGCGCCGAAGACCTCGGCGACGTCAGCGAGCACCCCCGGCTTGTCGTCGACATCGAGCAGCACGTAGTACTGGGTCGACAGTTCCTCGATCGGCCGAATCCGCTTGTTGCGATGCTGTGATTCGGTCGCGCCACGTGCGGTCTGCATCAGGTTGCGGGCGACATCGATGATGTCGCCGACGACCGCCGACCCCGTCGGCATCGCGCCCGCGCCGCGGCCGTAGAACATCAGCTCACCCGCAGCTTCGGCCTCGACGTAGACGGCGTTGAACGAGTCGCGAACGCTGGCGAGTGGGTGCGTGCGCGGCAGGAACGCCGGATGCACACGGACCGCGACCTCGTCGTCGCGTTCCTGCGCGATCCCGATCAGCTTGATCACGTAGCCGAGCTTCGTCGCGACACGGATGTCGGTCGCGCTGACCCGTTCGATGCCCTCGCGGTAGACGACATCCCCGTGCACCGCGGTGTCGAACGCCAGCGACGCGAGAATCGCGCACTTGGCCGCCGCATCGTGCCCGCCGACGTCCGCGGACGGGTCGGCTTCGGCGTAACCAAGCTGTTGGGCTTCGACGAGCGCCTCCTGGTACTCGACCCCGTCCTCGGCCATCCGCGTCAGGATGTAGTTCGTCGTTCCATTGAGGATGCCGACGACTCGGTGGATGCTGTCGCCGGCGAGCGACTCCTTCAACGGCTTGATGATCGGAATGGCCCCGGCGACTGCAGCTTCGTAGGCCAGGTCGACACCTGCGAGCTCGGCGGCGGCGTACAGCTCCGGGCCTGCCGAGGCGATCAGTTCCTTGTTCGCGGTGACGACGGGCTTGCCCAGCTGCAACGCTCGACGGATGAGCGAGCCGGCGGGTTCGATGCCGCCCATGACTTCGACGACGACGTCGACATCGTCGGCTTCGACGACCGCGCCCGGATCGTCGACGTACACATCGGCGGGCAGCGGAAGATCGCGTGACTTGGCGAGGTCGCGGACGGCGACCCGCACGATCTGCAGCGTCGCACCGGTGCGGGCCGCGATGTCGTCCGATTCACGGTCGAGCAACGCTGCCACACCGCCGCCGACGGTTCCGGCCCCGAGCATGCCGATGCGGATCACACGGTCCACGGTTGTCACGCCTGACGTCGGCCGAAATCGAGCAACGTCGGCAGCCTATCGCTGCACGCGGTGACCCCGACGTCGTTCAGTCATCCAGCGCAACGTCACGCCGCAGCAGGTCGTCGAGCGTCTCGCGGCGCAGCAGCGTGCGCGCCTCGCCGTCACGGACCAGAACGGCGGCGGGCCGCGGCAACCGGTTGTAGTTCGACGCCATCGATTCGGTGTACGCGCCGGTTGCGGCCACGGCGAGCAGGTCACCCACCGCAACATCGGCCGGCAGTGGCGCGTGCTCACGGATGACGTCGCCCGATTCGCAGTGCTTGCCGACAACGGTGACGGCGCGTGGTTCGGCCGTCGAGTCCCGACTGGCGAGCGCGACCTCGTGTTCGGCGTCGTAGAGCGCCGGGCGGATGTTGTCCGACATACCGCCGTCAACGCTGACCCACGTGGTCAGGCCCGGCAGCGTCTTGATCGTTCCGACCTCGTAGAGCGTCACCGTCGAAGGCCCCACGATCGCTCGGCCCGGTTCGACGAACAGCCGCGGCCGCTCGAGGCCGTGCGCCGCGCACCGTTCGTCGACCGCACCGAGCACCGCGCGTCCGTAATGCGCGACGTCGACGGGGTGATCCTCGTGCGTGTAGCGAATCCCCATGCCGCCGCCGAGATTGACTTCGTCGAGGGTGATCCCGTGGTCATCGCGCCAGCGTGCGAGCAGATCGATGAGCGCCTCGGCGTTGGCGACGAACGGTTCGACCCCGAAGATCTGCGATCCGATGTGCGCATGGATACCGCACAGATCGAGATGCTCGGCCGCGCTCGCTCGCTGCATCGCGTCGTCGGCGAGACCGAGGGACAGCGTGAAACCGAACTTCGCGTCGTCGTGGCCGGTGCGTACGTACTCGTGCGTGTGCGCGTCGATCCCGGGGGTGATGCGAAGATGGCAGGCGACCCGCACGCCGCGCACCGCTGCGGCGGCCTCGAGCCGATCGAGTTCGGCGAACGAGTCGACGACGATGCGACCGACGCCGCCATCGAGCGCCATGTCGAGTTCGGCCACCGACTTGTTGTTGCCGTGGAAGATCACCCGGGACATCTCGGCACCCGCGTTGCGAACGGTGTGCAACTCCCCCGCCGACGCAACGTCGATCCACAAGCCTTCGTCGACCACGACCTGCACGATGCCGGTGGTGCACCACGCCTTCGAGGCGTAGGCGATCTCGACGCCGGGGAACCCGGACCGGTACGCGCGGCAGCGGGCGCGAAGGTCGTCCTCGTCGACCACCCACAGCGGGGTGCCGAATTGCCGCGCCAATGCGGTCGCCGCGACGCCGCCCAGCGTCATCACGCCGGCGTCGTCGCGTGCCTGGGTCATCGGCCACGGTCCGCTGCTCACGTCACATCCGATCCGGCGCCGAAACACGCAACAGGCTGAGCGTGTTCGCCAACACCTGGCGCGCGGCAACCGCGAGGAAGTATCGCGCACGGGCGATCGTCACGGCAGCGGGATCGCTGCCGTCCTCCGCACCCTCGACGAGCACCCGACACTCCGTGTAGAAGCGGTGGAACGTGCCGGCGAGCTCCTCGGCGTACCGCGCCAACCGCTGCGTCGCCCGCAGCTCGGCGGCTTCAGCGACGACGAGCGGAAGCTGATCCATCATCGTGAGAAGATCGAGCTCCGCCGGATGCGTCAACGCACCGAGGTTGGCGTCGGCTGCCTCGCCGTGGTCGAACCCGCGCTCGTCAGCGGTCCGGATCAACGAGTTGATCCGCGCATGCGCATACTGGACGTAGTAGACGGGGTTTTCCATCGACTGCTGGGCAACGACCGCGAGGTCGAAGTCGATCGCCGTATCGAGGCCCTGGCGCAGGAAGTGATAGCGCGTCACGTCGACACCGACCTCGTCGAGCACCTCGCCGAGGTCGACCGTCTCGCCGGAACGCTTCGACATGCGCACCGGCGTACCGTCGCGCAGCAAGTTGACGAGCTGGCCGATGCGAATCTCCACCCGCGCCGGATCGATGCCGAGGCAGGCCGCCGCACCGTGCAGACGAGCGACATACCCGTGATGATCGGCACCGAGCAGGTAGAACAGGCGGTCGGCGCGCGCCGCCTTGTCGCGCAGGTAGGCACAGTCGGCCGCGAAGTAGGTCGGCCGGCCGTCGGAGCGAACGAGCACGCGGTCCTTGTCGTCACCGTGCGCACTCGTCGCGAGGAACAGCGCACCGTCGTCTTCGTAGGTGACTCCGCGCGAAACGAGGTCGTCGAGCGTCGCGGTGATCGCGCCCGAGGCGTGCAGCCCGTCGCGCTCCGAGAACCACACGTCGTAGTGCACGCCCATGCGTTCGAGCACCTCCGCGATGCGCTGCCGCATCGCCTCGACGGCGAGCGTGCCGGTGCGTTCAACGTCGCCGAACACCTCGCGGCCGTGTCGCTTAGCCAGCTCGTCGCCGATCTCGGCGATGACCGCACCCCGGTAGTGCTCGTCGCCGAGCGTGCGTCCGGTCGCGGCGAATGCCACCGACTCACCGAACCGTCGGATTTGCTCGCCCGCGTCATTGACGTAGTACTCGCGCACGACCTCGTGCCCGCAGGCCGTCAGCAGTGCAGCCATCGCGTCACCGGTCGCTGCCCACCGTCCCGCGCCCACATGCAGCGGACCGGTCGGGTTCGCCGACACGAATTCGACGTTCACGCGCTCACGGGCGTCGCGATCGACGACGTGCGTGCCGAATCCCGCACCTGCCTCGATGATCCGTCGCACGAGCGCGGCGTAGTGGGCGGGCGCGTAGCGGAAATTGATGAATCCGGGCCCGGCGATCGAGACCTCCGCAACGGTTTCGGGCGCTTCGAGGTGCGCGACGATCTGCTCGGCGAGTTGCCGCGGCGGTTGACCGACCGGCTTGGCCAGCCGGAGCGCGACACTCGTCGCCCAGTCGCCGTGCGCGGCCTGCTTGGGCCGTTCGAGTTCCGGTTCGGTCTCGGGCAACCCGGCGGCGCGCAGCGCGGCACGCACCGACGCGTCAATCGCGCCGAGCGCAGGGTCGAGCCGGTGAGGATGCGACATCACGAGTCCGAAGGATTGTCCGCGTCTGACGGCGTCGCCGCGGATCGAGTGCACGCGGCACGCGCCGATGCGACCGGGTGCGACGGTGGGTCGGCGCAGGGTAACCGCCGCGCGATCACTGCCGCATGTTGCGCAGCGCCAGACGCCCGAGGGAGGCTGACGAGGCCGTGGTACCGTGGCGCCCGCGTAAGCCAATTCACGGTTGCCGCGCCCCCGTAGCTCAGTGGATAGAGCACTGGCCTCCGGAGCCAGGTGCGTAGGTTCGATTCCTACCGGGGGTACCACTCGGCGGGACCGCGTGTCGTGGCTGCAGCGCGGCAACGGGCCGCTTCGACCACATGATCTCCGCGCGCACACGGGGTCGCCATGACGACTGCACCGCCACCCTTCGACGGCCTCGATCGTTCCGTGTTCGAGCGCACACCGGGCGCGACCCACGACGTCCGTTCGTCACCCGTGTCCCATGTCGACGAGCGTGGGCGCGCGATCGCACCCGACCTTGTCGCACTCATGGGCGAGACACCCCTGGTCGCACTCGACCGGCTGTCGCGAGGCGTCGGCCCGACGGTGATCGCCAAGCTCGAGATGCTCAATCCCGGCGGCAGCGTCAAGGACCGCATCGGCATGGCGATGATCGAGGCCGCCGAGGCGGCAGGCTTGCTCCAGGAGGGTGGCATGATCGTCGAACCGACCTCGGGCAACACCGGGGTGGGTCTGGCGATCGTCGCTGCACGCAAGGGGTATCGCTGCACGTTCGTCGTCCCCGACAAGGTCAGCACCGACAAGATCGCCCTCATGCGGGCATACGGCGCCGAAGTCGTCGTCTGCCCCACGGCGGTCGAGCCCGAGGACCCGCGGTCCTACTACTCGGTGTCGGATCGGCTGGCCGCGCAGCCCGGCGCGTTCAAGCCCAACCAGTACTTCAATCAGGCCAATCCGTTCGCCCACACGTTGTCGACCGGCCCCGAGATCCTGCGGCAGACCAATGGGCTGATCGACGCATTCGTATGCGGCGTCGGCACCGGTGGGACGGCGACCGGCGTCGGGCACTACCTCAAGCAGCACAAGCCTGAGGTGGTCGTCGTCGGCGCCGACCCCGAGGGTTCGCTGTATTCGGGCGACGACATCCACCCCTATCTCGTCGAGGGCATCGGTGAGGACTTCTGGCCACCAACGTTCGATCCGTCGATCGTCGACGTGTGGGAACGCGTTTCGGATCAGGAGTCGTTCGCGATGGCACGTCGATGCACGCGCGAGGAAGGCATCCTCGTGGGTGGCTCCGGCGGTACCGCGCTGGTGGCGGCTCTGCGCTACGCGAAGACCCAACCCGACGACGCGACGATCGTCGTGCTGTTGCCCGACTCGGGACGCGGCTACCTCACGAAGTTGTACGACGAGACGTGGCTGGCAGAGCACGGGATCGTCGACCTGCCGGCGAAATCGTCGGCTTCGCGGGTTGGTGAGGTGCTCGCCGCCAAGCGGGCCGACGGCGGCACCGGCGAGTTGCCCCCGCTGGTCCACCTCCACCCGGGTGAGACCGTCGCCCAGGCGATCCAATTGCTCAAGGAATACGGCGTGTCTCAGATGCCGGTGTTCGCCGACGGCGTGCACGACCGGGCGCGCGCCGAGGACGTGCTCGGATCCGTGCGTGAGAACGCCCTGCTCGACGCGGCGCTTCGCGATCCGGAGGCGATGACCCGTCCCATCCACGACGTCCTCCAGCCACCGCTGCCGACAGTGTCGACCGACAACGGGCTCCACGACGTCCTGGCTGCCTTGACGTCCGGGGCCCCCGCGGTGCTCGTGGCCGACGATGGCACGGCACTCGGCGTGCTGACCCGTGCCGACGTCCTCGCCTATCTCGCGGGCTGACCACGAGCCTTTCCGGCACCATCACGACCGAATGGAGCGACCGGTGGACTTCGCCACGCGAGCCATCCACGTCGGCCAGGATCCCGAGGAGACCACCGGCGCGGTGACCGTGCCGATCTTCCAGACGTCGACGTACGTGCAGGACGGCGTCGGTCGACACCGCGGGTACGAATACGCACGCACCGGCAATCCCACGCGTACCGCGCTCGAACTCTGCCTGGCCTCACTCGAAGACACCGACGCCGCCGTGTGCTTCGCGTCCGGACTCGCGGCCGAAGACGCGGTGCTCCGCCTGCTCGCACCCGGCGATCGCGTTCTGCTGTCATCCGACGTCTATGGAGGTACGTGGCGGCTGGCGACCCAGGTTCACGAGCGCACCGGCATCGGGGTCGACACCGCACCCATGGTCGATCTCGACGCGGTGCGGAATGCGATGACGCCAGCAACCCGCATGCTGTGGGTCGAAACGCCTTCGAATCCGCGGCTCGACGTCCTCGATCTCGCCGCGCTCGCCGAACTGGCCCACGACCACGGGGCGCTGCTGGTCGCCGACAACACCTTTGCGACCCCCTACTTGCAGCGACCGATGGCGCTGGGCGCCGACATCGTCGTCCACTCGACGACCAAGTATCTCGGCGGACACTCCGACGTGGTCGGCGGTGCCGTGTGTACCGATGCGGCAACCGCCCAGCGCATCGCGTTCCTCCAGAACGCGGCTGGAGCCGTTCCCGGACCCTTCGATGCCTGGCTCACGCTGCGCGGCATCAAGACGCTGGCCGTTCGCATGGACCAGCACTGCGACAACGCGGAACGTGTCGCCGCCTTCCTCGATGGCCATGCCGCGGTGACTGCCGTGCACTATCCGGGCCTGGCCACCGACCCCGGCCACGCGCTCGCGTCCCGCCAGATGCGCCGTTACGGGGGCATGGTTTCCTTCCGCGTCGCTGGGGGCCGTGACGCAGCCATCCGTGTCGCTGAGGCGACGGAACTGTTCTTCCTCGCCGAATCGCTCGGAGGTGTCGAGAGCCTCATTGAACATCCCGGCGTCATGACGCATTCGTCGGTGGCGGGGACGGCGCTCGAAGTCCCCGACGACCTGCTGCGCGCGTCGGTGGGCATCGAATCGATCGACGACCTGCTCGCCGACCTCGACCGCGCACTCGCCATCGGCCGTGCGCAGTGAGCGCTCGCCGCACCAGGCCGATCGGCGTGATTGGCCGGAAACCCTTGACACCGCCGGCGAAATCGTTACCGTTCGGGCAGTAAGAGAAAGTGTTCACAAGCGCAAGCGCCACCGGAACCACCCATTACGGAGCATTGAGCCCCGCGGGGGGCACCGGCAACACGAAACCCGACCCGACGAACATTGCTGCGGTGCGGCCGGGCGTGTCCGGACAAACCACCGGCCTGCGCACCCCTGTCGTCACCGTCCCGCAAACCGACCTGGGCCCCCGTGGCCATCACTGCAGGAGATCACCCATGGACTGGCGTAGCCGCGCCGCGTGCGTTGACGAGGACCCCGAACTCTTCTTCCCGATCGGTACGACCGGTCCTGCCGTGGAACAGGCCGATGCCGCCAAGCGCATCTGCGCTGGCTGCGCCGTGCGCGAGGAGTGCCTCGAATTCGCGATCGCGTCGAACCAGGACGCCGGTGTGTGGGGCGGTCTGACGGAAGACGAGCGCCGCACGCTCAAGCGTGCACGCCAGCGGCGTCGCCGGATGGCGAGCTGACCGCACGCCCCTGCGGCAGGGCGTGAACACTCGGGCCTCACACGCACCGCACCCGCGCGTGTGAGGCTTCGGTAGGTCAGTCCTCGTTCGGCGCCCGCGCCACATCGTCACGCTCGGTACCGCGCCCGGTAGGCGGTGCAGCGATGGGCAGCACGATCTCGCAGACCGTTCCCCCTTCGGGCGCGGCGCGACGGATGTCGAGCGTGCCGCCCAGTTCGGACTCGACGAGCGTCGTGGCGATCTGCAGGCCGAGTCGGGCGCCCGGCTGCGGATCCCATCCGTCGGGAACCCCGACACCATCGTCGACGACGCTGGCCCGCAGACGGCCTTCGCGCCGCTCGAGTTCAACTGTGATCGTTCCCCCGTGCTCGCCGAACGCGTGCTCCAACGCGTTTTGCACCAGCTCCGAAAGCACGAGCGCCAGCGGCGTCGCCACATCGGCCGGCAGTTCCCCGGCGCGGCCGACGACATCGACGTCGACCTGATGCTCGGGCGCGACGAGTCCGCTTGTGAGCATGGCGACCAACCGGTCGACGACCTTGTCGAATGCGACGTTCTGACGCGAATCCTGCGACAGCGTCTCGTGCACGAGCGCAATCGACGAGATCCGCCGAACCGATTCCCCGAGAGCGTCGACGGCCTGCGGTTCACGCAACCGTCGTGACTGCAGGCGCAGCAGGGACGCGACCGTCTGAAGATTGTTCTTCACCCGATGGTGAATCTCCCGGATGGTGGCATCCTTGTAGAGCAGCATGCGTTCGTGGCGTCGCAGTTCGGTGACCTCGCGGACGAGCAGCAGTCCACCGAGCACCCGGTGGGCGCGCGTCAGCGGGATCAGCCGGCGCATCACGACCGTTCCCCCGACATCGATCTCGGCCTCACAGGGCTCACCGTCGACCAGAGACGCAACAATGTCGTCGCCGTGCAGGTCGTCCTCGGCGAGGTTCCGTCCGACGAGATTGTCCGTGACTCCCAATCGCCGGAACGCGCTGATCGCGTTCGGCGACGCGTAGGTGACCACGCCCGTCGCGTCGAGACGCATCATGCCGTCGCCGACACGAGGCGCGGTGTCTCGCTCGCGCCGTTCATTGGCGAACGGGAACGCACCTTCGGTGATCATGTGCGACAGATCGTTGGCCGCCTGCAGGTAGGTCAACTCGAGCTGCGAGGGTGAACGCACCATCGACAGGTTCGCCTCGCGCGTGAGGACCGCGATGACGTCACCGTCGAAGAGCACCGGAACGGCGTCTTCGCGCACCGGCACGCCCGTCGACCAGTCGGGGTCGGCGTCACGCACGATCTCCGCCGTCTCGAATGCACGGGCGACCGCGGGCCGTTCGTCGGCACCGTACGACCGTCCGACGAGATCTTCGATGTAGATCGTCTGCGCCGTGTAGGGGCGCATCTGCGCGACGACGGTGTAGGTGTCGCCGTCCTGGCAGAACAGCAGCAAATCGGAGAACGACAGGTCGGCCAACACCTGCCAGTCGGAGACCAGCGCATCGAGCGTGTCGACGGCCGCGTCGTGCAGCCCGGAGGGAACTTCGATGAGGTGGTGCAGCGACGTCATCGACGCCGCCTCATGTCAGGAAGCGTTGAAGCTGCTTGAGCTGCCGTGCCGGAATCGCGTCACGGATATGCGCGAATGCGCGGGCCTCGATCTCTCGCGCCTCGCTCATCGACAACCCGAGGGCCTCAGCAGTGTCGGACAGGTCGTGCGGGTGGCCGTCCTGCAATCCCATGCGCAGTTCGAGCACCTTGCGCTGCGTCTCGGGCAGCCGCTGCAACACCCGTTGCAACGGTCCCGCGAGCTGCGCAACCGTCTCGTCGGCTGCCGACGCACCGCTGCGGCCACCCGACGCCCGGGAACCACCACCTGCGCGGCGGCGGTCACCGCCGCGGCGATCGTTGCGAGACCTGTCGGCATCCATGCAGATGAGCGTAGTGGCCGCGACGTCCAACGGCGGCGTGGCGGCGGGCGCAGACACCCAAGATGATCAGAACACGTCGTCGCGCGGCAGAAAGAGGTCGAAGGTCGCACGGTCGACGTCGACCGGTTCGATGGTGTGTTCGCCAGGAGTCGCTCGCACCGCACACAGGTAGCCGGGCGTACCGTCGATCCGCGCCTGGCACAGCTTGCAGGTGTTGTTGGTGATGCACGCATAATCGAATCCCAGATTGGGATCGACCTCGGCGCGCACCCACAACAGCGCATCGAGGAACGTCATGCTCGGCTCGAACGGCACGTCGAACGTTTCCCACCACGAGTTCTCACCGCGGACGCGCCGCAGCTTCAGCGCGCATCGCGGCGAGGCACCGTCCGGCGCCGGCGGGGTGTTCATCGCCGCTGTTCGACGAGCACCGGTTGCACGGTGTCGTCGTCGACGACGAAGTGCGCACCCTTGCTCTCGGGGCGGGCTCGTGCGGCTTCTGCGAGCGCGCGTCCTGCGAGCTGAAGGTTGTACGCCTCGAGAAATCGCGTGAACGACCGATTGCCTCGCGGGTCGTCGCCCTGCACGGACGTCTCGGTTGCAAGCCCCGCGAGTGCCTCGTCGGCATGTCGCATGCCGGAAGGCGTGCGAACGGGTCCGAAGGCGTCCGCGACGACGTCCTGCACAGCGCGCATGCGAGCGTCGGGAGACGGCGCCGACGTCGTGCGCATCGTGAGCCGTCGGTCGACGACGTCATGACCGGCGCGCAGCAGATCCCGCCCACCACGCGGCCCGATCACGCGGGCGCGGTCTGCGCCGAAGCGGCCGGCGCGGGCCCCGAAGACCGCGGCGGCGGCGAATGCATCCCCCGTGAGGCGCGTCGCGCCGTGGACGCCTCCCGCCGCCTCGCCGGCCGCGAACAGACCCGGAATGTCGGACTCGGCATGAGCGTCGATGCGGATACCGCCCGGGAAGAAGTGCGCCATCGGGGTGACTTCCGCGCCGACGGCCAAATCGATGCCGAGTCCTGGCAGCTTGTCGATGATCGCGGGATAGGCAGCGACCAGGCGCGCCTGTTCCTCGGCGTCGGCCCGGTACACGACGGTTCCGCGATCGGTGCCGCGGCCGGCACGCAGCGCGAGCTGAATCGCACGGCTCACGACCTCCCACGGCGCCTGCTCGCCCTCGGGCGTGTACTCATGGACGAACCGTCGACCGTCGCGGTCGACGATCTGGCCCGCGACCTTCCGCAGTGTCTCGAGGATCGCCCGGCTCGTGGCGATCGGGCGCGGCGAGACCAGACTGACCGGCACGTAGAGCACGAACTCAAGACCGACGAGTGCTGCACCCGCGAGGCGCGCCAGCGCGAACCCGTCTCCGGTGAGCGTCGCTGCCGCCGTGTTCGCCCGGTAGAGCTGCTGCGCACCTCCGGTGGCGATGACGACGCTGGGCGCGTCGATCACGACCCATTCACCGGCCTGGAAGTCCCACGCGACAAGCCCGCGAACCTCGCCGTCATCCAGCAGCAACTCCACCGCCGACGTGTAGGGAAGCCCGCGGACGTCGGGCGACTTGATGAGCCATTTGCGCAACGCACGACACGCCTTCTCGCCCATGCCATACCCGGGCGAGATCGAGCGAGCCTGCGAATGGCCCGCCGTCTTGGTCCGCACGAAGTCGCCCGAAGCGTCGACGTGGAACCGCACCCCCCATTCGAGCCATTCGCGGAATCGATCCGGCGCCTCACGCGCGAGCACCTCGGCGAGATTCTGGTCAGCGAGTCCGGCACCGGTCCGCACGATGTCGCGCACGTGGGCGTCGTAGCCACCTTCAGGTGCCGCCGACGCGATGACGTTGGCCTGGATCGACGCGCCGCTGCGTCCGATTGCGCCCTTGTCGATGATCAGGGTCGTCGCGCCGGCCATGGCAGCGTGGATCGCCGCGTTCATTCCGGCCGCACCCGATCCGACGACGGCGACATCACAGCGTTCCGTACGGACACGTGTCCACGGATTCGCGACGGCGGGCGAATTGCTGACCATCGGGCGAGCGTAACACCGCAGCGGTGCACGACGGCCGGCTCGGGGCCACCACACCCACCGACGAACGTTCGTCAGCGGCGCTGCCGCTCGGCCGCCCAGGCCAACGTTGCGGCCAACCCCTCCTCGAGAGGCGTCCACGGCTTCCATCCCAGCACCTGAGCGGCCTTTCGCGCGTCCAGGCTGCTGTGCCGAATCTCGCCGTCCCGTGCTGGTGCGCGGACGGCATCGTGTGTATATCCGGTCGCCGCAGCCAGCGCAGTGAACAGCCGATTTATGCTCGTGCGCTCGCCCGTACCGATCATGCAGCGCTCGTTGTCCCCACGGTCAGCCGCGAGCACCAGGGCATGGACGACATCGTCGACGTACACGAAGTCGCGCGTCTGCTCCCCATCGCCGTACACCGTGCACGGCTGGCCGGCCAGCATGCGGTCGATGAACGTGGAGATCACGCCGCCTTCACCAACCGTGGTCTGCCGAGGGCCATAGACGTTGGCGAAGGTCAGCGCGGTCCAGGTGAGGGACGTCAGTTGTCCGTACATCTGCAGGTAGTCGAGCACCACCCGCTTCGACACGCCGTAGGGCGAGAGCGCAGCCAGGTCGAACGACTCGTCGACGGGAAGTTCGGATTCCTGCGGCTCGCCGTAGGAGCCGATCGAACCGGCGTAGACGACCTTCCGCACCCCTGCGCGTGCCGCGGCATCCAACACCGCGATGCTGCCGAGCACATTGGTGTGCGCGTCGGCGACGGGATCGTCGACGCTGGCGCGGACATCGACCTGTGCGGCGAGGTGGAACACGACGTCAGGCTTGAGGCGCGCGAACACCGCCTGCATGCCCCCTTTGCACACGTCGAGTCGATCGAATTCGAATCTTCCCGGGTGACGTTCGCGCACACCGGCCAGATTGACGAGGCTGCCGGTGGACAGATCGTCGACGCCGACGACACGGTCGCCGTCCTCGAGGAGCCGGCCGACGAGGTGCGAGCCGATGAAGCCTGCCGCACCCGTAACCAGTGCGAGGCGATCAGCCATGGGCACATCCACTCTTCGTGGTCAGTCGTACGCGATCGCCGCAGCGTAATGCGTGAGGTGGCGTCAACTGACGAGCGGACGCCGGCGTCGTGACGATCCCGGCCTACCGTGCGTCGGTGTCCGCGTCGTCGAGCACGGCGTGGATCCGGTCGAGGAGCGAGTCGGGCGCATGGTCGACGCAGTCACGTCGCACGATAGCTCGCAGCTGTTCCTCGAACGTCGCGCGCCCGGTGCAGGGATAGCACGCTGCGAGGTGCGCCCGGATGTCTGTGAGTCGCTCGGCATCGAGCTGACCGTCGAGATACGCCTCGAGCTCGGCGAGCGCCTCTTCACATCCCGACGGCGAGCATCCATCGGCGACGCGGTCGTCGGTCGTCGCTGGTCGGTCGGGTCGCGGCGTCGCTGTCATGCGTCGTCCTCCACGTCGTGGACGATCAGTCCGCGGGAGCGTGCGTAGTCTGCCAACGCCTTCTGCAGCGTCTTCCTTCCCCGGTGGAGCCGAGACATCACCGTGCCGACCGGCGTGTCCATGATCTCAGCGATCTCCTGATACGTGAATCCCTCGACGTCGGCGAGATAGACCGCAATCCGGAACGTTTCGGGAAGGTCGGCAAGTGCCTGCTTGACCTCGTCAGCGGTGATACTGGCGAGCACCTCGCGCTCGACATTGGCGCCACCCGCCCGATGCACGTCGTCATAGAGCGAGTAGTCATCGATCTCGTCCTGCAGCGATTCTTGCGGACGCCGTTGCGCCTTGCGATACATCGAGATGTAGGTCGTGTGCAGGACCCGATAGAGCCACGCGCGAAGGTTCGTCCCCGGTTCGAACTGATGGAACGCGCGGAACGCCTTCGCGATCGTCTCCTGCACGAGGTCTTCAGCATCCGTCGGATTGCGCGTGTAGCGGATCGCCGCCGAGTAGAGGCGATCGAGGTAGGGCAACGCCTCGGCCTCGAAGCGCTCCCGGCGCTGGAGATCGGTCAAGACACGGCGTTCGGTCGACGCGTCGTCCTCCGGCACGTCGACAACGCGCGCTGCCGGCGACACCGACGATTGGGACACGTCGACCTCCGTGAGCAACCGGGTAGGGCATCGGGACGACCATCGTACGTGCACGCGACCACGCGGCCCGACCCGCCCCCGCCCACCCGGCCGGGACCCGAAGCACGTCCGATTGGAGGATAACTGATTGACATGAAATAGCATGAAACATATGGTCATGTCTCACAGCCGCGGCTCCTCGCACGGCCTGGACGCGGTCGCATCACGACACGCACACCACGGGGGAAACCATGACGACGACCTACGACGATTGGCTCGACGATCCGGAACCGACCGCGCAGCCGGCACCACACCGTCGGCGCGTCGCGTGGTACACGGCGGCACTGGCGCCGTGGGCCGTTGTCGTCGGGCTGCTCATCACCAACGGATCCGATGACGCGACCACACCAGCTCCGGCCGGCGAGTTGCACGCAACCACCGAAGCGACCGTGCCTTCCTCCGGCGACAGGGCGACGGTCGTTGGCGGCCCGTCGGGCGCCGGCACGCAGGCCGACTCGGCACCGACGGCGCTGGAGATCCGCGGCGACTGGCGGCAGGCGCCGGGCCGCGATGCGGCTGCCACGGCCGCACTAATGGCAGGTCGCGACTGGCTCGCCGGCGAGCTTGATGTCGCCACCGACCTGCTCGCCGTCGAAGCGGTCGAACAACTCGACGGCCGCGTCGCCGTCGTGACATTGCAGGCGCGTACGACCGAGGGCGAACGGATGCGGTTCGGCGCGACGGTGCGCATCGACGGCGAACATGCACGACCGACCGGCCAACCGTGGCTGCTCCCAGAGATCCCCACCGACGCGGGCCCGCTCGAAACGATGGCACTCAGCGAACCGCAATTCCACCTGGAGGCCGTCGAGGCGCTGCAACACGCCGGCTACCGCGACGTCGAACTCGAAGCGCTCGAACGCACCGAGAGTTGGCCGGTCATCGCACACGTCCGCGCGAGGACACCGGCGGGCCGGGCGGTGACATCGCCCGTGGTGCTTCGGCGACACGTCGACCGCTTCGTCGTCGCCGGCACGGTGGTCGGCGACGTCACGCAGGCCGCGGAACACGCGTGGGACCGGCGATGAACGCCACGAGACGACCGGGGGCTCCGAGACCACGCAACCGTCGGCGCCCAGCGCCGAGCCAACCCGACCCCGACCGTCTCGCCAGGTGCCTGGTGACGATCTGGCTCGAGGTTGTCGCCGGGCGCCGCCCTTGGCCGCAGCTGGAGCCACTGACATCGCCGGCACTGCGCGCACGACTCGTCGCACAGCTTCCCTCGGTACCACCGGCCGGCCATGTGCCGTACGCACGCGTGCGCACATCCCGCACCACCATGCCGTCGACGATCGCGAGCGAGTCCGCCGTTGTCGTCGACTACGACGGCCGATGTGCGGCCATCGCCGTGCGCCTGGAACGCCACCGGGGCGCCTGGCGAGCGGTCGAACTCACGGCACCGGAGGCAGGCCTCCCTGCGTTGCGGACACGGTCGGACCCATCGACGACAACGCGTCGGGATGCTTTCGACGAGGTCCTCGAGTCGCCGGTCACGCTCCGTGACAGCGCTTGAACTTCTTGCCGCTGCCACACGGACACGGATCGTTGCGCCCGACCTTTTCGTCGGCGGTGTAGGTCGACCCGGCGGACACGCGGCGAACGGTCGTGCCGTCGCCCTTGCGCTCGACGGACCGTCCGCTGGCATCGGTGGTGTCGGCCGCCCCCCCGCCGCCGGACACGAGCTGCTGTTCGCGCGTCTGCCCGCCGAGCGGAATCGCGGCGGCAACTCCCGCTGGTGCGGCGCCGTCGATGGCGCCAGCCTCGGATGCCGGCGGCGCATCGCCGTCGGTCGCGGGCGCCTGCCCGGTTGATGGTGTGGCTGGCTGCGGCGCATCGGTACGGCGGATCGGGACGCGGAAGAAATACGTGACCGCCTCCTCCTTGACGCCGGACATCATTGCCACGAACGAGTCGTAGGCTTCCCGCTGGTATTCGGTGAGCGGATCGCGCTGCCCGACCGCGCGCAGGCCAATGCCGTCCCGCAGCGCGTCCATCTCGTAGAGGTGTTCACGCCACTTGCGGTCGACGATGGTCAGGATGATGCGCCGCTCGACCTCACGCATCACGGCGGGACCACCCACCTCGGCTTCACGCTTTTCGTACGCCGTCAGCGCGTCATCGTGCAGCAGCTCGATCAGCGACTCGGTGTCGACCGACTCCAGATCGATCGCGGCGAAGTCGATGCCGTGGTCGTACATCTGGTCGAGACGAGCAGCGAGCCCATCGAGGTCCCAGTCCTCCGGGAAAACCCCGGCCGGGCAGTGTTCGGTGACGAGCGCCTCGATCGCGTCGCTGAGGTACTTGTGCGCCAATTCTTCGATCGCGTCGGGATCGCCTTCGAGCAGCCGCTGGCGCTGGCCGTAGACGACTTTTCGCTGCTCGTTCATCACGTCGTCGTACTTGAGCACGTTCTTCCGGCGATCGAAGTTGATCGATTCCACCTGGCGCTGCGCATTGGCGACTGCGCGCGTGACCCACTTGTGCTCGATCGGCACGTCCTCGGGGATCTGCAGACGCGTCATGATCCGGTCGACCGCGGACGCGTTGAACAGACGCATCAGATCGTCCTGCAGCGACAGGAAGAAGCGGCTGCCGCCGGGGTCCCCCTGACGGCCTGACCGTCCGCGCAGCTGGTTGTCGATTCGCCGTGACTCGTGCCGTTCGGTTCCCAGAACGAACAGGCCACCGAGCTCCTTGACCTTCTCGCCTTCGGCCTTGCACTCCGGCTCGTACTGCGCACTTGCTGCGGCGAAGACCTCCTCGCGGTTCTCGTCGGTGGCATCCGGACCGAGCGCGCGCACATCGCGGCGCGCCATCTCCTCAGGATTGCCGCCAAGAATGATGTCGGTGCCGCGACCCGCCATGTTCGTCGAGACGGTCACCGCGCCGAGCCGACCGGCTTGGGCGATGATCTCGGCCTCGCGCGCGTGGTTCTTGGCGTTGAGCACCTCGTGCGGCACACCCATCTGCGTCAGCAGCGTGGCGACCCGTTCCGACTTCTCGACCGATGTCGTGCCGATGAGCACCGGCTGGCCGGCCTCGTGCCGTGTCCGGATCTCGTCGGCGACCGAAGAGAACTTCGCGTCCTCAGACTTGTAGATGAGGTCGGACTGGTCGTCGCGAATGACCGGCCGGTTCGTCGGGACCTCGACGACACCGAGGGAGTAGATCTCGAGGAATTCGACTTCTTCGGTCTTGGCGGTGCCGGTCATTCCCGCCAGCTTCTCGTAGGTCCGGTAGTAGTTCTGCAGGGTGACCGTCGCCAGCGTCTGGTTCTCCTCCTTGATTCGCACCCCTTCCTTGGCCTCGATGGCCTGGTGGAGCCCCTCGGAGTAGCGGCGACCTTCAAGTACGCGGCCCGTGTTCTCGTCGACGATCTTGACTTCACCATCGACGACGATGTACTCGCGGTCTCGGCGATACAGCTCGCGGGCTTTGAGCGCGTTCTGCAGATGGTGGACCAGCGGCGTGTTGACCTGCTCGTAGAGATTGCCGACGCCGAGCAATTGCTCGACCTTGGCAACGCCCTCTTCGGTCACAGCAACCGTGCGCTTGGCTTCGTCGATGACGTAGTCGCCGGTGGTCTCTCCAGGCCGGTCGCCTTCGACGCCACGGGTGAGGTTGGGCACGACGCGGCGCGCGAAGATCGTGTAGAGCTCGGCCGACTGCTCGGCGGGACCCGAGATGATCAGTGGCGTGCGCGCCTCGTCGACGAGGATCGAGTCGACTTCGTCGACGAGCGCCATGTAGTGCCCGCGCTGGACCTGACGCGCCCGTTCGAGCGCCATGTTGTCGCGCAGGTAATCGAATCCGAACTCGTTGTTGGTGCCGTAGGTGATATCGGCCGCGTACGCCGCGCGCTTGTCGTCGCGGGTCTGGCCCGAATGCACGACGCCGACCTCGAGTCCCATCGCGCGGTGCACCCGCCCCATCCAGTCCGCGTCACGCTTCGCCAGATACTCGTTGACGGTCACGATGTGCACGCCACGCTCCGTGAGCGCATTGAGATAGACGGGCATCGTGGACGTGAGCGTCTTTCCCTCGCCGGTCTTCATCTCCGCGATGTTGCCGTCGTGCAGCGCGGCCGCACCAAAGACCTGGACGTCGTAGGGGCGCTCACCGAGAATCCGCCAGGCGGCCTCCCGCATGGCCGCGAACGCCTCGACCTGCAGATCATCGAGTGAAGCACCGTCGGCGAGTCTCTCGCGGAACTCGACCGTCTTGGCCGCCAGTTCCGTGTCGCTCAGCGGCGCGAAGTCGTCGGCGACGGCATTGACCGCGTCGACGACCTGTTGCAGGCGCTTGGCCGTGCGACCTTCACCGGCTCGCAGCACCTTGTCCAACACACCCATGCAGACCGACTTCCCTTGAGGCTTTTCGCGCCACGGACTCCGACGGCGCCAGAGGCACGATGGTACGCGAGCAGCCCGGCGTGCGACCGCCATGACGGACCGTCACGTGGACCGCGGGGAGCCAGCGGCGTGCCTCCACGCGAATGCCGCCGGGTCCGCGACCATCGCCCGATGCGACGATGCCCGCGGCCCGGCGGCGAGCCCGCGACTACACCGCGATTGAACGCGTCCCTGCAGCGGCGAGTCGGGGCTTGGAGACGACACGGGTCTTGAGCTTGCGAACTTGGCGAGTGATCTTCGCCTCGACCCGGTCGATGGCGGTCAACGCGTCCGGACCGGACGCTGTCGCCGCGAGATAGGTCCGCTTGGCGTGCAGCACGACTTCGCAATGGATCGAGTCGTGAATCCGAGGATTGGCCTCCTCGGAGAAAATGATCTCCATGTCGGTGAAGTGGTCGAACAAGCGCCGAACGCGCGAGAGCTTCTCCACGGCGGCGTCTCGCACGTCGGCTGGAACGTCGAGATTCGTGCCCTTCACGCAGATCCTCACGGCCCACTCCTCATCGACAACCGCGCACACGCGCGGTGCGGTGGTGCGCACCTGGTGGCGCGCCCCGGTACCACGCGTCGGACCCGCTCCCACGCGCGGTCTCGTGCTTCCCGGACACCTGCGGCGAGTCGCTGCCGCGGTGCCCGACCGGGGCTGTCGGCGAGGCGGGGAGGACGTCCCCGGCCGTGCATCGAACGTAGCACCGTGACCTGCTACCGCACGGGAAGATTTCCGGTCGCGCTCGCAGTGCGCGTCGGCCGGTGTCGCCGCGCAGCGTGCGCTCATGGTCACGCAGCCAATAGCGCGTGCGACCCGGCCCGCGCTGCGACGGCCAACCAGACATCTCGCACGCCCGAGGCCCGCAGGACGAGCGCGGCCCGCGCTGCGGTGCGACCTGACGTCAGCACATCGTCGACGAGCAGAATGGTCGCCCCGTCGACGTGTCTGCATCCGACTGCAGGTACGTAGCGCTCACCCTCCGACGACACGGCGACATCGAGTTGGCGAACGCAGTCGCGTCCGAGCCGCTGCGCGACGTCACGCGCCAGATGCGCCGCGTGATCGCCACCACGCCGATGCGCACGGACGCGCGGTGTCGGGACCCAGGTCACCGTCGTGACCTCGCCGGCGGCGCCGACCCGGGCCGCGAGTTCCGCTCCGATCACGGGCCACACGCGATGCGCTCCGCCGAGCTTGGCCGTGCGAATCGCGGCGGCGACCGGACCGCGGTAGTCGTAGACGGCGATGGTCCGCGAGATCGGCGCATCCGACGGCCAACAGCCGTGGCGCCTCCGTGGTGGGGCCGCGCACCGGGGGCACCCGGGGGGAAGGACACGCACGCGACGCGCACACGACGAGCACCAGGGGGTGGCACCACGCGCACCACAGTCGGTGCAGCGCGCCGGCGCGAGCAACTCGAGCAGGCCCGTGGATGCCCCGACGACCGCTGCGGGTGGCCGCGCACTCGATGCGTCGGGTAATCGCTGGCGTGCAGCGCCGGTTCGATGCACAGAGGCGTGACTGTTGTGTCGCATGCGCACAGCCGAGCACGCGCAGGTCCCAAACGATCCGTGGTCGACCAGCGACCTGTGGACGGTGCTGGACTGGCTAGGTCCGGCGCGCTGGCTTGGCCTCGTCGACGAGCATGACGGGGATCCCGTCACGCACCGGATACTGCAAGCCGCACGCGGTGCACAGCAACACCTTGCGGCGCTCCTTGTGCTCGAGCGCCGCACGGCAGTCCGGGCAGACGAGTATCTCGAGCAGTCGTTCGTCGAGAGCCATCAGGTGCCTTCCAGGAGCGCGACGACCTCGTCCACGATACTACGCAGTCGCACGTCGTCGCCCGCCTCGGCATTCAGCCGCACCACCGGTTCGGTGTTGCTCGCGCGAAGGTTGAACCAACCGTCGGGCCACGAGACGGTGACCCCGTCCTCGATATCGGTGGCACCGAAGTGTGCACGGACGCTGTCGATCACCGCAGTGGGATTTCCGACCGTGAAGTTGCGCTCACCCGAGCGCACGTAACGATCGACGGTGGCGACGAGGGCCGACAGCGGCCGCTGGCCGGCGACGACGGCTTCGAGCAGCAGCAACGCCGCGATCGCGCCGGAGTCGGCCCGATAGTTGTCGCGGAAGTAGTAGTGGCCGGAGTGTTCGATCGCCAGCGCCGCACCCGTTTCGGCCATCACCTGCTTGATGTAGGAGTGGCCGACGCGGGTCCGGCGCGGCCTACCGCCCGCGGTGGTGATCGTCTCGGGCACGATGCGCGAGCAGATCAGGTTGTGGAGCACGATCGCGCCTGGCTCGCGTGCGAGCACCCGCTGCGCGATGAGTGCACCAGTGGCCGACGCCGAAACGCACGCTCCCGTCTCGTCAACGGCAAACACGCGGTCGGCATCGCCGTCGAATGCAAATCCCGCCGCGACGTCAGCGCTCGATACAGCGGCCTGGAGATCGCCAAGGTTGGCAGGATCCAACGGATCGGCGGGATGGTTCGGAAACGTCCCGTCGAGATCGAAGTAGAGCGGCACGGTCTCGATACCGGCCTCGGCCGCGACCGCCGGCCAGGTGTACCCCGCCATCCCGTTTCCGGCGTCGACAGCGACGCGGACCCCAGCGAGCGCGGCGACGTCGACGAACGATCCGACATGCGCCGCGTACCGCTCGAGCAGATCGTGTGACTCGCGTGTACCCCGCGCGGACGTGGCGGCCGGTGATGTCGCCATTACCTCCCCGGCCCGGTCACGGATCGCAGCCAGCCCGGTGTCCTGACTGATCGGTGCGGCCGACGGACCGCACAGCTTGATGCCGTTGTAGGCGGCGGGATTGTGGCTGGCGGTGAACATCGCGCCGGGCGCGTCGAATACTCCGGAGGCGAAGTACAGCAGGTCGGTCGACGCGAGCCCGATGTCGACGACGTCGACACCGCACGCGGTCACCCCTTCGATGAACGCGTCGACGAGCACGGGCGAAGACGGTCGCATGTCACGACCGACGACGATGCGACCCGACGCAGACGCGACGAGCTCGGCGGTCGCGGTGCCGATCGCACGGACCGAGGCTTCATCGAGTTCCTCGCCGACGAGTCCGCGGATGTCGTAGGCCTTGAACACGCGGCCGAGGCGTTCTGCGGCGTCCATGGGTGACCTCGTCGTCCGGCGGCAATCGTCGCGCGACACTACTCGCGCGGCGGCAGGTCCGGGACGACCGGCGTGAGCGGATCGCCAGGAAGGTGCCGGCCGATATACCGCTTTCGGCGCCGGCCGTCCTCCCGCCAGTGGGCATACCAGTACGGCCCGTGCGGACATCGTTCGCAGGTCACCTTTCCGCACCGGACGTATTCCTGCCGATAGCGGACACCCGCAAGCGCGCCATCGAATTCGTCATCCGACGGCACACCATCGACACGAACGAGCAGCCCGCGCACGAGGATCAACAGGCGCCGCAGTTCGTACTCGTCGAGCCGCCGGATACGTCCGACGAGTTCCCGGTCGATGGCCACGATCACCCCGTTGCGGCATCACGACGTCTTACGTACATCATTGCACGTAAGAAGTCACAATGTCGACACTCCAGGCTGGACACGGCGCGGAAGAACGTGCAATGGCGACACAGCCACCGACGGACGGCGGCGCATGACGGCGACGAGCGCCGGATTCGGTGCAGCCAAGGGTGGAGGACCACCCGGACCAATTGCCGGGTGCCGTCAGTGGGTGAACGGGCTCCGCGCCAGCGCGACTACCAGGTGCGCGCGAACCCGGGACCACCGGAATGCTCGGATGCTGAAGCAGCGGCCGAGACGCGCACGATCCGCCGCGGCGAGACGTGCGCGGCGGGCATCTCGTCATCGTCCGCCAACAGCGAGGCTTGGCCGTCATCGTCCCGCACAGCGAAGCCCTGCATGGCGAGGTCGCTTCGCGTTTCGATCTCGTCGATGGAGGCCTCGGACGCGCGTGATCCGTCATCCGCCGCGGCGTCGCCACACCCGACATCGAGGCAGGGGCCGTCGCGCGTGTCGACCGCAGCGGTGGCGGACCGCACGGGCGGTCCGCCACCGGATGCGGCGACCCCAGTGCCCATTCCGGCGACCTCGGACACCTGCGATGGCCCACCTTCGTGCTCGGGCACGGAGGTAGGGACCGCACGCAGCGCAGCGGCAAGCACCGCGACGGTGCGTTCACTGCCGAGGTCTGACGGTCGGGCGAGTGGGGTATCTGGTTGGCGTTCCTCGTCGGATCGCGTGTCCCGCAGCTTCCATCCGTACGGCGGTCGTGAACGCGAGGCATGCACGCTGCACAGGTCGTACGCCTGCGGGTCGGTCACCTCGGACAGCGCACCGATGACGACCTGCTTGTCGTCGTAGGCGAATCGCAGCGTCGCCCGGGCGGGAGAAGGGCATGCCGGGCGGGCACACGCACGCTCGGCCGCACGCGAAATTGGCCGCACGACGGCATCTGCCCGATCTGCATCGGGCAGCTCCGCGTCGACCGCAACGAGCGCGCGCTGTGCCTGCACCATGTCATGAACGCTAAACCACACGCATGTGATTCGGCAAGTAACCGGCGCCATCACCCCCGCCTTATGCGGGCGCCGCCTACGCTGGGAATGGCGTCGACGGCGCCGACCGCATCGCCTGGAGAAGCACCATGACGTCGCGTCGCGAGCGCCATGCCCGCCACCGCAGAACGGTGTCCGACCGCCGTCGGCGACCGGTCGACGGGTTCCGGACGCTGACCGCAGCGCGATTCGACCGCCTCGTCGCACAGGCGCTCGACGACTTGCCGGCGGCCGTGCATGCACAGCTCGCGAACGTGCAGATCACGGTCGACGACGTCCCGCAGGACGATGCCGACGTCCTCCTAGGTCTCTACGAGGGCATTCCCCAACCCGACCGGGACTTCGGCGAAGCGATGCTCCCTGACCGCATCACGATCTTTCGTCGGCCGATTGAGGCGCGCGCGGCGACACCGCGAGAACTCCAAGAGATCGTGCGAGACACGGTTATCCATGAGGTCGCCCACCACTTCGGGATCGATGACGACCGCCTCGACGAGCTCGGCTGGTCCTAACGTCGACGCCGCGCAGGCGCATTCCGTCATCGTGCGAGCAGTCAGGCGACTCAGCCTGCTGCTGCGGGTTCGCCCCCGGTTGCATCGGTGTCGTCGGCGTCTGCGTCGTCGGTCGCTGCGGCGCCGCCCGGAAGTGGCGGCACGCTCGGTTCAGGCGTCGGGCGTGGTGTTCCGCTGAACGCCGGACCGCGAGACACGCGCGGCTCGGACGTCGGCGTGGTCGCGTCGAGTGCGCCGGCGGTCGACGGGCGGATCCCGCCCAGCGTGCCGATCCGCTGGGTGAGCCCCGGAAGCATGCCATCGATCGGCATGGCGCCGATCCGAGCCCATGACTGGGCGGGAATTCCGGGGACGACGGTGAACCTGCGCGGCCCCTCGACGTCGGCGCCGACGCGAGCGGCGATCACCGGCCCGCCGGCGGAGGTGACGATTGCCGACACCGGTGCGCCGTCGGCGACGTTCGACAGCGCTGAGGTCAGGTCGACGGCGGTTCGCGAACCCGGTGCGACGTGGATCTCCTGGAGGTCACCCGGAGTGCGTGTCCCCGTCGGCGTCACCACCGCGACGTCGACGACGGCGTGCTCGTTGCCTGGGTTCACGAGGTGGAGCTGTTCCTCGCGGCCGTCCCGATGCTCCAGAGAGACGACCCACTGGTGGTCGAGCTCGGACACGGCAGCATGCAGGTGGAATGCCGTCTGCGTGACGTTCTCGCCATCGATCTCGGTGCCCGCCCCGATGACGATCGGCGTCCCATCGGAACGGATCGTCACCGCGGCGACCGATTCGCCGGCGGGAAGCACGCCGTCGAGCGAAATCCGCACCATGCCACCCGGTTCGACGACCTCGTGGCTCAGTTCACTGACAACAGCGCCACCATCGGGAGTGTGCACGCTCGCCTCGAGCACCGCGTCCTGCTCGGACGGGTTGACGATCCACAGCCAGCTCGACACATCATCATCGACCGCGACCCACGGGACATGCCACGTCTCGGCCCCATCCGGCACAGCGGCCAGTAGCGACGCACCGTCGATCCCGCCGATGGCCGCACGCATGAACTGCACGCCCTCGACGACGACGCGGCCGGCCTCGACCTCGACGACGGCCGCGAGATCGTCACGCTCCGGCAGGATCTCGTTGACAGCGATCTCGATCGAGTCGTAGGCGGGCACGCTGAGATTCTGTGTCGCCAACGGTTCTTCCGGCCCGTCGGGTGTGAGGAACCGCACGGCGACGGTCGCGTCAGCGCGGAACGGATTGACCACGCGCAGCTGGGCATCGCCGCCGCCTGACGTTCGCATCCCGGGCACCGTCCACTGGGCGCTCAGCACGGTGGGACAGCCGCCGGCGACGACACCTGCCGGGCGGTCGCCTGCTGCGAGGATCCACTCGCGGTGAACGGCCACCGGCGCGTCTCGCCAGCGAGCCGTCACCGGCGCCGGGGTCGCGAGCGAGAAGAGCTCACCCGACGGAAGTCGTGCACGCGAAACCGACGAGTTGCGGCCGTCGTCCAATGCCCGGACGTCGACGTCGGCATCGGCGTCCTCGCCGACGTTCGTGGCGATGACAGCGACCTCGGCGTCGACGAACGCTTCACCGAAGGCACACACGGCCTCGCCCGCGCGGGGTGCGGCCTCGGCAACCGCCGGCGCCGGCGGCGCGGCCGCCGGCCCGATGAGCACGTCGATCGTCGCGACCAGCGCACCGACGATCACGACGATGGCCAGCGTCACGCCGCTTCGCAGCGTCATGGCCGATCCTCGTTGTGAGCGCCAACGGCGTCGTCCGTATCGGCTGCGTCATCAGACGCGCGCTTGACGTTCGTCGAGCGCGCGAGTTGCGGCTCCGCCGCGGGTGCGCGTTCGGATCGGCGGCGCGCGAAGCGGGGTGGCCGCAACGCGAGCGAGACGACGAGCAGCACGAGTAGGACCTGTCCGGTGACGACCAGGGTTCGGGCCGACTGATCCTCGTGCCGCACAACGACCCGTGCGCCGTCGGCGACCGGTCCGAACACCTGCACGCCGGGGCGTTCAGCGATCGGTTCCATAGCGGGCACGGGTCGGCCGTCGGCTTCGACAACCCAGCCCGTGTCCGCCGGCGCGACCATGATCGCGATCCCGCCATCGTCTGTACGTCCTTCGTAGCGCCCGGGTTGTGTGGAGACCAGCGACGTCACGTGCGCATCTTCGGCGGGCAGGTCGTGCGCTCGCAGCGCTTCGACGACGTCGACATCGACGATTGCCGCTGGCGGCAGCCAACCGGACACGCGATAGACCCGACCGTCGGCGACCGGACGCGGCTCAAGATGCAGCTGATGGCGCAGCACGTGGTCGAGTTCGGGACTCGTGCCTCCTGGCGGCACAACGACGTAGCGAATGCCGAGCGTCCCCAATGCGGCGGCGATCGTCGGATCACGCCCGGTGGCGAGGTCGTCGACCATCGTGCCGACCGTGTCGAGCACCGGCGAGTCGGGCACCCCCATCGCTGCCATCGTCGGGCCCGCGCCGTCGACCACCTCCCAGGCGAGGCCGGCACCGCCTTGGGCGAGCACGAGCACGCGGAAGTTCGGCTCTTCAGCCACCGACGCGGCGATGAACGCCGGCAGCGGGTCGTTGTCGATGGCGTACGTATCCAGAGGCGACCGCGCCACGTACGTGATGACCGTGCCGATGCTCACCGTGACCGCCACGACGGTCACGAGTGCCGACAACTGGCGCCAACCGAATCCGAACCGACCCAACTGCGATTCTGCCGATGCGAACGCGAGCGCGTACAACGCAGCGAACGCGGCCGCGGTCAGCAACAACGGCGTTCCGGGCCACACCGCAGAACCTGTGCGGCCAAGCCACCACCCGGCAGCGGCGCCGATCAGCGCCACGGCCCACATGGTCCCGACGAGGCCCGGCGTGCGCTTGACGCCGAGCACGAGTCCGAGGGCACCGGCGAGCACGAATCCCAGCCCGGCGAACAAGCCGGGGAATCCCGCGAGTTCCGGAGTCAGTGCCAGCCACTGCCACAGGGCGCCGCCGGCACGCGCGCCGTCGGCGCCGAACACGGGTCCGTCGGGCGCGAGCAACGTCGCGCTCCACGGCAGCAAGAGCACCACCGGAACGCCGGTGGCGACGATGACACGCGTGACGAGTACCCGCTTCCACAGCGCGGGCACGTCGGTCGTCAGGACGACGAGCACTACGACCGCACCGGCGACGACAAGGGCCCCCAGGAACACCGGTTCGAACGCGGCGCCGATCGCCCCGAGCACCGCTGCCGCCGAGACTGCGCGCCAGGCCCGAACGGCGGTGGCCGAACGACTGCCGAATGTCAGCCCGGCCGCGACGACGCCCGGGATGACCGCCAGCAAAACCATTGCGCGAAGCTCGCCGGTGACGAGCGCCGCCATCGCCGGCGGCGACAGCACGTAGGCCGTTGCGGCGACCACGCGAGGGACGCGGCGTGCCGAATACACCTGTGCGGCGCGCAGCGCGAAGATCCATGCGGCGGCGACGGTCCCGAACAACAGAAGTCGTGGCGCGAGGTAGCTCGATCCACCCGCAACGAGGTGCAGCAGGCCGAGCAGCGCCTGGACAGGCGAGGGTGGTGCTGACGTGCCGAACACCGCAGCCTCGTTGAACGAGGCCACATAATTGGCGAGGAATGCCTGCGGAGACGACGGCCACGGAGCAAAGCCTCCCCCGCGCAGTGCGCCGGGTGCCAGCAGTCGACCGGCTCCTCCGATCACGGCGAGCACGAGCACGATGCCTGCCACGGCAACGGGACGCTGCCGCGCGAAGGCGACCAGGCGGCTCCGGGAGACGTCTTCGGCAGGCTCGAGGACGGCATCGGCACGCGCGGGCGTCGTGTCGCCACCGGTTACCCAGTAGACGATGGCTTCGAGGTAGGCACGCACGCGCGGGGTAATCCGACCGAACAACGGCTTGAGTTCGGTGTCGGTACGTCGACGCAGATGCTGCACCTGCCGCCGCAAGCGCAGCGTCTCCCGCAGGTGGAGCACGTTCCAAACCCAGGCCCGCAGCGTCTGCCAGGCGTCAGAGAACCGACGGGTGAGCACGAATCCGGCGATCTTGGCCAGTCCAACGAGCACATAGAGGACGACAACAAGTGGCAGGCGAATCGGGCCATAGTTCTTGAGGAGCGCTGCCAGGGTGTTGCGCTCGGCGAAGTAGCGGGGGCCGAGGTGCCGCGTTTGCCCCAAGCGCACATGTTCGGAGGCGGCAGCGACGTGCGCTCCCATCGCCTCGGGCACGACCTCGACTTCATAGTCGGCGAGCCATGCACGCCAACACAGGTCAAGGTCGTCCCGGAACACATGGAAGCGCCGGTCGAAGCGTCCGAGCGCTTCGAACGCCGAGCGACGCAGGAGCATCCCGGCGGTCGAGACGTACAGCGTTCGGCGATCGGTGTCGCGTTGTCCCTGGTCGAGTTCTCCGGGGTCGACGCCCGAGTCGGCGCGCCCGGTGAGGTCGATGGTCCATCCGACCGACTGCAGCTGTTCGCCCTGGGACCAGTCGCGTAGCTTTGGCCCGACGATGGCTACACGGGGGTCGGTGTCGAGCGCGGCGACGAGGGTGGACAGCGCGTCGGGCAGGAACGCGACGTCGTCGTGGAGCAGCCAGACGTATTCGACGTCGTCGCTGCACGCGTCGAGCGCCATGCTCACCGCACCGCCGAACCCCAGGTCCCGATCCGCAACGAGCACCCGTTCGGGCCCGAGTCGCTCGATGAGATAGTCCCGCGAGCCGTCCTCGCTCGCGTTGTCGACGGCGAGCAGGTCGATGTCCGAGAAATCCTGAGTTCTCAGGCATTCGAGCACCGCCGGCAACCACCGGGATCCGTCGTGCGAGACGATCACGACGAGCACGCGGGCCGTGGCAGAGACCTGCATGCTGCGGCTGCTCCTCGAATCGCGGGCGCCGAGGACACGGCGGGTCCGATATCGGATGGGCGAATCCGCAGCCGCAGAGTGCGGGCGTGCGACGACACTCCCCAGCCGGGACAGAGTGAGGACGCTACCACAGGCCGATCTGGCGCCTGGAGGCGACCGCGGCCGGGCGACGGTGACCCCGCGACATCACGCCAAACCCGTCGTCACCACCGGACGGCATGCGTCGGCCGTGCGGGGGCCGCGCGGTGAGGTCAGGCGCTCAGACGCTTGACGCGACGGCGCTCACGTTCGGACAGCCCACCCCAGATGCCGAAACGCTCTTCGTGCGTGAGCGCGTAGTCGAGACAATCGTTGCGCACCGGGCACACCGTGCAGATGCGCTTGGCTTCCCGCGTCGATCCACCCTTTTCGGGGAAGAACGCCTCCGGGTCGGCATCGAGGCACTTGGCTTCGAGCATCCACGCGCGATCGTCCGCGTCGAACGCGAGCTTGGTTGTCAGTTCAGCGATCGCTCCCACGTACCGCTCCTCGCTGCCGACAGTCGTGGAACTACACGGCTGGCATTCTTCCCGGCATTGAGGCTGCGGTCAAGCCCAGAATCACAACATGTTGCGTTCGCGGCATGAAGTTGCGACAAATTGTGGGGATTTCGGCCCGAAAACAGGCGTCTCACGCCTGCATGCGGTGATCGCCCCGCCTCCGCTCACACGAGGCCGTCGAGTTCAGCGCGCAGGCGCTCGAGCCCGTCGCGCAGACGCGACTTGGCCGTGCCCTCCGGGATGCCGAGGACCTCGGCGACATCGCGATACGTGTAGCCGTCGTAGTAGGCCAGTTCGATGGCGGTGCGCTGACGGTCGGTCAGCGCGGCCAGGGCCCGACGCACCTGCCAGTGATCAAGTCGAACCTCGACGGCGTCGGCGACCTCGTCATGTGGTGCCGCGGCATCGCGACGAGACACCCGTTCATCACGGTCACGGCGCGCCTGCTCGCTGCGAACACGGTCCACGGCGCGCCGGCGCGACAGCGTTGCGACCCACGCACGGGCAGATCCACGCGCCGGATCGAAGTGTTCCGCCTTCCGCCACACCTCGAAGAGCACGTCCTGGGCGACCTCTTCGGCCATCGCCTGGTCGCGTATGACACGACGAACCGTGCCCAGCACCTGGGAATGCAGCAGGCTGAATGCCGTGGCAAACGCCGTAGCGCCCTCAGCACTCCCTGGGGACCGACCCACCGCGAGCAACGCGGCAGCGACCGGTTCGACGCCCGACACGTCAACGGCGATGTGCATGTCCACTCCGATGCCTCGAATCCGGGTGGCCGCCGACCGGACGACACCGACCGTCCCGACCACCGCAGGCTGCGAAGCATCGCACTGTGTTCACCTTTTGTCAAGTTTTTGTCGAGCTATTACAAGTTTCCTGTCGCATCCATGACGGTGCCACAACGCACCGCGCGACGACGGGGAAGCCGAGCGGGCGTTGCCATTAGGCTGGCGTCTGCCGCAGGGACACAACGCCCGCGCTGGGCGGTCGCCATCGCACTGGAACGGAACGCCGACGATGTACACAGTGCTCGCGGGCGGGGTCGGTGCGGCACGTTTCCTCCGCGGGCTCACCGCGGTCGTCGATCCCGCCGACGTCACGGTGATCGGCAACGTCGGTGACGATCTCGATCTCCTCGGCCTGCGGATCTGCCCGGACCTCGACACGATGACCTACTGGTTGAGCTCGATGGTGCATCCCGAGCAGCAGTGGGGCCGCGCCGACGAACGGTTCGTCGTCGCCGAGGAGCTGGCGCGTTTCGGCCATGACGACTGGTTCACGATCGGCGACCGCGATCTCGCCGTACACCTGCACCGCACCGCACGGCTGAGCGAGGGCGCGACACTCTCGCAGGTCACGGCCGAGATCACGCGGGCATTTGGCGTCGGCGTCCGACTTCTGCCGACGACCGACGATCGAGTCGAAACCCACATTCACACGCGCGACGGACGCGACCTCGCCTTCCAGGAGTACTGGGTGCGTGAGCGGGCCGTCCCGGACGTCGAACGCATCGAACTCGTCGGCGGCGACGCCGCAAAGCCCGCACCCGGCGTGCTTGAGGCCGTCGCCGATGCCGAGGTCGTGTTCATCGCGCCGTCGAACCCGGTCGTCTCGATCGGCACGATTCTGGCGATCGACGGCGTTCGTGACGCGGTGGCAGCGACGCCCGCGCCGGTCGTCGGCGTCTCCCCCATCGTGTCCGGCGCAGTCATCCGGGGCATGGCCCACCGGCTGCTGCCCGCGGTCGGCGTCGAGGTGTCCGCGGCCGGGGTCGCCCAGTACTACGGCGACCTGCTTGACGGGTGGGTCGTCGACACTGCCGACGTCGACGCCCTAGACGACGTCGCCGCGGGAGGACCACGGTGTCGGGCGACCGACACGATGATGGACGACCCCGACGTTGCCGCTGCGCTTGCACGCACTTGCCTGTCGCTGGCCGACGAGTGCCGGCCGCCGGAGACCGCTCAAGGGCCGCGACGATGACCACGCAATCGCTGACCGTTCGACCGCTGCCGACGAACCACCGATTCGGGTCAGGCGACGACGTCGTTGCGGCGTTGCTCGACGCTGCCCACGCCGCAGCAGTCACACTCACCGACGGCGACGTCGTCTGCGTCGCCTCGAAGATCATCGCCCTGGTCGAAGGCCAAGCGGTCACGATCGGCGACCAACCACCGGAGCAGGCGCGGCGAACGCTGGCGCTGGAGCACGCACGCGAGATCGTGGCCGACGCGCCGCAGGTCCTCATCACGCGCACGTCGCACGGCTTCGTCGTCGCCAACGGCGCGATCGACGCGTCGAACGTCGCCGACGGGACGCTCCTGCTGCTACCGGACGATCCCGACGCCTCTGCCGCACGGCTGCGCGACGACATCCGTGCGCGCAGCGGTGTCGACGTCGGCGTCGTCATCACCGACACGTTCGGCCGTCCGTGGCGAAACGGACAGACCGACGTTGCCATCGGTCTCGCGGGCATCCCGGCACTGCGCGACGAACGCGGCACGTACGACCTCGAGGGCCACGAACTCACGGTTACCGCCGCCGCGATCGCCGACGAGATCGCCGGCGCTGCCGATCTCGTGCGCACGAAGGCGAGCGGGACACCGTTCGTCCTGCTGCGCGGCCTGCCGACGGCCACCACCAAGGCGGCGACAACCGGCGTCGACCTCGTCCGCGCAGCCGAAGACGACCTGTTCGCTGCCGGCGGGCCGACTGCAGCAACCGCGGCCGTGACGGCGCGGCGAACCGTGCGAACGTTCGACCCGACCCGGAAGGTCCCCGATGCCGTGCTCGAAGCCGCAGTTGCGGCGGCCGCGACAGCGCCGGCGCCACATCACACAACGCCGTGGCGTTTCATCCTCCTGCGCGACGACACGCGCACCGCGCTGCTCGACGCGATGGCGGCGACGTGGCGCGAGGACCTGACGCGGGACGGTCTGCCGGCGCCGCGCATCGACCGGCGGGTCGCCCGCAGCGACGCGGTCCTGCGCCGGGCACCTGCCGTGGTCGCGGCGTTCGTCACCGTCGATGGTGCCCACGACTATCGCGACGATCGTCGCCATGTTGCCGAACGGGACCTATTTCTGTTGAGCGGTGGTGCGGCGCTGCAGAACATGCAGATCGTCCTGGCCGCCCATGGCATCGGCGCCGCGTGGATCTCGTCGACGGTGTTCTGTGCCGACACGGTGCGTGACGTCTTGGCCCTCGATGCGACGTGGCATCCGCTGGGCATGCTCGCCATCGGGTATCCCGACGCTCCCCCGGCACCCCGCGCGGGCGGCACGCCGCCGGACGCGCTGATCGAGCGGTGACTTCGCCATCTCCCACGAGCGGCAACCCATGGGCGCCGCAGGCGGCCGCTACGCTCTGCGCGACCTGACGATCATGCGGCAAGGTGTCCCACGGTGGCCGAACGAGAACGCCTGACGAACAAGGAACGGCGTGCACAGGCCCGCGAGGCGCGCAAACGCGCCGAAGCCGAAGCCGCCTCGAAGCGCAAACGCTCACGACTGCGCAACGGCCTCGTCACCTTCGCGATCGTCGGCGTGATCGCGGCGGTGCTGATCCAGGCGTTCCTGGGCGGGCCCGAGACGATCGACGAGACCGTCCTGCTGTCATCCAGCGAAGTGATCGATGCGCAGGAGGCGGCCGGCTGCGACGTCTTGCGTGCACGGTCACCGCTGCCCGAGCGCTACCACTTCGAACCGAACCAGGCGCCACACCCCGACACGCTCTACACGGACGTCCGCCCGACGCACTCCGGCCCGCACACGGTCGGCATTCACCCCATCACCGCCAGTTCGGACCGGCAGATCAGCGAGACCGCCTCCACCCACAACCTCGAGCACGGCTCGGTGATCGTGTGGTACGACCCGGAACAGGTCGATGGATCGACGGCCGACGCGATCGGCGAATGGGCGACGACGCTGAACGCGAACGGCTTCCGTCGAGACACCGGCGGTGCCGGCATCCTCTCGGCGCCCTACGAGGATCCGGGAATCAGCTCGGGCAAGGCGATCGCGTTTCGGGCGTGGGGCACGGCGATCGACTGCGACATTTGGGATGAGACCGTGGCGATGGGATTCGTCGCAACGAACTTCGGCAGTCGCGGTGTCGCCCCGGAACGCAACTTCGCGCCCTATCCCGACGACGTCCTCGACTTCGCCGACGAACCCGCGAGCGACACCGGTGACGTCACCGACGCGGACGACGGCGCTGACGCGTCGTAGCACCGGCGCGCCACCGGGCACGCAGGGCGGTCGCCAGCCACGCACGCCAGCGCAGATCGACCGCCCATTCATCGAGTACCGACGCCGCACTGCACCGTGCACGCTCGTCGAGTTCCCGGCGTCGGAGGTTCGCTCCGGCACGGCCACGCCGGTAGCGGATGATCGCCCGCGCCAGCACCATCGGGTGCCGCACTCCTAGCACGACGGCGCTGAGCATCGTGGTCACGCCGACGCTGACCCCATGCCGCCTGATGTCGCCGCGATCGTCGCACGTGGCCATCACCAGTAGGCGATTGGCCCAGTTGAGCTCTTCGACGATCGCTGGCCGACGCGCGCCCCGCCCCCCACGCTCGTGGCCGACGACCGCGTCGGGGGCGAACCACGCCGTCCATCCGCGACGCCGCGCCCGCCAGTCCAGTTCGACGTCTTCGAAGAACGCGAACAGGTCTTCGGTGAGGATCTGGCCCGCCGCGCTTCCGCAGCCGCGCCATGCGACGTCGTCCAGCATGCGGCGCCGATGCACGGCGAAGGCACCGGAGACGCCGAACACGTCACCGGCCGGACGGGTGAACTCTTGCGCGGAGCGGCCCTCGTCACGATTGGCGACGACACGCGCTCGGGTGAGCACGTGGCCCGTGCTGTCGATGTGCGCGGGCGTGCCGACGCCGACGAGCAGCGGTTGCACCGATCCGCACGTCGGCTGATCGTCGAGCACCGCACGACATCGCCGGACGGCGTCAGGCGCGGGGTCGACATCCACGTTCGAGAACACGACCACCGGTGCGGTGTCGCCTGCGAGCACGTCGTTGATCGCCCCGGCATAGCCCCGATTCGTCGCGTTGGCGACGACGCGGACGCGATGCTTCCACGCACGTGCGACCAGCCCGTCCAGTGTCGGTCCCGCGCCAGGGGTCGCGTTGTCGACGACGACGATCTCGAGTTCGTCCGCTCCAAGATCTTGCGCGTCGAATGCGGCAACACACCGCGGCAGGTCATCGGTCGTCCCATGATTTACCACGATGACGGTGACGCGGCGATCATCGCGGCCGCCGAATGCCGTGTCGGCCGGTCGGTCGTACGGAGCCATGTTGCTCAACCGGTTGTGCGCGCACGCCGCCACCGCGAGCGACTCGCGTCGGCCGCGTCTGACGGTCCGATGCGGCGGGCCGGGCCCTCGGTCACGGCGGTCGTTGCTGACAGGTCGACGAGCCCCGCACCGGACGCCAAGGTCGAACGGACCGCGAATCGCGCCGCGTCACCCGCCACCGCCCAGGTCTGCTGGACGTCGACGTCGGTGACGACGGTAGCGACCAGGTAGGTCCCGTCGAGCAGGTTCGCGGTGAATCGCAGATCGACGGTGGCCGTCTCGCCGGCCGCAAGCGGGCCCACACCGACATCCTGCCATGAGGTGTGCGTCTCGTAGAGCTGTGTGCCCTCGGTGCGTGACACCGTCATGCCGACGCTGCACACATCGACGGCAGCCAGCGCCCGCAACACGACGCGCAGCGTCAACGTCGTCGCCGGCGCGACCGACGTCACCGGGTTGCCGTCACCGTCGAGCAGTCGCATGTCGTCGAGCTCGACCTTGCGTGCGTGGGAGCGCATCGGGGTTACATCGGCCTGCAGGCGCGTCGCCCGCTGCGTGTAGAACTCGATCGCCTCGTCCACGGGCCCGTCGAACGCGACGCGACCCTGTTCGAGCACGATGACCCGCTCGCACATGTCGCGCACGGCCTGCAGATCGTGACTGACGAGCACGAACGTCTTGCCTTCGTCACGGAAGCGGCGCATGCGCTCGAGCGACCGTTGTTGGAACTCGGCGTCGCCGACGGCGAGGACTTCGTCAACGAGCAGGATGTCCGGGTCGATCGTCACGGCGATGGCGAAGCCAAGACGTACGTAGAGCCCGGACGAATAGGTGCGCACCGCCGTGTCGAGCAGCGGACGGATCCCGGCGAAGTCGACGATCTCGTCGAACCGTTCATCGATCTGCGCCCGACGAAGCCCCAGGATCGCACCATTGAGGTAGATGTTCTCCCGACCGGTGAGATCGCCGTGGAAGCCGGCACCGAGCTCGAGCAGCGAGGCAACCATGCCGTTGGTCTCCGCAACACCGGCGTCGGCCGGCAGGATCCTCGCCAGGACCTTGAGCAGCGTCGACTTGCCCGACCCGTTGTGGCCGATCACCGCAACCGACTCACCGTGGTCGATCGTGAACGAGACATCCTCGAGGGCGTTGAAGTCGGCGTAGCTCGTGCGGCGAAACCGGTAGAGCCGTTCCTTGAGCCCGCCCGGTCGTTCGTGGTAGAGCCGGAACGTCTCGGTCAGCCCGGACACCGCGATCGCCGGTCGTGTCGGGTCGACACGCAGTCCGGTGATCTGTCCCAGCGAACGCCGTGAGAGCACGTCAGACCTCCTTGGCGAAGGTGCGGGCGCCGCGCAGGAACACCGCGTACCCGAACACGAACGCGGCGATCGCAAAACCTGTGGCCAGCGCGACGCTCTGTGCCGAGGGCCATGCGGGCGGTCCGGAGATGATCGTGCCGCCGACTTCGACGACCGGTCCGTAGAGCGGGGCACGGAACGCCTCGACGAGCCAAGTCATCGGATTGACCGCCAGGATCTGGGCGACGACCGAACCGGGCCCCAGCTCTGCGTGCACGAGCGCCAGCGGATACAGCACCGGGGTCGAGTAGAACCACACGAGGAAGATGACAATGAACAGTTCCTGCAGGTCACGGAAGACGACGTTGACCGCGGCGAACCACATCGCCATGCCCGAGGCGAACACCGTGAGCAGCACCACGGCGACCAACGCACCGGGCAGGTGGAGCAGCACGCCGGTCCCCCGGGTGACCGCGAGGTACGGCAGGATGACGAGCAGCGCGAGCAGCAGATGGACGAGCTGCGCGAGCACATGCGACAACGGCAGCACCTCGCGGGGGAAGTACACCTTCTTGACGAGATCCCCGTTGTCGACGATCGAGTGGATCGCGCCCTGACACGAATTCTGGAAGAACTGCCAGAAGAGATAGCCCGAGAGGAAGTACGCCGCGAACGCGTCGACCGGGATCGGCACGACAAGCGTGAAGACGACGGTGAACACCACGGTCATCAGCG
Source organism: Nitriliruptoraceae bacterium (assembly GCA_040904785.1). Lineage (GTDB taxonomy): Bacteria > Actinomycetota > Nitriliruptoria > Nitriliruptorales > Nitriliruptoraceae > JBBDSV01. The sequence continues at coordinate 70,468 of JBBDSV010000095.1, forward strand.
CCGGTGTCAACATCGACCAGACAAACCCGAGCGCCGAGTTCTTGTAGCGAACCTTCAACTCCTTGCGGACCAGCTGCGCGAGCAATTCGCGGGCACGCCACAGGTCGGCCAACTTGGACGTGGACAATCGCAGGGTCCGCCCGCGCATCGGCGCAGCTGCGCGTTGGTTCACGGCGTCACCTGTTTCCCCGACGTCGCGTCGGCGGATCCATCTGCAGCGGACGTTTCTACCACAGTGCACCCCCAACGGCGCCGCTGGTGCCGCCGAACGCCCTCGCAGCCGCCACGGCGATCAGCCGTCGACGTGTTCGAGCGGCTCGACGGTCGCGCCGTGCGCCACTCGCGCCCCCGCACCGATGACTGCGCCGTCGCCGACCACGACACCGGATCCCAGCTGCGCACCGGCGGCGATGTGCGCGTCGAACCCGACGATGGCCGCGTCAAGTGGCGCGGCGACATCAACTCGGTCGAACACCACCGACGAGCGGATGCGCACCGGACCGTGCACCCGCGCGTCGGCGCCGATGGTCACATGCGGCCCGATGATCGAGCCGGCGGCGATTCGTGTGCGTGCGCCGATGACCACCGGACCCCGCACGACGACATCGCCGTCGAGGACGACGTCGTTGCCGAGCCAGACGTCGCCGT
>JBBDSV010000096.1:0-15104 GCA_040904785.1 Nitriliruptoraceae bacterium
GGCGTCGGCCCCGACCGATTCGCGGCGGCCGACGACGCGCTGCGGGCCGCGGCCGCAGCCGCCGACATCGACGGCGTGGACGGCGGCCGCGGCACCGGGCTCATCGCCATGGCCTCGTTCACGTTCGACCCGCAGACCCCCGGATCGGTTGTCACCATTCCCCGCGTCGTGATCTGTCGCCGCGACGGCACGACGTGGATGACCCGGATCGACCCGCCCGCGGCGTCACCGATACCCGGCCCGCGGCAGGACGAACGGGCGACGGCCGTCGGTGACCGCCCGCGCTACGCCGGCGCATCAATGCCTGACGTGCATTGGCTCGAAGCGGTCGCAGCGGCGATCGAACACATCCGTGCCGGCGATATCGCCAAGATCGTGCTCGCCCGTGACTATGCGCTGTGGTCGAAGCAACTCTTCGACACGCTCGACATCGCCCGCCGCCTCAACCGGCGATTCAGCTCGTGCCACACGTTCGTCGTCGACGGACTGGTGGGCGCGACGCCCGAGACGCTCGTGCGCACGTCGGGGAACAGGGTCACCTCACGCGTGCTCGCCGGAACGGCGGCGCGCGATCGTGATGCCGCGCGCGACGCCGCCCTCAGCGACGCGCTGCTCGCCTCCGACAAGGACCGGCGGGAACACGCCCTGGCGGTGGCCTCTGTCATCGACGTGCTGCACGACCGCAGCGCGGACCTGACGTTCGCCGACACGCCGCAACTGCTCCGGCTCGACAACGTCCAGCATCTGGCCACCGACGTCGCCGGCACACTCGACCAGCCGGCATCGGCGATGGCGTTGGCCGGGGCACTGCATCCCACCGCGGCGGTCGGCGGCACGCCGCGCGATCGCGCCATGACGCTCATCCGTGCGCTCGAAGGCATGGACCGCGGCCGTTACGCGGCGCCGGTCGGCTGGGCCGACGCCGCCGGCGACGGCGAGTTCGGCATCGCGCTGCGATGCGCGCACATCGAAGGGGCCCGCGCGCGGCTCTTCGCCGGCGTCGGGATCGTCGAAGGATCACGGCCAGAGGACGAACTCGCCGAGACCCGCCTCAAGCTGCTCGCGATGCAGGACGTGCTCGGCGCCAAGGTCGACTGACCCCACACCCGGCGAGTTCAGGCGGGCGCATCGTGGGTGTCCACGAAGGTGTCGAGCGCGCCAGTGATTGCTGCCGCGAGCTCGCGATGCACTGCGACATTGTCTGAGCGATCGCTGCGAACGTGCACCAGGTGGATTCCTGGCGTTTCGACTGCCGCATCAAGGGCCACCCTGAACGTCTCGACGTCTTCGGCGCGGGTGTAGGCGAGCCCGTGGAACCGCGCCAGCGCGTGGAAGTCACGGCCATGCGGCGTGCCGAACACGGCCTCGAAACTGTCGGTGAACGCGGCCTGAGGGAGGAACGAGAAGATGCCGCCACCGTCATTGTCGACGGCGACGAACACGACCGGCCCCGACGGGCGTGTGGTCAGCAGCATCCCGTTCGCGTCGTGGAGCAACGCGAGATCACCGAGCAGTCCGACCGTCGGTGTATCCCCGGACGCAAGCGCAACCCCGAGCGTCGTCGACACCTGGCCATCGATGCCCGATGCACCCCGGTTGGCGTGCAGCCGCGCGCCGTCGCGCGTGGCAGCGAACCGGTCGACGTCGCGGATCGGCATCGAAGCGGCCACGACCAGCGCGCCGCCGGCCGGAACGGCCGCCGCGACACGCCGTGCGACGTACGGTTCGGACAACCCCGCCGTGCCGTCCAACGCTCCGGCGATTGCCGCCGACACGGCGTCGTCCGCCCCGTTCCACCAGTCACGCCAGGCGGATACCTGCACCGGGCGGCATCGCTGCGCGAGCCGCCGGCACGTCGCCGTCGGGTCACCGACGAGCAGGCGTGCGATCGCCCGCCGTTCGTCGTGCCACTGACCCGGCGCGACGAGCCCAACCTGCGGCACGTCGGCGCCGAGCGCCCGATCGATCGTCGACGACACGGACGTGCGACCGATGCGCAGCACGAGATCGGGGCGCGCAAGTTCGCGGAACTCGTCGTGGGCGAACAGATGGGTGCCGGTCGCCAGCACGCGGGCGGTCGCGGCCAGACGCACCGGCGCGGTGCCTTCGGCAACCACGGGCCAGCCGAGTGCCGCACCCAACTCGCACACCGCAGCGGGATCCGCGGTCGTGTCACCGACGACAACGAGCCCGTGGCCGGCACGATCAATCGCCTGCACGAGCTCGTCGAGCACCGCGTCGTCGGCAACCGCCGGCGCCGGTGCGGCTGCCGTCCACGGCAAGCCGTCGCCACGACCGGCGATGTCGTGGGTCCAGGTTGCCGCCGGATAGCGGTCGTCGTCGGCAACCGGGACCGTCGGCTCCCGGAATCCGAGGTTGACCTGCACCGGGCCCGGCCGGCCGCCGAAGCCGTGTGCCTCGGCGAGTGCTCGGCTGACCGTCGCACGCCACAGCGCGACCGCATCGGCACGATCCTCGGGCGCACCGATGTCGACGTGCCAACGAACGGCAGCGCTGAGCAGCCCCGGCTGCGTGATGGTCTGATTCGCGCCCGTGTGCCGCAGCTCGACCGGCCGATCAGCCGTCAGCAGCACCAGAGGAATCGCGCCGTGGTCGGCTTCGACGGCGGCCGGCAGCAGATTGGCGACCGCCGAACCGCTTGTCGTGATCACGGCAGCGGCACGGCCGCTGGCACGCGCCAGCCCGAGCGCAACGAACGCGGCCGAGCGTTCATCGACGTGCACATGCACGCGCAGCCCGGGCTCGGCGTGCGCCGCCATCGCCAGCGCGGCCGACCGCGATCCCGGGCAGACGATCACCTCCGTGACGCCGCCGCGCACCAGCTCGTCGACGACAGCGCGAGCCATCGCCGTCGACGGATTCGCCGGCGGCGCGTCGAACCATGCAGGACGCTCAGCCATCCTCGGACCCCCACACCACGTCGTCGAGCGCTGCCTGCACCGCCGACGACGCGTGCGCCGCGGCCGCCTGCCAGCGGTCGCGCCAGTGTCGCTCATCCGCGCCGACGAGCGCCACCTCATGCAGGCGCGCCGGCGACGGCGCCACCGCTCGCACCGCGACCGCGCCGTCGACGGGTGCCACCGGAACGTCGACGACATCGGTCGCGAGCAGCGACGCCGTCCCCAGCCCACAGGCGAACGGAACGGCGTCGAGCGCCGCGGCGAAGGCCACGCCGACGGCAAGACCGACCGAGGTCTCGACAGCGGACGAGGCGACGGCCGGCAGCCCACACCGTTCAACCACGTCGAGCGCCGCACGGATGCCACCCATCGGCTGGACCTTGAGCACGATGATGTCGGCGGCGCCGAGGCGCACGACGCGTTCAGGATCGTCGCTGGTGCGGATCGATTCATCGGCGGCAATCGGCACGGTGCAGCGCCGTCGGACGTCGGCAAGTTCATCGACACGTCGGCACGGCTGTTCGACGTACTCGAGTCCGCCCGCGGCACGCTCGAGCCGTGCGATCGCAAGCACCGCGCTGGCGACGTCCCACGCACCGTTCGCGTCGACGCGAATGTGGCCGTCGGCGCCGAGGGCGTCTCGCACGGCGGCGACACGGGCGACGTCGTCGGCGAGCTGCTGGCCCGATTCGGCCACCTTGACCTTGGCGGTAGAACATCCGGAAGCCCGCACCAGGTCGAATGCCACCTCGGGGGCGACGGCCGGCACGGTGGTGTTCACCGCGATCGTCTGTCGGCGGGCCCGAGGGGGCGGCTCGGTTGCCGCCTCGACGGCGGCCGCCAGCCACCTGGCCGAATACTCCGGCCCATAGTCGTCGAACGGCGAGAACTCGGCCCAGCCAGCGGGCCCGTGCACCAACACGCCCGCACGGCTGTCCACCCCGCGGAACCGCTGCCGCAGCGGCACACGGAACGCCACCAGCCGCAAGCTCACCTCATCCCCCTGGGCGGGCGACAACGAGTCCGATCGCCAGCAGTGCCGAGAACGCGAGCTGGAACTGTGCCGTGCGCTCGAGCACGGCCACGAGTTCGCGTCCCGTCGCGCCGCCAACGACACGCCGAACCGCCCCGATGGCCAACGGCGCCGCGACGAGCGCGAGCAGCGGCCCGGAAGCATCGACGATTGCCGCCACCGCTGCGGCCGCGGCGACGGTGGTGATCAGGCACCCGGCGTACAGCCGCCGCGTCACCGGGCCGCCAAGGCGCACGGCAAGCGTCCGCTTGCCGGCGTCGCGGTCGGTGTCGAGGTCGCGCAGATTGTTGACGAGCAGCAGCGCGACCGCGGCGAGGCCGACAGGCACCGATGCGACGAGAGCCACGGCGCCCAGGCGCTCGTCCTGCACGTACTGCGAACCGACCGTGGCGACCACACCGAAGAAGACGAACACGCTCACCTCGCCAAGCCCTCGGGACGCGTAGGGCCGGCTTCCCCCCGAATATCCCAGCGCCGCGACGATCGCGGCCGCGCCCACGACGAGCAGTTCCCATCCCGCCATCCAGGCGAGCGCCAGACCGGCAACGCCGGCGAGGGCGAATGCGGCGACCATCGCCCGGGCCATTTCCCGCGGCGTCACCAGTCCCGAGGCGACGGCACGGCGAGGACCGGTGCGCGCCGTGGTGTCCACCCCTGCGAGCCCGTCGAAGAGATCGTTGGCGTAGTTGACCGCGATCTGCAGCGCCAGCGCGACGACGAGGGCGAGCAGCGCGCGGGACACACGGATCCCGTGCAGGCCGGCGTCGGCCGCCGCCGTGCCGACGATGACGGGGGCGACTGCCGCGGGCAGCGTGCGCGGACGTGCCGCCTCGAGGAGCCAGTGCACACGGACCTCGACGTGATCAGTAGTGATAGGGCACACCGGACCAGTCCGGCGGGCGCTTCCCGAGAAACGCGTCACGGCCTTCGGTCGCCTCGTCGGTCATGTAGGCCAGACGGGTCGCCTCACCGGCGAACACCTGTTGGCCGACCATGCCGTCGTCGACCAGGTTCAGCGCGAACTTGAGCATCCGTGTCGCCGTCGGCGACTTGGCAGTCACACGCACGGCCCACTCGAGGGCGACCGCCTCGAGATCGTCGTGCGCGACGACGGCGTTCACCATGCCCATCCGATGTGCCGCCTCGGCGTCGTAGGTATCACCGAGGAAGAAGATCTCGCGGGCGAACTTCTGGCCCACCTGCTTCGCGAGATACGCCGAGCCGTATCCGCCGTCGAATGACGCCACGTCGAGATCGGTCTGCTTGAAGCGTGCGTGCTCGCGACTGGCGATCGTCAGATCGCACACGACATGCAGCGAGTGTCCGCCACCGGCAGCCCAGCCGGGGACGGCGGCGATCACAACCTTGGGCATCATCCGGATGAGTCGCTGAACCTCCAGGATGTGCAGCCGGCCGGGCGTCGTCGAATCGCCTCGCGCACCGCCGTCCTCGTACTGGTAGCCGTCACGTCCGCGGATGCGCTGGTCGCCACCCGAGCAGAACGCCCAGCCACCGTCGGTTGGCGACGGCCCGTTGCCGGTCAGCAGCACACATCCCACGTCCGGTGACATGCGCGCATGGTCAAGCGTTCGCGCCAACTCATCGACGGTCCGCGGCCGAAACGCGTTGCGAACCTCCGGGCGGTCGAATGCCACGCGGACGACCCCGTGGTCGACCGCACGGTGGTAGGTGACATCGGTGAGATCGTCGAACCCATCGACCGGATGCCACACCTGGGAATCGAACAGTGCTGATACCACGACGCGACTCCTCACCGACAGCGGTTCTACGCTAGCGAACCCCCCGCCCACGGAGCCGCGATGCCCCCGCGCCTGGTCGCCGTTCGGCTCGCGCCCGACGCCTTTATTCCCACCCTGCACGCGGTCTGGGCGGCGGGTGACGCAGTCCTGCCGCTGCCGGCTCCGACACAAGGCGGAACCGACAGCATGGCCGCGGATGCCATCGCACGGTGGCGTCCCCACGTCGTCGTCGACGCGACCGGCGAACACGCCGGCCCGGCCGGTGCGACGCTGCCCGACGACACGGCGCTCGTCGTGCCGACGTCCGGGACGACCGGTGCGCCGCGAGGAGTCGTACTGTCGCACCGTGCACTCACGGCGTCGACGACGCGGAGCTTGGTTGCGCTCGGTGCGGCCACGGGCGAGATGTTCGCGCTCGTGCTGCCGCTCCACCACATCGCGGGTCTGCAGGTCGTGTTGCGCGCCTGGTCGTGTGACACGACACCCGTGGTCACCGACCTCGGAGAGCTTGCGGCGGGATCGGCCGAACGCGTCCACGTGTCATTCGTGGCCGCGCAGCTGGCCGAGCTGCTCGACCGTGGCGTGCACCCTGAGCGGTTCGCCAAGGTGCTCGTCGGCGGCGGACCCGTCCCCGACCGTCTGCTCACCCGTGCGCGCGCGGCCGGCCTCGACGTCGTGACGTCGTATGGGATGACCGAGACCTGCGGAGGCTGCGTGTACGACGGCCGCCCCCTGCCCGATATCGCCGTCGACGCGCGCGAGGGCCGTCTGCGCATCCGCGGCCCAGTGCTCGCCGACAGCTACCTCGACGATCCGACCCCGTTGCGCGACACGGACGGCTGGTTCGTCACCCCAGACCGAGGGGCGGTCGTCGACGGCCGGGTGATTGTGCACGGCCGAACCGACGATGTGATCGTCACCGGCGGTGAGAACGTCGACGCGATCCTCGTCGCCGACGCGCTGCGCGCGCATCACGCTGTCCGTGACGCAGCGGTCGTCGGCATCGACGACGCCCGCTGGGGCGCGATCATCGCGGCGGCCATCGTGCCGACCCCGGGTGCGCACTGCGACCCCGAATCGGTCGTCGCGTTCGTGCGACGCCAGTTGCCTGCTTCACATGCCCCGCGTCGCGTCGTCGTCGTCGACGCGCTTCCGGTCACGACGCTCGACAAGGTCGACCGGAACGCGGTGCGCCGGCTCTTCGATGACCGGTCCGACGCGGTGACGTGACGCCTACAGCCCGGCGTACGAGTGCAGACCGACGATCACGTAGTTGGCGATCAGATACGTGCCCATCATCACCACGAATGCGCCGATGCCGATCCAGGCCGCCGGACGTCCCTTGATGCCGCGCGTCGCACGAGCGTGCAGGTAGCCCGCGTAGGCGACCCAGGTGAGGAACGCTCCGGTCTCCTTGGGGTCCCAGCCCCAGAACCGACCCCAGCTCTGTTCCGCCCACATCGCCCCGGCGATGGTGCCCACAGTCCACAGGATGAATGCGAAGGCGATCGTGCGGTGGGCGAGGCCGTCGAGCGTCACGGTCGACGGAACGAACGGGACGAGCCAGCGCGCAAGCAGCGCCGCGGCGACGAGCGCCAGGTTGATCGAAAAGAACCGCGCCAGACCGCTGGCCGTGTCGGGCGCGCTGGTCAGGAACACCCACGACACCGTCGATGCCCCGACGAACGTTCCCACGGCGAGGCGTCCGGCCGGCACACCGGCGCGAAGTGCCGCGCGGTAGGCAACGTCATGGACACGATCGTCGTCACCCTCTAGGGCGGCATCGATGTCATCGAGGTCTTCGATGGACGCGGCACCGACCGTCGAACCACGCGTCGTGGCCGTCCGCGCGCCGGCGACCGACAGCTCGGCGGTGTCTCGAAGCAGGAAGAGCGCGTTGAACACGAATCCCGCGGCGAAGATGCCCATCGCCGTGACGAGCAACGAGACGTGGAACGGCCGCCACCAAGTGTCGAGGATCGGCATGAGCGGACCCGGCTCGGCATACAGGAGTCCCGCGAAGGCCATGAGCAGCCCACCGAGCAGCAGGACGAATCCGTTGAGGTCGCCCCGCCGGCGGATCCAGGTCAGATAACTCAGGCCCGCGACGACACCGACGAGGGCCATCAGCGACGTCACCTCGAACATGTTGCCCAGCGGAAGCCGCTGTTGCGCGATCCCGCGCGTGATCTCGTGGGCGACGTGCGTCGTGATGCCCGCCACCGCGAGGCCCCCACCGACTCGCCGCGCGAGTTCGCCCCGGCGCTGCTGGTCGTGCCGACCCACCGACATCGTCAGGGCGTACAGCAACGTGAACGCCGCAGCGAAATACAGGGCGATGGTCGTCGGCGAATAGAGCACCCGGGAGAGCGCAGCGAGATCGGTCACCACCATCACTCCAAGTCACGAACGGTCGAGGACTGCCGCCCGCATGCGCGCGCGTTCGACCGCGAACGCTTCGGGGCGCTGGAAGGCGCGGCCGAAGACGTGCACGAGGGTACGTCCCGTCTCCGGGTCGCGCACCGCGGTGACCCACAGGCGTCGGCGCGACGCGTACAGCGCGGGGATCAGCCCGGCGACGAGCAGTGCGGACCCGCCGAGCAGCCACGGAATCTGCGGGCGGTGGCTCACCTGGAAGCCGACCCAACGCTTGAGCTCGACGAATCGCAGGGTCACGTCGTCGATCGTCACGTCCTGACCGGGGCGCAGGAACCCCCACCCTTGCGACGTCAGCGCCGTGGTGTCGAGTTCGGTGACGAGCTGCTGGGTCGCGCCGAGCTGCAAGTCACCCCGCCACTGTTCGTAGACGATCACCGGAGCGTCTGCCCACGGCGCGCCAGTCAGCCTCGGGATGCCGTCGTCTCCATCTGGCGCGTACGGATACAGCTCGACGGCCAGTCCCACATCCGGTTCGGCCGCCGGCGCCTTGACGGCACCACGGAAAATGCCGTCGTCTCCGGCGACCGTCGTGATGAACGCCGCATGCACGACCTCGCCATCGACGACGACCTCGAGATACGGCGCGTAGCCCCAGTCGAGCTGGTGGATCTTTCGGCCGTCGACCACCAGCGGCTCGTTGCCCGCGACCTCGGCCGTGAACGGTTCGCCGTCGACCGGGGTGACGGCCACCCGCGAGCGGAACTCCGTCGGCTGGCCGGCACCCGGTGCGGTGGGATCCCGGATCCAGTCCACCGTGAAGGCCTCGAGGTCGAGTCGCCAGCCGGCATGGTCGTCACTGGTGAACCACCGTCCGGGCCGATAGGACCAGTACGACATCTCCGTGTCGGCGAATCCGGGCTCGCCCTCGATCACGCCGCGTTGGCCTTCGAACGTCAGCAACTGGCCGGCGACAATCGCGATGAGCAGGACGTAGAAGCTCAGGTGGAACACGAGACTGCCGCCTTCACGTGACCACAGGCCACGTTCGGCGGCGACCTGCGGCGGCGCCTCGCCGGCCTCGGGACGACGGACACGCCAGTGCGCAGCGCGGAGCACCCGTTCCGCCCGGTCGAGCACAACGTCGGGGTCTTCGTCGACGACGTCGGGTACCTCGTCGGGTCGATGGCGGGCCAGCGGGGGCTGGCTCCATCGGACCAGTCGCAGCCACGCACGGATGCGCGGGATGAGGCAGGCCGTCAGGCTCAGGAACAGGGCGAAGAGGAGCATGAGGAAGAGCGTCGACCCGTACACATCGAACGCACCGATCCACAACAGCGCCTGTGAAACCGTGGTTCCCGGCCCCTGGTCGCCGGCGAGCCACGCTTCGACGGTGCCGGGGACGTTCGGATATTGCGGCACCGCGGTTGCGACCGCCGTCATCAGCGCGAGGATGCCCAGCAGCAGCAGCGCGGTGCGCATGCGCACGAGCCACCGCCACCCCATCACCACCGATTCGATGACGAAGCCGATCGGCCCGCTGCGACGCGCGGCACGACGTCGTACCGCCGGATTCATCTCCGGCGGCGGTGCGGAGGTGCGTGGGTTGCTCAGATCGGCACCTCGAAGCCCTGAATCGCCGGACGCAGCAGGAAGATCATCCGGTCCCACAATCCGGTGGCCAGTGCGATGCCGACGAGGACGAGCGCGACACCGCCGACGACCTGCAACGTGCGCGCATTGCGTCGCAGCGCGTCGAGCCGCCCCGACAGCCGGCGGAAGGCGACGCCGAACGCGATGAACGGCACGCCCAGCCCGAACGCATAGAGGAATCCAAGCACTGCACCGCGGCCCGACACGCCCGCGGTCACCCCCGCGGACAGCGTGAGGATCGCGCCCGCCGCAGGCCCCAGGCACGGGGTCCAGCCGACGCCGAACACGAATCCCAGCACCGGCGCACCCGCCAGACCGGCGTTCGGGGCACGGTCGGCGACGCGGATCTCGCGCATGAGCCGGCCCCGCGCCATGAGCACGCCCAGTCCGGCGACGATGGTCCCGGCGACGATTCGGAACGCCGTTGACGTGAACAGGGCGCTGATGAGCCCTGCGGCGAATCCGAGCATGACGAACGGCACGGCGAAGCCCAGCACGAACAGTGTCGATCCGAGGAGCACCCGCCCGCGCGCGCGAGCCCCACCGGTCGCAAGGTCGTGGCCGGACAGCCCGGTCATGTACGACAGGTAGCCGGGGACGAGCGGCAGCACGCACGGTGACGCGAACGAGACCAACCCGGCAGCGACGGCGATCGCCGCGGCGACGAGGAAGTTGCCATCGAAGATGATTGCCTGAATTGTCTCGGCCACGCTCAGTCCTGTTCGGCGATCGTCTCGGCCAAGCCGACGACTTCGGTGGTGGTGGTCAGACCCAGGATGCGCGCCGCGATCCGTCCATCGCGATCGAGAAAGATCGTCGACGGGATCGTGCGGGGGGTGACGCCGCGGAAACGTGCCGCGTAGGTATTCGCCGGGTCGAACAGCGACGGGTAGACCACCGAGAACTCGCGCAGGTGCGCCGCTGCGTTCGCCTCGGAGTCCTGGATGTTGACGCCGAGGAACACGACGCCGCCCGCGAGGAGATCACGTGCAGCATTGAGGTCGGGCTGCTCGACACGGCAGGGGCCGCACCACGACGCCCAGAAGTTGAGTACCACCACGCTGCCGCGGTGGTCGGCGACCGACCTCGTTCCGGCGACACCGTCAGCGGTGAGCGCGGGCAACTCGTCGGTCGGCGCCTCGACGCGGTCGTCGGCATCGATGGGGCACAGGCCGGCACGAACGCCCGGGATCCGCGGGCAGTCGGGCGCGGCCGCATCAGCGCCGCCGCATGCCGCGAGCACGAGCGCCGCGAGAGCGACGAACACACGGGCCAGCGTCACGAGCGACCTTCACAACGGCGATTCGAGGGCATGGTGCCCGGCGTGTCACACCGCCGCCAAGTCGTGACGCACCTACTGTGCGATAGGAACGGCGAGATCCTCCGGTTCGACGACCTCGTCCGTCTCTTCGCGCTTCTCGCGCTGCTCGAGGCGATCGAGCCACCCGAGACTCACCAGGAACAGCACGCCGGCGATCGTCGTCCACAGCGCGGATGGCAGCCATGAGCGACCCGGGTCGTAGAACGCGAACCACGACTGCGGCTCGCCGACGGGGACGGGATCGAGCGATACGCCGTCGGCGGCGACGAACGTGGCGAACACCTGGAATTCGGCGGTGGCAACGCGCAGCCCGGTCGACGGATCGTCGATCAGGCGCGGATCCGAAACCGCGCGCGCCGTGTAGAACGGCTGGTTCCGGCGCGCGGCGTCGGACGGTTCATTCGCGGCGGCATCCTCTTCGAGCTCCTGCCGTCGGGTCACCCCGATCTGGGCCACACCGTTCTCGTCGATCGGCAGGAACTGTTCGTTCATCCGGTCGAGGGCCTGCGACACCGACCCGGCGAGGTTGGTATACCCCGGATCGGCGAGATACTCCTGCTCGGCAACCCCGGCGAACCCCGCATAGTCGGACATCGGCACGAACTCGCCGGTGTTGTTCACGCTCGGGAAGTACTCGGCACGCTCCGATCCGGCCTCGAAGGCGAACCACCGCTCGGTGTAGTGATCGTTTCCCTGACCGGGCAGGTGCGAGATGCCGAGACCCGCGGGGATCCCCGGCGCGCCGAACCACCAGAACAGGCCGATCAGCGCCGCGAACCCGAACCAGGCGACGCCGGTGATCGCCGCACCCTTTTTCGCACCGTAGTTCGACCACAACAACAGGTAGCACGACCCCATGAAGAACAGGATGCCCAAGGGGACCGCGAGCATCGCCGCCGGATGGTCTGCCGGGACCGCGGATTCGACCGCAAGGAACAACTCCATCGTCACTGAGCCTCCTGGGCCACCGCGGGACCCCCGATCTGACCGAAGCGTGGGCCGCCCGTCACCTGGATCGATTCGAGATGGTCGATGATCTCGTCGATCGCCTCGTCGGGCAGCGTGTCGGCGAACGGCGGCATCGGCGCCTTGCCCGGCACGACCCGACCGTCGAGGATCGTCTGGCGCACGACGTCACGTGCGTCGGCGAAGGTCGACGGGTCGTCGAGATCGGCGCCGTAGCGCTCGTAGACGTTGAGCAGTGTCGGGCCGACGTAGCCCTGGGCGTCCTGTCCGTGGCAGCGGGCGCAGTTGCTGCTGAACAGGTCCTCACCGGATCGTCCGACGAAGGCCTGAGCATCGATCTCCTCGACTTCGCCGGTCTGCACCGACAGCACGTACGAGATGATCGAATTGAGCTGGTAGTCGCTGTAGACACCGCCCGCGTCGGTACTGAATCCCTGCATCGGTGTGCCGGCGCGTCCGTGGAAGACCGTGAGCCACATGAACTCGCGCACGTCCTCGACGACCTCGGAACCCTCATACCGGGCGACGATGTTGTTGAGCGACGGCACCGGCCACGCGGCGTCGATGTCGGGGTCCGGATGGGGTGCCGATCCGCCCTCAAGGTTGACCCCGTGGCAGGACGCACAGGCGTTCTGGTATTCGACCCGGCCGACGGCGACATCGTGTTCGTACTGGTCGTCGACGGCGTTCTCGATCCGCTGCGGCTCAATCAGCCAGTACAGCGGCAGGAACAGCGAGGCGAAGACGGCCAGTGCGACCCCCCACGACATCGCCCGTTCGATCCCGCGCGTCTCGAGTTCGTCGTCCGCGTGGTGCGGCCGCATGCTCAGCGGGATGTCGGCGCGACGCCGTGGACCCGACCGGCGTCCCGGACCGACGACGAAGTAGGCCAGCGCGAAACCGGCGAGTGCCACGAGCAGGATGATGACGGGCACGGACGAACCGCTCCCGCCACTGGCCACCAACACGAAAGGATCAGGCATTCCAGGCTCCGTGGCTCACACGTCGACGCAGTTCGGACCCTCGGGCGGCTGCTCGAGGACGTTCGCGGTACGGGCCGGGCCCGTGAGCAGATTGCCGACGTCGACGACGAACTGGCCATCGCCGTCGATGTACGACGGAAACCGGTCGAGCCCTCGCGGAGCGGGACCGTCGGTCCATTCGCCGTACCGGTTGTAACGCGAACCGTGACACGGGCATTCGAACCACTGGGACGTCTGGCACCACGGGACCGCACAGCCCAGGTGCGGGCACGCCTGCGTGTACAACGCCATCAGCGCCGTCGTGTCGTCGACGACGGCCTGGTGGTCCTCGCCGTAGGCGAACTCGGCGCCCGGCGTCTGTGGGTCCCAGACGATGATCGAGATCCCCCCTTCGGCCCGCAGCGGCGTGCGCGTATCGCTGATCTCCGCCGCGAGCGAGGCGGCATCACCGAAAGGCACCTCCCCGAACAGCTGATCCCCCCGTCGCGGCCACAGGAAGCCGAGCGACGACAGCGCGAAGCCGCCCAGGCCAGCGCTCGTCGCACCGATCAGGCTGTAGCGCAGAAATGTGCGCCGCTCGATCGGCTTGAGCCGCTTCTCGTTGTCGGTCATGTCATCCTCAGATCCGGTCGCACCAGTCGCATTAGAGGGAGAAGCCCAGGCCCTGCACCCAGGGCCACACCCATTCGTACCCCGGGCCGCGCAGGAACGAGCCGATCATGGTGAGCATGCCCCAGAAGGCGATGAAGAAGGTGAACGCCATGTTGGCGAACTTGCGATTCTCCGGCTTGGCAGAAGGGTTCTTGTCCGCGTACGGAACCGCCATCAACAACACGATGAACACGCCGACGATCGAGACACCGGCCACCATCGGGTGGAAGTACCGCAGCAACTCCTGCAGCCCCATGAAGTACCACGGCGCCTTGTTGATCGCCGGAACCTCGTTGGGGTTGGCGAGCGAACCCAGCGGCGCGTCGAGGAAGAACGAGGCGATGAGCAGCACCGACCCCATCGCGAGCAGCGCGACGAACTCGATCAGCAGCAGATGCGGCCAGGTGTAGACCTTGTCCATCTGCTTGGACTGCACCTGCTGGATGCCGGCCGGGGGGACGAGGGCGAGCAGCCGGTGCGTGTGGTCGCTCGCGGCCGGCACACCCATCGACGGCGACTCGTTCGCTCCCAGCGACGCAGCGACGCGCGCCGCACGCTGCTCCGGCGTCAGCCGACCGCCGCCATCGCCTTCGGCCGCGGTGGCGGTCTTCGTCGCGGTGCCGCCTCCGCCACCGCGTGACGCGCGGAACGACTCCAGCGCTTCTTTCGCCTCGTCTGCAGGCCGCGGACCGAGCGTGGCGCCCTCGGCCGCCTTCGACTTGCGAACCGCGGCCGCCTTGGCCTTCGCCCGGGCGATGCGTTCGCTCTTGCCGTCGGCGATCAGGCGGTCGTAGACGTCCTGATCGATCTGGACCTCGTCGCTCATTCGCGTTCCTCCCGCGCCACTGCCGGCGTCGAACCCGGGATCACAGCGGACCCGAGATGCCGCCGTCCTTGCGGATCCGCCAGAAATGGACCGCGAGGAAGATGATGAAGATGAACGGCACGAACAGCACGTGCAGCACGTACCACCGCAGCAGGGTCGGCGGACCGACCTCCATGCCGCCGAGGAGGACGAACGAGACCTGGTCGCCGAAGACCGGGGAGAACCCGGCGATGTTGGTCCCGACGGTCACCGCCCACAGGGCGAGCTGGTCCCAGGGCAGCAGGTAACCGGTGAAGGACAAGAACAGCGTCAGCAGCAGCAGGATCACGCCGACGACCCAGTTGAACTCGCGCGGCGGCTTGTACGCACCGTGGTAGAAGACGCGCGCCATGTGGAGGAAGACGGTGAAGACCATCGCGTGCGCCCCCCACCGGTGGAGGTTCCTCACCAGGGCACCGAAGGTCACCGACGTCGACAGCTCGCGCATGTTGAGATAGGCGATCTCGGAGCCGGCACCGGCCGCGGGGGTGTAGAAGAACATCAGGAAGATGCCGGTGATGGTCAGCAGGATGAACAGGAAGAAGCTCAGACCCCCGAGGCAGTAGGTGTAGGTC
>JBBDSV010000097.1:0-3914 GCA_040904785.1 Nitriliruptoraceae bacterium
CGGGCGCCTCGAAGCCGGCGATGTAGCCGACCACCGGGGTGTCGGGGATGTTGTCGCGGATCCACTCGCCGGCGATCTGCTCTTCGGACCCGCCGATCTCCCCGACGAAGGCGATGGCGTGTGTGTCCGGGTCAGCCGCGAAGGCGGTGATGACGTCGAGGAACTGCGTGCCGATGATCGGGTCTCCCCCGATGCCGACGCACGTCGAGATGCCGATGCCCGCCTGGGCCAGCTCGTGCATGATCTGGTAGGTCAACGTGCCCGAACGTGATACGAGCCCGACATTGCCGGGGAACGTCGTCTCCGCCGGGATGATGCCGACATTGGCCTTGCCCGGGGAGATCAGGCCGGGGCAGTTGGGCCCGACGAGCCGCGCGCCGCCGCGACGCACGACGGTGTCGTAGACCTCGGTCATATCGTGGACCGGCACACCTTCGGTGATCGTCACGATCGTTTCGATGCCGGCGTCGTAGGCCTCGAGGATCGCGTCCTTGGTGAAGGGTGCAGGGACCATCACCAGGGAGGTGTTCGCGCCGGTCTCACCGACGGCCTCACGGACGGTGCCGAAGACCGGGACGTCGACCTCATCCCAGGTCGTGCCCCCCTTCTTCGGGTGGATGCCGCCGACCACCCGCGTGCCGTAGTCCTTGTTGCGCCGGGCATGGAACGTCCCCTGGGACCCGATGCCCTGGACGACCACGGTGGTGTTCTCGTCGATGAAGATGCTCACAGTGCACTCCTTTTCGCGCCGCGTTGGCGTTCGATGGCGTCAGGCGGTCGCGAGTTCGACGGCCTTGGCCGCCGCCTCGTCCATGGTCGCGGCCGCAACGACGTTGGCCAGGCCGGCCGCGTTAAGGATCGAGCGACCTTCTTCCGCGTTGGTGCCGTCGAGCCGCACGACGAGCTTCTGCGGGAAGTCGCCGAGCCGGCGCGTCGCTTCGATGATGCCGTTGGCGACCTCTTCGCCGCGGGTGATGCCGCCAAAGATGTTGATGAACACGCTGGCGACATCCGGATCCGACAGCACGAGCCCGAGCGATGCGGCCATCGCGTCTGCAGAGGCGCCTCCGCCGACATCGAGGAAGTTCGCGGCGCGACCGCCGTGCTGCGCGACGACATCGAGCGTCGCCATCACCAGTCCCGCGCCGTTGCCGAGCACCCCGACGTTGCCGTCGAGCTTGACGTACTGGATGCCCTGTTCTCGTGCTTTGGCCTCCAGCGGGTCGTCGGCGTCGATGCCGTCGATGGCGAACTCGGCATATTCGTCGTGGCGGAACGCCGCGTTGGCGTCGAGCGACACCTTGCTGTCAAGTGCGATCACCCGGTCGTCGGGCGTGCGGATCAGTGGGTTGATTTCCGCAAGCGTCGCGTCTTCGGCCCGGTAGGCGGCGAACAGCTTCACGAGCAGGTCACGTGCCGCGTCGAGGACCTCGGCGGGAAAGGCAGCCTGCGTCACGATCTCACGTGCCGTGTCGGGCGACAGCCCGTCGGCGGTCTCGTGCGGGGTGAGCGTGCGCTTGACGACGGCATCGGGATCCGTGCGGTTGACCTCCTCGATGTCGACGCCGCCCTGCTTCGAGCAGATCACGAGGTGGCCCTTGTGCACACGATCGTGCATCACCGACAAGTAGTACTCCTCGACGATGTCCGACGCCGGCTCGACGTAGATGACCCGAACGACGTGCCCTTTGATATCGAGCCCGAGGATCGACTCGGCGTGTGCGCGTGCATCGTCGACCGTCGTGGCGAGCTTGACTCCGCCGGCCTTGCCGCGGCCTCCGACCTTGACCTGGGCCTTGATCACGACCGCGTTCGCGCCGGCGGCCAACTGGCGTTCCGCTGCGCCGACCACCTCTTCGACCGTTCGGCACACCGCACCGGGCGGCGGCACGGGCACATCATTGCGCGCGAACACCTGCTTGCCTTGGAACTCCACGAGGTCCATGTGTTTCGTCCTTGCAGTTGGCGTCACCACCGGTTGCGACCGGTCAGGTGACGAGGCGGTCAGTTACGCCCGACGTTGTCGCGCACCCAGTCGGTGATCACGCGCATCGGCGTACCTGGCGTGAAGATCTCGGCGACGCCGTGCGCCTTGAGTTCGACGATGTCGGCGTCAGGAATGATTCCCCCGCCGAATACGACGACATCGTCGGCACCGCGTTCTCGCAGTTGCGCGACGACCTTGGGAAACAGCGTCATGTGGGCACCGGAGTGGATGGACAGTCCGATCGCATCGGCATCTTCGTCGATCGCCGCGGCGACGATCTGTTCGGGCGTCTGGTGCAATCCGGTGTAGACGACTTCCATCCCGGCGTCGCGAAGTGCGCGGGCGACGACCTTGGCACCACGGTCGTGCCCGTCGAGGCCCGGTTTCGCGACGACGACACGGATCGCCATTCGCCCACCTTCCGTCGGGCGAAGGATAGTGGAGTACCGTGCGGCGTCATGGCCGACGAGCAGGACGTGGACTTCGGACCCGCCGGGTACCTGCCCGAACGGGCCGCCCAGCGTGCACGAAAGATCGTCCTTCGAGCGCCGCTCGGTCTCCAATGGATCGTCGGGTCGGTCGTCGCCGGGATTGCCGTCGCCATCGCGGGTGTGCTGTTCCTCCGGCAGGGCGCGACGCCGCCCGAGGACCCGTGGGTCGAGGTCATGGCGGTCGACTCCGTTCCCGCGAGCACCTACGACCTGCGCTTCGACGTGCTCATCGTCGGTGCCGGTGGTCGAATCCGGGCGTTCGCCGACGCGGACGACATCGCCTGGTGTGCGTCCTCGAACCGTCTCGAGTCGCCCGAGGGCGACGTGTGGTCCTTGACGGGTCGGGGCTATCGCGGCGTGGCGTCCCTGCACGAGCACCCGACGTTCGTGTGGCGGGATCGATTGTTCCTCGATCCGACGACAACCACCCCCGGCCCGCCGCCCACCGACGCCGTCGTGCACGCCGAATGTTGACGCACCCGGCGCGGCGGCGGCGACTGACGGAGGCGACCTGATGCGTGTGCTCGTGACCGGTGGCGCCGGGTTCATCGGCGCAACGACGGCTGCGGCGTTGTGTGATGCCGGCCACGACGTTCGAGTGGTGGACGACCTGTCGACCGGCCACCGGGACGCGGTTCCCGAAGCGGCGTCGTTCGTCGACGCCGACGTCGCCGACCAGGCCGCGCTCGCGGCCGCGTTGTCCGACTTCGCCGCCGACGCCTGCATCCACTTCGCCGCACGCATCGAAGCGGGCGAGTCGATGACCCGCCCCGAACAGTTCTTTGCCACCAATGTCGGTGCGACGACACGGCTGCTCGAAGTCCTCGTCGCCCATGGCGTCGGCCGCTTCGTGCTGTCGTCGACCGCCGCCGTGTACGGCGAGACCGAGACGGCAACGATCGACGAGGACACGCCCGCACGACCGACCAGTCCCTACGGGGCATCGAAGCTCGCGGTCGAAGACATGCTCGACTGGCTCCATCGTCTACGCGGGATGGCGGTGGCATCGCTGCGCTACTTCAACGCCGCGGGTGCGACTCCCGGACGGCCGGAACGCCACGACCCGGAGACACACCTGATCCCGCGCGTGCTCGATGTCGCATCGGGTGCCGCGACCTCGGTGACGATCAACGGCACGGACTATTCCACCTCCGATGGCACCGCGATCCGCGACTACGTCCACGTCGCCGATCTCGCAGACGCCCACGTCCGCGCGGTCGAACGCCTCGACACACTCGGCCATGCGGTTCTCAACCTCGGCAACGGCCGCGGGTTCAGCGTCCGTGAGGTCATCGACGCGGCAGAACGGGTCACGGGACGATCGATCGCCACGATCGAGGGCCCGCGACGGCCCGGCGATCCCGCCCGACTCGTCGCCGCCTCCGACCGCGCCGCCGAACAGCTGGGGTGGACACCGCGCCGCGCCGACATCGAAG
>JBBDSV010000097.1:4014-10514 GCA_040904785.1 Nitriliruptoraceae bacterium
CGGACGTGGCACTGAACTACACGCCTTCCGCGATGAGCAGTACGCCGGCGAGTAGGAACACGACGGCGGCCACACGCCGCATGATGTCGGTTCGCACGCGCGAACCCAACGCCGATCCCGCCACGATCGCCAGGCCGCTGGCCGCCGCCATGCCCGTCGCCGCGCCAGCCCACGTCACCCACGCGTTCTGCGTGCTCGCCAGCGCCGCGGTCGCGAGCATCGTCTTGTCCCCGATCTCGGCGAGCACGAAGGTCGCCGTCGCCGCAACGAACACCGACCGACCACCGAGGTCAACGTTGATGTCATCGTCGTCTTCCTCGCGCAGCATCCACATGCCGAACCCGAGGAACAGCACCCCGGCCACAATGGTGAGGACACCCGTCGGCAGGGCAATACCGACGACGCCACCGAGCAACGCCGCGCCACCTGTTGCGATGACGGCCGCCGCGGCGATGCCGCCGAAGACAGGCACCGCAGCGAAGCGCGTCGCGAACGCGAGTGCCATCAGCATCGACTTGTCGCCCAGCTCGGCCAAGAACACGAGGCCGAATGCGGTGATCACGCGCGCACCATCGGCGCGTACGCGAGCACGAGATGCTTTATCGACCCGTCCTCGAATTCGACGGTCGCCTCCCCGTCGCCGTCGAGCGCAGTGATCCGCCCCGGACCGAACTTGGCATGCATCACACGATCTCCTCGGTGGAACTCGGCACCATCGATCGTAATGGCCTCGGGCGCGCGCCCACGCGACGCGGATGCCGGTCGCCGATCTTCAACGAGCGCATCGGGCAGATCGTCCAAGAACCGCGACGGCGGGTTATAGGACGCGCCACCCCACAGGGTGCGATGCTCCGCGTGGGACACGTACAGGCGGTCCTGTGCGCGGGTCAATCCGACATAGCAGAGACGCCGTTCTTCTTCGAGCTGCTTCGTGTCGCCGAGGGAGCGAACGTGGGGAAACACGCCGTCCTCGAGTCCGACGACGAACACGACCGGGAATTCGAGCCCCTTGGCGGTGTGCAACGTCATCAAGGTCACGGCGCCGTCGGGCGCGCTCTCGAGTTGGTCCTGGTCGCTGACAAGGGTGACCGACTCCAGGAAGGCTGCGACTCGGCGCAGCCCGGGTGACATCGCGGCAAGCACCTCGTCGTCTGGATCGTCGTCGGATTCCGCCGCACGTTCGTCGATCTCCTGCGCGACCGATCGCAGCTCGCGCAGGTTCTCCTCACGTCCGAGTGCCTCGACCGTCCGCTCCGCCTGAAGCTCGCGCATATATCCGGTGACGTCCCAGATCCGTTCGAGCAGCGCGGGAACCGCCAATTCATGATCTGCGGCCGTCCGCAGGCCGTCGAGAAGATCGACGAACGACTGCACCGCACCGACGGCGCGGGCGCCGACATCGATGACCTGTTCGATCTGCCTACATGCGTCGAGGAAGCTGCAGCCCTCGCGACGGGCATGCCGGTCGATCGCCTCGACGGTCCGGTCACCGATCCCCCGACGCGGCGTGTTGATAATCCGGCGTGCAGACACGTCGTCGGCGGGATTGACGAGTACTCGCAGGTAGGCGAGCACATCCTTGATCTCCCTGCGCTCGTAGAACCGCACGCCACCGATCACCCGATACGGAAGTCCCACACGGATGAAGACCTCTTCGAGCACACGCGACTGCGCATTCGTGCGGTAGAAGATCGCGACGTCGTCAAACGCGACGCCGTCGTCACGCAGCGTTTCGCACTCGGCGGCGACGAAGGCCGCCTCGTCGTGCTCGTCGTCCGCGTGATACCGGACCACCGGAGCCCCCGCCCCACGATCGGTCCACAGCTGCGCGCGCCGCTCCACCGGGCTCGAACCGATGACCCCGTTCGCCGCGTCGAGGATCGTCTGTGTCGACCGATAATTGCGATCGAGCACGATCACGGCCGCATCCGAATGATCGCGCTCGAAGTCGAGGATGTTCTGGATCGTCGCACCTCGGAACGAGTACACGCCCTGCTGCGGGTCGCCGACGACCATCAGGTTGTGATGCGCGGCCGTAAGCAGGTGCACGAGGTGGTACTGCGCCCGATTGGTGTCCTGGTACTCATCGACGAGTACGTACCGGAAACGCTGCTGGTAGTGCTCGAGGACCCCGTCGAACAGCTGGAACAGTTCGACCGTCTTGACGATGAGATCGTCGAAGTCGAGAGCATTGGCCTGCAGCAGACGGCGTTGATACTCGGCGTACACCTCGGCGATCGTGGTGTCGGGCCAACCCGACGCCTGCGCCGCATAGGTCTCGTAGTCGACGAGGGCGTCCTTGGCCCGACTGATCTCGGCCTGCATAGCACGCGGCGGCAGCCGCTTCTCGTCTACACCGAGTTCCTTGGCGATCATGCCCAGCATCCGCTGCGCGTCCTGCTGGTCGTAGATCGTGAACCCGGACTTGTATCCGAGCCGCGAGATCTCGCGCCGCAGAATGCGCACGCAGGCCTTGTGGAACGTCGTCACCCACATCCCTGCAGACAGGCGTTCACCGACGAGCGCACCGACACGTTCGGCCATCTCGTCGGCAGCCTTGTTCGTGAACGTGATCGCGAGCAGCTGCCCCGGGCGCACCTCGTGATCGCCGATGAGATGCGCGATGCGGTGCGTCAGCACCCGCGTCTTTCCCGAACCCGCACCCGCGACGACGAGCACTGGGCCGTCAACTCGGACGACGGCCTCGCGCTGCGAAGGATTCAGACCGGCGAGCAGGCGTGGTGACGCTTCGGGCACGGATGGACTCCGACGATTCGGATCGGCGCTGCGCCGCGATGCTACTGGCGCTCAGCGAACGAACCGGATCGTCACCGGATACCGGTATCCCTGCCCTTCACTCGCCTTGACCGCGGCGACGATCGGCAACACGAACCAGAGCACGATCGCCGCGAGCAGGACGATCACGAGCAGAATGAGTCCGACGCCGAGCGTGAGCACGCCGATGATGGCGGCCGGGATCGCGAGGATCGCGCCCGCGACAAGCGCAGCGAGCACGGTGAGCTGGAAGTTGAGCGCTTCCTTCGCGTGATGGTCGACATACGCATCGTCGCGGTGCATCAGCCAGACCGCGAGAGGGCCGATGAAGGCCAGCACGCTGGCAGTCATCAAGCCGAGCGCCAGGCCGGAAAGGTGCGCGCCGATGGCCCATCCGCGACGTGTCGCGTCATCCATGATCCACGTCCGATCGTTGCATGCGACCGCCGGAGGGTCCGGCAGCGGACGCGCGACATGCTGCCGCGGCGTCGCCACAAGAGTGCCGGACCGCGGACGGCGACGGTCTCGGGGTTGTCCCCGAATCCTGCCCGGGGGCCTCGGGGTCGCGAACACGGGTTCTTGGCGGCGCCAACGTCCGTCAGCTGATGAGCTGGCACCGTTCGATCACACGCACGACATAGATCTGGGTCTCGGCGAACGGCGGGATTCCCCCGTACTTGACGACGTTGCCGGGCCCGGCGTTGTATGCGGCGAGCCCGAGTTCAAGTGAGCCGAAGCGCGAAACCTGGCGTGCGAGATACCGCGACCCTCCGTCGAGGTTCTCTTCGGGATCCCACGGGTCGACGCCGAGGCCCGCGGCCGTGCCGGGCATGAGTTGCGCGAGACCGATCGCGCCGGCGTGCGAGACGACCGTGGGACGGAATGCGGACTCGGACCACACGAGCGCAGCGAACACGCGCGGGTCGAGACCGTTGCGCGAACTGGCCGCAGCGATCGGGATGACCCAGTCACGTGCCGCCGAGGTGCGCGAAACCAGTCGCTGTCCCCAGCTCGGAATCGAGCTCGGTACCGGCGCGCCCGCGGGGACACTCCCCACGCAGGTCCCGCCAGCGCGCAGCTCGAGAATCTTCTGTTCGAGTTCGCGCTGCAGGGCCCGCATGACGTCAGCGTCGGCTTCGAGCTCTTGGAAGATCGCCTGACGCTGACGCTGTTCGGCAGCCACGGCATTGACGGCGGCCTGGCGTTCGGCAACGAGCGCGTCGAGGGTTGCGAGTTCCTCGGCAGCGCGCTGCTCGGCGACCTCGGCGCGAATGGCGAGTTCCTCGGCTTCGATGCGGGCCGCGTCGGCGTCCGCACGCGCCGCGTCGGCATCGGTACGTGCGTCGTAGGCCTCGCTGACGAGTTGCCGGTCATCGGCGAGCGTGCGCTGATAGATCTGTGCGGTGCGGGCGATGTCGTGCCAGTCGCCGGCGCTGATGATGCCCTGCGCCAGCCCGACGGTCGGGTGGGTCGAACCGTCCTTGAACGCCTTGACGACCCGGTCCTCGAGCCGTCCGACGGCGACGCGTTCACGCTCCAACGCCGCCTCGAGACGCGACTCGGCGCGTGCCAACGCACGTTCGGCGCCGGCTAGCGCAGCGGACGTCTCCTCCACCTCTTGGCGCGCGGCCTCATAGGCGGCTTTCGCGGCGTTGTACGCCTCCTGTGTACGCCCCAACTCCGCACTCGCGGCCGCCAATCGCGCTTCGACACGCTCGAGCTCGGCGCGAGCGTCGTCGAGACGCTCCAGGGCCGCGGTGAGCGTCTCCTCCGTCTCGGCGAGTTCGTCCTCAAGTTCCTCGAGGTGTTCCTCGTGGTCGTCGGCGAGCGCACGGGCGGACGTGAACGGCACGAGGCCGATCACGAGCAACACAAGCAACGCTCGCCTCATATGCAACATGATGCCACTCGACCACCGACCACGCATGTCCGTCCGGCGCACGCCGCCGTACGGCGCTCACCCGTCGATTTCCACGAAATTGCGCGCGTTCGCGCCAACAAACGCAAGATCGTAGCGTTGTCGACGATCGAAGCGAGGAGGTCGGACGCTGGCCGATCGGCCACACGTGCGCGCTCGGCGTGGCCCGGTCGTCGCCGACCGCGCGGCACACGCTCTACGATCCGCACCAACGTTCAAAGCCGCGGCGGTCGAAGCGCGACCGCGCGACCCGCGACCCCGGTATGAGGCGCAGATGACCTCCGACGACCAACGCGTGCTCGTGGTCGACTTCGGCGCGCAGTACGCGCAGCTCATCGCGCGCCGCATACGTGAGGCCGGGGTCTACTCGGAGATCGTTCCGCACACGGTGTCGCGCGACGAGATGGCGGCTGCGGCGCCGGCCGCCATCGTGCTGTCCGGTGGCCCCTCTTCGGTGTACGAACCGGGCGCACCGCTGCCCGACGAGGGCATCCTCGATCTCGGCATCCCGGTCTTCGGCATCTGCTACGGATTTCAGCTGCTCGCCGCAGCGCTCGGCGGCGAGGTGACGCGCACCGAGCAGGCCGAGTACGGCGACACCACGCTCGACGTCGCGCCAGATGCGGTGCTACTCGCCGGCACACCGCCGACCCAGCAGGTGTGGATGTCGCACCGTGATGCCGTGACACGGGCGCCCGACGGCTGCGCGGTGGTCGCCTCGAGCCCGCGGGCACCCGTCGCCGCCTTCGAGAACCCTGCTGCACGCGTCGCCGGCGTCCAGTTTCACCCAGAGGTCGCACACACAACGCACGGACAAGCCGTCCTCGAACATTTCCTCTTCGACATCGCCGGCTGCCGCCCGACGTGGACCACCCGGTCGGTGATCGACGATCTCGTCGACGCCGTGCGGGCACAGGTCGGTGACGGCCGCGCCATCTGTGGTTTGTCGGGGGGCGTCGACTCCGCCGTCGCCGCCGCGCTCGTGCAGCGCGCCATCGGCGATCAGCTCACCTGCGTCTTCGTCGACCACGGCCTGTTGCGCTCCGGTGAGCGCGAACAGGTCGAACGCGACTTCGTCGCCGCGACCGGCGCCGACCTCGTCGTCGTAGACGCCCGTGACCGGTTCCTCACCGCACTTGCGGGCGTGACCGATCCGGAGGACAAGCGCAAGATCATCGGCCGCGAGTTCATCCGCGTCTTCGAGGCGGCCGCAGCAGACATTGTGGCCCGCGCGAACGACGGCGCGCACGGCGACGTGCGCTTCCTCGTCCAGGGCACGCTCTATCCGGACGTCGTCGAGTCCGGCGGAGGCTCCGGAACCGCGAACATCAAGAGCCACCACAACGTCGGCGGGCTGCCCGATGACCTCGAATTCGCGCTTGTCGAGCCGCTCAAGAGCCTGTTCAAGGACGAGGTGCGTGCTGTCGGGGCTGAACTCGGCCTGCCGGATGCGATCGTCTCGCGGCAACCGTTCCCGGGACCGGGTCTGGCGATTCGGATCATCGGCGCCGTCGACAGCGAGCGACTGGCAACCTTGCGCGCTGCCGACGCGATCGTTCGCGAGGAGTTGACGGCGGCCGGCCTCGATCAGGTGATCTGGCAGTGCCCCGTCGTGCTGCTCGCCGACGTACGGTCCGTCGGCGTGCAGGGTGACGGACGCACCTATGGTCATCCGATCGTGCTTCGGCCCGTCTCCAGCGAAGACGCCATGACCGCCGACTGGACCCGCGTCGACCATGCAATACTGGCGCGCATTTCGTCACGCATCACCAATGAGGTTGGCGAGGTCAACCGCGTCGTGCTCGAC
>JBBDSV010000097.1:10614-24164 GCA_040904785.1 Nitriliruptoraceae bacterium
CTCGTCGGGGTCTGATGATCTCGATGCACCGTTCGTCGGGAAGCGTCGGCGACGTGATCGGCCCGCTGATCGTCGGTGGATTGCTCGTCGTCGTCAGCTGGCAGACCGTCCTCATCGGAGCCATCCCGCTCGCCGCAGTGTTCGCACTCGGTATCTGGTTGCTGCTTCGCGGTGCGCCGCAGTGGACGGCGTCGACGACAGCGACCACCACGGATTCCCGGTCGTTCGTCAATCAGATGCGCACGCTGCGCAACGTCCTCAAGAGCCCCGGCCTGTCGAAGCTGATCGGCATCGCGATGCTCAGCGGACTCGGCCACGGCGGGCTGCTGATGTGGCTCAGCCTCTATCTCAGCGAATCGCTCAACATGGGCAGCGTCGGCATCGGGATCCACGTGGCGCTTCTCACCGGGTTCGGCATCGTCGTCGGACCATTGATCGGATCGATGTCCGACCGTGTCGGGCGCAGCCGCATCATCTCGGCCGTGCTCATCGCCAAGGTGACCTTCGCCGTGTCGATGGCGCTGACAGGTTCCGGGCTGCTGTTCAGCGCCTCGGTGGCCCTCATGGGCACCGTCTTCTTCGGTGCGAGTTCACTGATCCAAGCTGCAGCGCTCGACGCCGCCGAAGGGCAACAGCTCGAAGGCAGCATGCTCGGGTTGTTGTGGGGTCTCAACGCGGTGACGACCGGCATCTCGCCGGTGATCGTCGGCTTCCTCGTCGAAGGGATCGGCTACGGCACGATCTTCTGGTATGTCGCTGGCGTGAACGCGGCCGCAGCACTGCTTTCCGCGTT
This sequence comes from Nitriliruptoraceae bacterium, assembly GCA_040904785.1. Taxonomy (GTDB): domain Bacteria; phylum Actinomycetota; class Nitriliruptoria; order Nitriliruptorales; family Nitriliruptoraceae; genus JBBDSV01. Next base: position 11,408 of record JBBDSV010000097.1, read on the forward strand.
CCTGCCGCGCGAGTCCCGTGAGTCGTCAATCCCGGCGTAGGCGCAGCTTCGACTGCTTGTGCCGGCCCTCCCAGTCCGCCTGCAGAGTGGCCGTCCACCCATGGCGTTCACCGAGCGCGATCAAGGTCGACGGCTGGTAGTAATAGTCCTCGTGCAGCACATGGTGTTCGGGACCCGACGTCGCATTGAACGTGCAATCGAAGAATCCGCCCGGACGCAGGACACGGCCGGCGTGTGCGAAGCATTCCTCGATGACCTCGATCGGGCAGTGCGAGAACACACTGTGGGCGTGCAGCACATCGAACCGTGCCTCGGGTGCCCAGTCGAACGTCAAATCGTCGACCAGCCGCAGCGCCGGTTCCTTGGCTTGCAGACCGCGTTCGACGATCGTGCGATTGGCCGCGAGCAGGATGTCGGGCGAGATGTCGATGCCGGCGTATCGCCCCGATTCGAGAAATTCGATGATGCGCCATCCGGCGCGCAGGTTCCCGCAGCCGATCTCGAGCACGTCCATCGTCGCCTGCAGGCCGCTCTCACACAGGTAGTCGAACTGCAACGCCCCAAGCGCGAGCCACCGGTCACGCGTCGCACTGCCCACCGCACGATCGGGGTCGACCGCGGCGTCGTCCCGCATCACCGCGCGATAGAAGTCAACATGCGACCGGCGGCCGGACAGCCGGAACCGGACATCGCGCCACCAACGGCGGACGAATCCCCGGATGCGGCCGGGATGCCGCACGGCATACGCCACCCGGTAGCTGATGCGATGCCGTTGATCAGCCATCGAACGCTCCTCCTCACGGACGTCGTCGTTGATCCGGCCCGGACCTAACGATCGCGTCTGCGCACAGCACCCACGCCCCGTCCGTCGTGCCCGACGGCCCGCCCCCGACGACGCAGGAGCCGCGACCACGGCCGTCGGACGGCGGCACGACGCGCGCTCGTCCGGCGCAGGGACTCGAGCACGTCGGCGACGAGCCGCCCCGCGTGGCCACGCGACGCAGGGTCCAGGTATTCGTCGAGAAATCCGGTGACGTCGTCACCGACCGGAACCCGGTCGGTGATCATCGCGATCATCTCGTCGATTGAACGGGGATGTAGCCCGATGTCGGCCGCGAAGATGTGCGCCTCCGCGGATTGCGGCACGTAGGTGATGACCCGATCTTCGAGGATCCAACGGGGGAACAGCACCGGTTTTCCGAGCGCCCAGGCCTCATAGACCATCGTGCCGAAATCGGAGATGACGACGTCGGCCCACACGAATTGCTCCGTCGTCGTCGACTTCTCCTGACGGTTGCGCGGGTGCAATGACACGGCGACATCGAAATGGCGTTCCAGTGCCGGCAGGTGTTCCTCGAACTCGGGATAGCTCGACGTCGCCCGTTGCTCGGGACCGCGCTTACGCCAGTCGTGCGTCGGCGCCCACAGGACACGCAAGCGTCGCTTCGCGCGCGTTGTGTCACCCGCGTCCGCGGTGGCCTGTGCAGCCAGGAGCCGGTCAAGACGAGGCCAGCCGACGATGTGGATCTGCGACGGGCCGAGTGTGATGTCCGGTGTGGCCAGCAGACGTTCGCGATGCCAACGACCGGCGACCAGCACTGCCGCGAACCGGTTGAGCATGCGCTCGCCCGACTCCGGATCACGCAGCCACAGGTAGCGCTTGCACGCGACACCGTGCGACATCATCACATCGGCGGGCTGGCGAATGAACATCGTGAAGTTGAGGGCACCACGGGCGTATTCGGTCGTCGTTTGTGTCAAGCCGTCGGCCAGATAGGGCCTAACCGCATCGACGATGTCGTCCTGCACGGCCTGATAGCTCTTGCCCGCAGACCGGACGACATTGATCGGGCGGATCCGCCGTCTGGCCATGTCGACTGCTCCCGCGTGTCCGTCTCGTGCCGAGGGCGCCGGAGTGGCACTCGCCTACGCTTCACCGCGTGGCGCGGGCCGAAGTCCTTCTCGCGTCGTGCGCGTGACACCGAGTGAGGACATCCAATGCGCATCGTGTCCTGGAACCATGCACGCTACTGGCTCCTCCCGTCACGCTGGCTGGAAGCTGCACGGCGCATCCTCCGTGCGATGCGCGGGACCCGTTGGTGTCGCGCACGCGCGATTACCAGTCCCGACTCAGGCGTGCTCACCGCCCGACATGGCGAGGCACTCGCCGACGCCGAGGCGCGCGTTGCGGCCACGGGGGTCCGGCTGGGCGGTGCGGGCAATCTCGCGTTGCTCTACGACCTGTGCGAAGAACTCCAGGCGACACGCGTGATCGAGACCGGGATCGCATACGGCTGGTCGTCTCTGGCGATACTGCTGTCGATCGCCCCGCGCGACGGACGGCTGTGGTCGACCGACCTCGCCTACGCGCACACCGACGGGCACGATGCCATCGGTGTAGCGGTCGGCGACGAGCTTCGCGAACATTGGACGATCCTTGCCGGGCCCGACGACACCCAGGTGCCGATCGCGGTGGACGCCGCCGGCGCAATAGACCTTGCGCACTACGACTCGGCAAAGACGCCCGACGAGATGCGCGCGACATCCCGTCACCTCTGGACGGCGCTGCGTACCGGGGGCGTGCTCGTCGTCGACGACGTGGGCGATCACCTCGGACTCCGCGATTTCACCGCCGAGGTCGGCGTCGACCCCGTCGTCGTGCGACACGCCGGCAAGTTCCAAGGGATCTTGCGCAAACCCGAGGCGTGACCCCGTGTTACACATCCCGCACACGTACTCGCGGATCGCTGGGGGGCAGGGGATCGAACCCTGGATTCCGGCTCCAAAGGCCGGCGTGTTGCCGGTTACACCACCCCCCAATCGGTGGCCTGGGCAGGAACACCGCCGGCGAGGGTAGTGCCCCGGACCGCCACGGCTGGAGCGCGGTTCACTGCAATTCCGGACCACCGACCGGCGAGACCGCAAGCTCGACCCGATCGAAGTGGCCTTCGACGTCGCGGGCGATCCGGACGGCTTCGGTGCGCGACGCCGCCAGTCCCACGATTGTCGGGCCTGACCCACTGACGACCGCGCCGAGCGCGCCGGATTGCAGCATCGCGTCACGCGCGGCGATCAACGATGGCCGCAGGTGGAACGCGGCGACTTCGAGGTCGTTGTACAGCGCGACACCAAGCGTGTCGACGTCACCCGTGCGTAAAGCGTGGAGCACGACGTCGGGTTCGACGTCGCTGGGTACGCCGATCTCGTCGAACGTCCGGTAGACATCGGCCGTCGACAGCCCTTCGGGTGAACAACCCACCACCCAGTTGTAGGTGCCGCGCGTGAGCACCTGCGCGGTCGCGGTGCCCGTTCCTGTCGCCAACGCGGTTCCCCCGACGACACAGAACGGCACGTCGGCGCCGAGCGATCCGGCGAGTTCGACCAGTTCGTCACGACGCAGGTCGGCAGCCCACAGCCGATTGAGCGCGAGCAGTGCGCCCGCAGCATCCGCCGATCCTCCCGCGAGTCCTGCGGCGACGGGAATGTGCTTCTGCAGGTGCATGCGGGTGATTGGCACTCCGTCGTGGCTGCCTGCCGGCGCCGTACCGACGCCTGCGGCCTGCATCAGGACGCGCGCCGCACGAACCGCAAGATTCTCGTCGTCGCTCGGCACGGTCCCCGCGCCGTCCGTCGTGAACACGAGTTCCATCAGCCGCCGCGCGGCCGGATGGGACGCGGCCGGCGAGCCGTCGATCTCAGCGACGATCGTGTCGTGGATCGACACCGTCTGCAGTACGGTCACGACCTCGTGCAGCGTGTCCTCGCGCACGCCTCGGACCGCAAGGAACAGGTTGATCTTGGAGGGAACCCGGACGCGGACGCGCATGCGCGATGGCGACGTACCCTCCATCCGCATCACCTCCCGCCATCCGCACGGATCGTCGCCGGATCCTCGACGGATCGCACGGAACAACCCATCCTATTGCCGTCTCAACGTGCCTCCCGACGGTGCCGTGCACAACGCGGCAAACGTCATCGGCACGTCACGGCGTGTTCACCGGCAGTTCTCGCGCGAGTCTGCGGAACGCCTCGGCATCGACCTGCTCGGCGCGGCTGTGGAGATCGACGGCCGCCCGTTTGGCCGCTGCGGCGAGCACCGCGTCGGAGGCAAGGACCCGAAGCGTGTTGCGCAGCGTCTTGCGTCGCTGCGCAAACGCCGCCTCGACCACGGCGAACACTCGTGCGCGCTCACCGGCCTTCGGCGCGTCAGCGCGTCGCGTGATCCGCACCATGACACTGTCGACGTTCGGTACGGGGTGAAACACCGTGCGTGGCACCGTCATGGCGATCTCGACGTTGGCCAGCAAGGCGAGCTTGACGCTGACCCCTGCGCGCAACCGATCGCCCACCTCGGCGGCCCACCGCTGGCCGACCTCACGCTGAACCATGACGAACGCGTCGACGACGTTGTCAGTTGCCAGTGCATGCATGACGATCGGCGTTGCCACGTTGTACGGAAGGTTCGCCACCAGACGGCAGCGCTCAGCGACGAGCGCATCGACATCGACGGCGAGCACGTCGGCGTGCACGACCTCGACATGCGGCACCTGGCTGAGCACGTCACGTGCTGCGGCCGCCAGGCCCGCATCGACCTCGATGGCGACGACACGACGCACCTGTTGGGCGAGCGCCAGCGTGAGCGATCCGAGACCGGGGCCGACCTCGAGAACGACGTCGCCGGGCTCGAGGCGTGCGGCAGCGACGATCCGGCGGACCGTGTTCGCATCGACGACGAAGTTCTGTCCATCGGCCTTGCGGGGAGCCAGTCCATACAGCCGCAGCAGTCGGCGCACATCGGACGGTCGCAGCAGTTCGACGCCGTTCAGCGCAAACCCAACACGGACGAACAGTGTGGCCACTGGCCCCAACCGGACCGGGCCTGAAGGCGCCGGGCCATCTCGATCTGGACCTCCCGCGGATGCTCGTGCGGCAGGCCGGTGCCGCCGACGGAACGCCAGGTCGCCGGGTGGAACTGCAAGCCCCCGTAGTAGCGCCCGTTGGCGGACACCAGCGACCAGTTGCCGCGTGATTCACACCGCGCGAGCCGGTCCCACACCGGGTCGTCCGCGGCGACCATGCCGTCGTCACGGCTCACCTCGAACACTCCGCGCAGCACAACGCGTGGTTCGGGTTCCGTGACCACATCCTGGGCGACGAGTTCACGCTCGACGACTTCTCCGTCGACCACGACGACGCGATAACGATCGACCCGCAGGCCGTCACGGCCCTCCGATTCCACGCGCGTCTGGCCGGCAGGCAGTGTTGTCGTCGTCTCGACGATCTCGTCACGCTCGAGGACGATCTCCTCGAGTTCCTCGGTCTCGCCGACACGAGCAATCGCGACACGATCAACCCGGTCGAGTGGTGTGTCGGGATCGTGCGAGATGATGTCGTCGCCGCCGACATCGACGTCCTGTTCGATCAGCAGGCCCCGGACATCGCTGACGAACGTCTCGACGGTCCACGTCGCGCCATCGACGGCCAGCGTGACAGTCTCTGGGACCCAGACGTCGACGCGGCTGCCGTCGGCGACGGGAGCGGTCCACGCGGGGATCACCTGCGCGTCGAGCTCACGGACATCGTCGAGGCCGGCACGGTCGAGCACGCCGGCCACGGATCCGACCGGCGCGACGACACGTTCGACGAAGTCTCCATCGACATGCACGTCAACGGCAACCGCACGCACGACGTCGATGCGCTCACCGTCAGGAGCCGGAGCATCGAGGCCGGGCCGAACCGCATCGTGCGGACCGAGATCGACACCGACACGCTCGATGACATCGGCGACTGTCGCGTCGTAGGCGCGAATCCCCAGCGTTTCACCATCGACGATCACCTCGACGTGCGCCGACGTTGAGACGAGACCGGCGGCGGCTGCGGCCAGCGCCGCGAGTGCGGCAAGGCCGGCGACTCGTCGCCGCAACCAGGACACCAGCGGACCCGGGCCCGGGACGATCGACATCACCACGCGTCCCGATTGCGGGACGTCGGTCACGTCGGGAGCGTCACGAACGCCGGTGTGGCCCGAACCTGCGGGTTGCGCCGGGCGCATCGACGTCCATCGCAGCAGCGAAGACATGGTGAGAAGCCTAGTCCGGCAGGGCGAAAGCGCGACGGGCGTTGCCCTCGACGGCTGCAGCCATGTCCTCAGCGTCGACATCGAGCAGCTCAGCGAGTCGCTCCAACGTGTGCACCACGTACGCGGGTTCGTTGGGACGTCCGCGATGCGGTTCGGGGGCCAGGAACGGCGAATCGGTCTCCGTGAGCAGCAGGTCGAGCGGTGTCGCGGCCGCCGACAGCCGCAGCGCGTCGGCATTTTTGAACGTCACATTTCCGGCGTATGACAGGAACCAGCCTTCGTCGACACATCGTTCCGTCACCGCAAGATCGCCGGAGAAACAATGCATGACCACGCGGTTCGGCGCCCCCACCTCATCGAGGATGGCCAGGGTGTCGTCCCACGCATCACGACAGTGGATCACCAGCGCGCGATCGTGCCGCTTGGCGATGGCGATGTGCGCCCGGAACGCATCAGCTTGCTGCTCCGGCGTCGTGTAGTCACGGTAATAGTCGAGTCCGGTCTCGCCGACCGCGACGACAGCGTCATCGGCCGCGAGTTGATCGATCATCGCGAGCACCTGCGGTGTCGCCTCGATCGCGTCATTGGGATGGATCCCGACAGCGGCCCAGACATCTGCATGGCGGCGCGCAGTCGCCACCGCCTGGTTGGACGATGCAAGGCTCGTTCCCACGGTCAGCAGCAACTCAACACCGGCCTCGTGGGCGCTCGCGACCTGCTCAGCGACCGAACGATCCTCATGGTGATCAAGGTGGCAGTGGGTGTCGACAAACGCCACGATTCACGATCCTCGTCGAGAGTGGGCGACAACGGCCCGGACATGCAGATGCCCGCCATGAAGGCGGGCACGCCGAGAGTCTACCAGATCCCTCGCCTCGCGCGCTCAGCTGCGCTTCCGCAGGGCGATCGCGCGCTCGTAGACCCGCCGACGTGCTACTCCGGTGGCACTGGCGACCGCGTCGGCCGAATCGCGCACCGATCGTCCGCTGCTCAATTCGGCACGGATCAGCTCGTCGAGTTGCACGTCGGAGACGGCTCCGCGCTGGACGTCCTCGGCACCGGCGATCACGAGCGTCACCTCCCCGCGAACACCGCCGCCAACCGAATCGTGCAGCGTCGCGAGCGTGCCATGGCGAACCTCCTCGAACCGCTTCGTCAGCTCGCGCGTCAGCACCGCACGCCGGCCGGACCCGAGCGCTTCGGCGAGGTCGGCAAGCTCGCCAGCGATGCGATGTGGCGCGGCGAACACCACCATTGTGCGTGGTTCGGTCGCAAGCGACTCGAGGCGCTTCCTCCGCGCGCCGCCCTTGCGCGGCAGAAATCCTTCGAACGCGACACGATCGGTGGGCAGGCCCGACACGACGAGTGCGGCGAGCATCGCCGAGGGTCCGGGGATCGGTTCCACGCGAATGTCCTCATCGACGCATCGGCGGATGAGTTGGAATCCCGGGTCCGACACGGTGGGCGTGCCGGCATCGGACACCAGCACGACACGCTCGCCAGCATGCACGCGTTCGACGACCGCGTCGGCGCGCGCGCGTTCGTTGTGCTCGTGCAACGACCACATCTGCGGTGAGGCACCGACATGTCGCAGAAGCGTGGCGGTTCGTCGCGTGTCTTCGGCGAGCACGAGGTCTGCGTCGGCCAGCGCGGCGGCGGCGCGGGGCGAAAGATCGTCGAGGTTGCCGATCGGGGTCGCGACGACCTGCAGGTGGCCGGTCATCGACGTCCCCTTACCGGTCTCGGCGCGAAGTGGTACCGCACGCACCACGGGGCCGAACACGACGGCCGACTCTAGCGGGCACCCGAATGCCGCTGGACGGCTCGGTCGAGCCCCTTGAGTCGACCGGACGGCGGCCGACACAGGGGGCATGTACCGCCAGCGCCTCGATCGAGTGTTCGGTGACGACGTGCTGGCAAAAACCGTCTACGACGCACACGGCCGGCCACTACTCCGCGCCGGTGTCACGCTCGGAGCGCGGTATGTCACCGCGCTGCGTGGCCGCGGGATCGACACGGTCTACGTGCGTGACGGCCTTGCCGACGATCTCGCGCCAAGGGACCTCATCAGCGAGCACGTCCGCGCGACGATCAGCAGCCATGTGGCCACCACCTTTGCGGCCATCGCCGACGCCGGTCGCGCACGACATGCGGATTCTCCGCGTGACGAACACCTGTCAGTCGACGACGCCGCGGCCCGGCTGGGCGAGCAGCCGCTCGACCTGGGAGCAGACGGTGGAGATCTCGTCGCCCAGCTTCATACGGACGTCAACACGCTCATCGCCGACATTCTCGCCTCCGAGACGATCGCAGGCCTCGACTCGCTCAGGTCGCACAACGAGTACACATTCCAGCATTCCGTCGACGTCGCCGCACTCGGTGTGCTGCTCGGTCGCCAACTAGCACTTGACGAAGATCTGCTCCATCATCTTGCGCTCGGATGCCTGCTGCACGACATCGGCAAGATGTACATCGACACCGCGATTCTCGACAAGCCCGGTCGGCTTGACCCCGAGGAGTTCGCGCTCGTGCAGGAACATCCCCGTATGGGGTTCGAACTGTGCCGACGGATGCCGATCGCGAGCCTGCTCCCCGCACACGTCGCCTACCAGCATCATGAGCAACAGGCCGGCGGCGGCTACCCGCGCGGCCTGGTCGGCACGAACACGGTCGGCCCGCGCACCGACACCGAGACGTTGCACCCTGGCCGCATGCTGCTTATCGCCGAGATCGCAGCGGTGGCGGACGTGTTCAGCGCACTGAGCTCCGACCGTCCCTACCGCGACGCCATGGCGCCCGACCAGGTGCTCGATCTGCTCGGCAAGATGGCCGGCAGCCACCTCAACCGGGACGTTGTCACGTCGCTGACCAAGATCGTGCCCCGATATCCGGTCGGTACGTGGGTGCAGGTGCACGGCGGCCACTTCGACGGCTGGCGTGGCGTCGTGGCGGAAGTGACCCACCGCGACCTGGACCGGCCCACCATCCGACTCCACCTCGACGCGAATGGCGAGTCGGTCGACGGCGCACCGGTGCTCAACCTGCGCGCCGCGCCGGACGTGCGCGCGACGTGCCTGGCACGACACGAAGAACCGCTCGTCATGCGGCCGGCGGAGCGTCCCCCGGTGCCCGGTTGACAGTCTCGAGTAGCCCCGGGAGATTCGTCTCGTAGTGATCGTCAGCCACTACCGACCCGCTACGACGCGGACGCCGCGGTTGCGGGGTCATCCGGGCAGCCTGCAGCCGGCGGCACCACAACCGGCCGGGCGTGGACTGTGCCGTCCTCATCGACGTCGATGACGATCTCACCGATTAGCCGGCCGGAACAGTCGATCAGCGCGCGTTGCGAACGGTCACCGCCCTCGTGCAGTTCGATGCCACCGAGGAACTGCAGCCCGTCGCGGTCGAGAAGTTCGGCACCGGCCGGCGCGGCGAGGATCGCCATGTTGTCGGAGAAGTCGTCGCTCGCCGAGTAGTCGGCATTGGTGAAGGCATGCGCGTCGGCACCCGCCTGGGCCGCACGCCACCAACTGGCGACATAGTGGGGATCATCGGCGTCATCGGCGACCACGCCGCGCCCCGTGTCGACAACGGCCAGACGCACCCCGGTGTGCTCCACGTAGGACACGGCGTCACGGAAGCGGGCTTGGGACGCAAGCCGATCGAGCCCGGTCCACCAGCGTCCGGCCCAGACTGTTGGGTTCTCGAGCAGATACATGTCGGCCGGCCGGTCGCCGTCCCCCGCACCGAGCGGCGTGGGCTCGCCACGCACGTCGCCGAGTGTCCCGTGGATCGAGTGCGCATTGGCGAACACGGCCAGGCCGAGCGCATGGACGGCTTCGACGGCCTCGCGTTGCCGTGCGCGCGTGACTGGAATGTGTCCCTGGTCGACGCCGCACGTCGACCAAATGGGATCGCACAGGTCGAATTCATCGAGGAAGATCCCGGTGGCCCCCATGTCGCGCCAGCGGGTTGCCCGGGCACGGATCGCCGCGGTGTCGTGGGCATCGTCGCCGTGCCGCAGCGTCGAGACATAGCCCCAGACCTCGGTCGCGGGATGCGTCTGACGGAGTTCGGCAATCAATCGGGCGGTGTCATCGTGCGAGGGGTGTGCGGGGTCGTCGATACCTCCACCGAAGACCACGTGGGAGAACTCACCGTAGACGGCCGCCGCGCACGCGACATCGACCGTGTCAGCGGGACAGTCGCGGACCGCCCAGGGCGCCCACTGGTAGGCGAACGCGAGCCTGCCGGGCGTTCGCACCGGGGCCACCGCCGGCCGCTCGTCGAACGAGCGCAAACGAACACCGTCGATAAACGGGTGGGGCAGCCAGTCGTCGTCGTGTGCGACGGCAATCGCGACATCCCGCGGATCTGCGCCTGCGCTCGCCAGAAGCGACTGCGGAAGGCAGACGACCGTAGCCGAGCCGTCACGGGACCAGTGGAAGCCGGCGGGCGCCTCGATCTGCGCCCATTTCCACTCGTCGGGCACACCGGCGTGCGCGAAGAGTGCCCCTTCACGGTCGACGTGGACGTTCCACGCGGCCGCCGACACATGGGTCTGGTAGGTCCAGCCGCCCTGGAGCCGGTCGCCGTCGAGGTCGAAGAAGATCTCCGGCGCCAACCCGTCGGCGGTGACGACGCGAACGAGCACATCTCCGGTGTCCCCATCGAACACTGCCTGCATGCTCGACACCGCACCAGGTCCGGTGGCCATTGGCGGAACCGACGCCCATCCGTGCGGTGGTGTGGGAACCGCCTCATCACATCGCACGTCGCGGCGCACGATGGTGGTGGTGGAGTCCGGTGGCACGGCGATCTCTCCGGCGGTACCCGCAATGACAGCGAGCGTGACGACACTGACGAGTGCGCTGCGGACGGCCCATCGGACGACGGTCATCGACGCGCCTCAGCGTTGCAGACGCGGCGGAACAGCGGCACGGTGGACAACCCGATCGTGCACGGGTGGCTGCGCGGGACGCGCCCTTGGCAGCGTACCGGCGATGTCTCGCCGACACCGCCCCGACGGTGGGCACCGACCGACGCAGACGTCGGCGTGTTCATACGCCGGCGGCTTCCCGCAGGGTGACCACGGACAAGCCTTCGTCGAGGACCACCCGGACGAGCCGCCGCACGAGCGGCAGATCGTGGCGCCCAGCCCATACCGGATGGTCGTAGACGACGGCGGGATCCGCACTCTCGAGCACCCGCCGGCGGAAGTCGGCGACGATGACGTCCTCATCGTGGCCGAGCGCACGCATCCATTCGAGGTAGCCGACGCCACCGGGCTCACCGAGAATGGTCGTGGCCACGTCGGGCAGCACACCGGAGGTGTCGACCGCGTCAAGATCGTGCCCGTGGCGGTCAGCGAGATAGCGGAAGCCCGCGGCGGCGGCGATCTCGGGCAGGCCTTCCGGCTGCACCCACGCGGGCGATGCGAACCCCGCGGGCTGGGGCACGCCAGCGCGGGCGAGCGCCGCCCGGCCCCAGTCGAGCTCTTCGGCGAGCCGAGCCACGTCCCACCGCTCTGCGTGCCGCTGCCAGGCGCCGTGATTGCGCCCACCGTGCAGGCCGATCTCGTGGCCCGCGTCGCGGAGTCGCGCGATCGCCGAGCGCCGGCGAGCACCGATGCGCGGATTGCCGAGCACGATGCGGGCGACACCTGCGCGCCCGAGCTTGACGTACGGGTCGAGTGACGGCGCCGCCGCATCGGTCGCCGTGTACCGCCAGTCGCCCAGCGCCGCGACGCGCTCCGTGGCGCGTCCCATATGGACGAAGAACGTGAAGGAAACGGCGAACTCGGCCGCAACAGCGGCAAGCGCGTCCGAGGCCGCGCCGAGACAACGGTGGGTGTCGACATCGAAGCGGAAGCACACCCGCTGTGCCACGTTGTCCCTCCTTCGCCGTTTGGCGCACTCTAAGGCGCACGACGCGTGAGACGCCGACGCCGGGCGGCGAGCGTCTCACGCGCTACGGTCATGCGCCCCGGCGAGGTGTGGCTCGTGATGCCTGTGTGCGTCTTCTGCGGCACGGCCGCCGAGTACATCAAGCTCGCGCCCGTCCTCCGCCGTTTCGACCGCGAGCGGATCGCCTATCGCCTGATCGATTCAGGCCAGCACGCCGCGTCGGCTGTCGAGGTTCGTGCGGAACACGGCATCCGCTCCCCCGACGTGATGCTTGGTGGTCGCGACGATGTCGACAGCCTCGTCGACGCCGTGAGCTGGATGTTGCGCATGGCTCGCACCCTGGCGTCGCGTCGTCGGCTGCGCAAAGAAGTGTTCGCCGGCTCCTCTGGCGTGTGTGTCGTCCACGGCGACACCCTGACGACGCTCGCGGCGACGGCCATGGCGCGCCGCACCGGATTCGCCGTCGCACACATCGAATCGGGCTTGCGGTCGAGGTCGTGGCTCCATCCCTTCCCCGAGGAGGCGATTCGCGTTGCGGTGATGCGCCGCGCGCAACTGCTCTTTCCGCCCGACGCCACCGCGACCGCCAATCTGGAGGCGATGGAGGTCACCGGCGACATCGTCGAACTACCGGCCAACACGATCGTCGAGTCTCTGGCGGCGGTTGTCGGCGAGCGCCTCGAAGATCCGGGCGGCGGACCGGCCCTGCTCACGCTGCATCGTGTCGAGAACCTGCATCGACGTCGGCGGCTCACCGCGTTCGTCGCGGCCG
>JBBDSV010000097.1:24174-67588 GCA_040904785.1 Nitriliruptoraceae bacterium
CGCGCGACTGGCCGGTGACGTTCCTGCTGCATCGGCCAACCGCGGTGATCCTCGCCCGCACAGGGCTCGACCGACAGCTCGAGGACGCCGGCGTGATGCTGCGCCCGCTCACGCGCCATGACGCCTTCGTCGCGGCGCTCGCCCGGGCCCCGTTCGTCATCACCGACGGAGGCTCGATCCAGGAAGAAGCCGCCGCACTCGGCGTCCCGTGTCTGTTGTGGCGTTCGCGCACCGAACGACCCGATGGTGTCGGCGCAAACGTCGTGCTTGGCCGTTACGACGCGGCGACGACCCGCGGGTTCCTCGCCGATCCCGAACGCTTTCGCCGACAGGCAGCAGACTTGACCGCCGAACCGTCGCGCACCATCGTCGAGGCGCTGCGCGGCCTCGAGTGAGCGCCGCGAGCGGCCGCAGCGGATTGTCACTCGGTGTCGCGCGACTCGTGCTCGTGGTGGACTTCGACCTCGAGCCGGAGCAGCGCGACCTCTTCGGACAGCGTGCGTGTCTCGGACTCGAGCCGTGAGATCTCCCACGACAGGTGGACGATCGAGGCCAGCAGCACGAGGATCGCGAGGAAGAACAGCGCGTTGACGGGCTCGATGATCGACAGCGTCGTCGCGATCCACTCGAGCAGTCCCGGAGCGAAGGCGAGCACGACCATGCCCGCCGCGAGCACCAGGAACTGCACCGCATACTTGTCACGGATCTGCCGCCGCCGCACCAGTTCGAGCACGAACAGCGCCGTGGCAACCGCCGCGATCAGCGTGAGCAGATGGGCACCGGTCATGTCGATTCCTTTCCGGCATCCGCGGACGCCGCAGTGGCGAACGGCCAACGCTGGAAGCGTGACAACCCGATCATTGCGACCGCGCGCAGAACGTAGATGACGCCCTTTACGACCGTCTGGCTCGGCGTTCCACCGGCCCGCTGGTGCATCGTCACCGGCACCTCGGCGACTCGCAGCCCGCTTCTCGCGGCGATGACGAGCGCCTCGACCGTGTCGCCGAGATACTCCACCGGATATACGCGCGCGAAGATCGCGACGGCACGTGGACCGATCGCGCGAAAGCCCGAGGTGACGTCGGTCAACAGCGTGCCGGTGACGCGACTCAGACGCCGGGCGAGCCAACGCATGACTGCCCGCCGCAGTCGGCCGACCGCGTAGCCGCCCTGCCCCGCGAATCGCGAACCGACGACGACGTCGGCATGTTCGAGCGCGGCCAGCAGTGCAGGGACGTCTTCGGGGGAATGCTGCCCATCGGCGTCGATCTGCACCACCGCGTCGAACCCGTTACGTGCCGCGAACCGGTAGCCGACCCGCATGGCACCGCCGACCCCGAGGTTGTAGGGCAGCGACAGGACCTGTGCGCCGGCTTGGCGTGCCACGGCGGCGGTGGCGTCGGCGGAGCCGTCGTCGACGACGAGGATCGCCGCGTCGGAGATCGCCGTGCGCACACGCGTGACGACGTCGCCGACGCTGGCTTGCTCGTTGTAGGCAGGCGTGACGACGAGGACGCGTCGCGGAGTACGGCCGGTGGTCATCGCTTCCTCGTCGGAGAGGCAACATTCTCCCGCATCGACCGTGCGTGTGCGACGACGTTGAGGGGTCCGAACCACGGCACGGGCACGTCATCGACGTCGCCGGGGGTCTGCCGAGGCGCGGCGAGCCGCCGCGGCAGCCGCCGCAGTTCTTCCGGCGTGATGCCACGGAATGGCCCAGCGATCACACGCTTGGCGATGTGTGCCGGAAGCTGGAACACCGATCCGACGAACCACAGATCGACCTGTGCGAAATGCGGTGCGAGCATCGTGAACAGTTGTCGCGGCGCGATCCGCCAGCGGTCGGCCTCGCGGTCGTGCGGTGGGTAAAGCCAGGGCACCATGAGGACGAGGTCCCCATCCGGCCGCAGCGCACGCCGAAACTCGTCCAAGCTGGCGTGCGGATCGGCCGCGTAATGAAGGGCACCGAGGCACAACGCGAGCTCGTAGTCGCCCACGTGGCCCGCCGGCAATGGGGTGTCGATATCCCAGATCTCGTGCGGCGGCTCGATATCGAGTCCGGCATAGTCATCGAAGCCGAGCGCGCGGATCCAGCCGCTGCCCGCGGCGATGTCGAGTGTGCGGCGTGACGCCAAGGGTTCGAGGACGGCATGCAATGTGGCGAGATAGCTCGCGAGGAATGGGTCGAACCGGACACCGGCCTGCCTCGTCATGGTCGATCTCCCTCAGTCGTCGTCGGTGCCGAGGCTTGGATCGTCGCGATGACCCGCTCAAGTGCAGACGCCGTGCCGTCGAAGGCGACCGGATCGATCCGTGCGCGTGCGAGTGCGGCCGCGATCAGGACGCGATCTTCCTCGAGTGTCGGCAGCCGCGGCGGATCCACACCCGGGCTCGACGCTGCACGTGTCGCCACGAGCACCGCAGCGCTCGGTAGATCGACGACCGCGCGCCCGGCGATGGTGGCCGCGAGCTCGTCGATCGTCGGCGCCGCGCCATCGCCGAGGACGACGACCTGGGCGATCGGCGCGGTGCCGTCCGCCAGCCCGGCGCCGGGTATGACCGTGCCGACATCGGTGACTTCGGCACCCCAGCGCCACGCGGCTGTTGCCAACTGATCGAGCACGACCGCCGCGCGGCGCCACCGACGCGCGAAGCGAGACAAGCCCGCCAGCGTCTGCACGGTCACGTCACGTCCGTCGGTAGCCACGTCTGCAGCCAGCGAGTGACGGACCTGGTCCCGAACGACCATCAGCGGGCAGGCCGCGGCGACACCGTCTGGCGTGAGCGCGACCCAGTCGTCGCCGACGAGCGTCGCACCGTGCCGCAGCAGTTCGACGACCACCCGGGTCTTGCCCACGGCCGAAGGCGCGACGAGCGCGATGCGACGCCCGTCATACTCGACGACCGTCAACCGCGCGAGTGTGCCGCCGTGCGCGAAGAGCAGTGTGCGCATCAGCGGGAGCTGAACCCAGGTTTGGAACACGTGCACGTCGAGTCGGGGATCGAGTTCGACGTCAACCTGATCCTGACCGTCGAATGTCATGCGTGCCGCGTGCCCGGCGTGGTCTACGGCGAGTATCGCACCGTGGTCGACGCGCAATGGGTGGCCGTGCACGCGCAACCCCGTCACGTCGACTCCGGTGCGCCAGTGCACCGTCAGTGACGCATCCGTGTCGGCGGTCACCCGGGGAAGATAGTCGAACGCGCGGACGACGAGCGACCGAGCCAGGTCCGGTTCGGCTTCGACGGCGACCGCCACCGGTCCCGCCTGACGCATCCCGTTGACCGCCACGGTCGCGCCCGGATCGTGCGCAACGTCCCAGGCGTCGTGGAGCAGGCGACGAACCGGCATCGTGGTGCTGACGACCGCGGCGACGGCCACTCCGGCGACGACTTCGACGATGAGACCGCCCGGGGTGATCCACGCGACGACCCCGACGCCGAGGGCGACGACAACCGCGAGTCCGAGACCGGTCGGCAATGGCGGTCGCTGAGCACGGGTGGCGGTGGCCATGACGGTGAAGTAGGCAAGGTCGGCGACGAGCGTCGCCGCGACCGCACCCCAGAGCCCGAAGGGCGGTACGAGCGACAGCGCGAGCGTGACCTTGACCGCGGCGACGATGCCGACGACGCCGACGCGCCGCCACTGTCGGTCGACGGCGTAGAGCGCGACACCGCCGAGGTTTGCCATCGATCGCAACGGCACCGCGAAGGCGAGTGCGATCAGCACCGGCGTTCCGGCGCGGAACTCTGCGCCGAAAACCTCGGGAAGCAGGTCGGGACCGACCGCGACCAAGCCGGCGAGCGCGGTGACGGCGACGAGCGTCTGCATCCGCCACACGGTGCCGTACGCGCCACGCAACTGCCGAGCGGAGGTGTCCCACGCGCGGGCGAACGCGGGATACGCGGCACGGCCGATCTCGCTGAGCGCGTCGGTGGACGTGGCCACGACGATTGCCGCCGCGCTGTAGATCCCGACCTGCTCGGTGGCGACGAACAGCCCGAGGATGACGACGTCCGCGCGCTGCAGTGCGAGCTGCAACGCGCGCACGCTCGCCATCGGCGCCGATGTCCGCAACACGGCCACCCAACGGAGGTCACCCGCGGCGCGCGGAAGCGGTGGCAGCCGACGGTGAACGACCGCGGCGACGATCAGATTGACGACGCGGCCGACCGACATCGCGCCGAGCACGCTGGCGACGCCGCCGCCGGCAGACAGCACCCACGTGGCGAGTGCGAGGGTCACAATGCCGTCGAGCGCCTCGGTCAGCGCTTCGAGTTCCATGCGTTCCCGAGCGCTGAAGGTCGCGTTCATGATCTGCACCGGTCCGGTGAGTGCGACGAACGGCGCGGCGGCGATGACGGCCAGCACGGTCGAGCGTTCCGCGGCGACGAGTGCGACGCCACCGACGAACAACCCGGCGGCGAGCAGCCCCACCGTCGCGGTGAGCGGGATCGCGATGCGCAGGTCAACGCGCGGTCGGGCCCGGCTGAGCTCGCGAATCAGCAGCGTGTCGACGCCGGCGGGCGCGAGGTAGGCGACGATGCCTGCGACCATCCACACGACGGCGAACGTGCCGAATGCCTCCGCGCCGAGCGCGCGGGCGACGACGACCGCGACCAGCGCCTTGGCACCCTGTCCGGCGACGAAGCTCACGAGGCGATTGCCGGAGTTGCGCACGACTCGACGCGGCGAGAAGTCGAGTGCGCTCATGCGTCGTCCTCGAACACACCGGCACTGTCGACGGTGGTGTCGGACTCGTCGAAGTCCGGCTCGGGCAGCGCTTCGATGCGCGGTTGGATCTCCCGTGGCGAGGTCGGCCCCTCATCGAAGAGTTCGTTGCGCCGCCAGGTGTAGTCCGTGAACAGCTCGGCGTCCTGCTCGATCTGCACAGCCGGATTGCGTGCGACGCGATAGACGCGGACGTGTTCGCCCTCGAGGTAGAGGGTGGTGTCGGGATTCGTCCGCCGACGCATCTCGGCCCACTCGTAGAGCACCGTCTGGATGCGGCCGCGCTTCTCGGGCACGAAGTAGTACTCCTCGGTGGCCGAATCCGGTTCGAGCACACGAACGGGATACGGGTCCATCTCGACGAAGACGAACGTGTCCGGCGTTGGGACGGGAACGATTTCCTCGTGCGGAACCTCGTCGATGTCGCGGGCGAACACCCACTGCTCGATGCTGAACCCATGGCCGGCGAGCACCTGACGAACCGACGTCGGGCCGACGATCGTGTAGGTGCCCGCATCGAACTCCTCGCGGATCTCGCGAACGAACCGCACCATCTCGTCGTATTCGATCTGCTGCCGCTCGTAAGTCAGTCCTGACGCGACCGACGGCGAGGCAACGAGCAGGGTGAAGCCGCCGAGCGCGAGGAGGCCGACCAACGCGAGCGTCGCGACGCGCACGTACGACACGCGCCGGGCGACGAGAATGCCGAGGCCACCGAGTCCCGCACCGAATGCCAGTGCGAGGGTCGGACCCATGAGTGTCGCGAGCCGCACGACGTAGAACGATTCGACGCGGTAGGCGATCCCCGTAACGTCGTAGAGTCCGACCGTGAGTGCACCCACCGCGCTCAACCCGAGCAGTTGTGCCCCGTGGATGCGCGTCGCCGGGCGCACGATCAGCACGACGGCGGCGACGACCCCGACCGCGACGGCGACGATGGCGTACTCGCTCAGCCAGTTGTGGCCGAGCCACACAAGATCGCCGAAATCCTCGAGCAGTTCGGCCGTCTGTGTCGAACGATCG
Organism: Nitriliruptoraceae bacterium; assembly: GCA_040904785.1. Lineage (GTDB taxonomy): Bacteria > Actinomycetota > Nitriliruptoria > Nitriliruptorales > Nitriliruptoraceae > JBBDSV01. The sequence continues at coordinate 29,930 of JBBDSV010000097.1, forward strand.
GAGATGCCCGACAGGTCGCCGAATGCGTCGCTGGCGCCGTAGCCGAGGTAGGCACTGACCCCGAGCAGTTCGGCGACGGGGACGACGGCGATGCCGATGCCGACGCCGCTGACCGTCGCAATGCCGGCGCCGAACAGTTGCGCGAACCGGCGGGTGACCAGCGCCGCCGTTGTGGCACTCACACCGACGATAATCCCGAGCCACCCGGCCGAGATCGGGTGGCACATCGCCACGACGAAACCGGCCGCCGCCAGGGAAAGAACATTGCCGTTGAGTGCGATCCCGCCACCGGCCATCTGCAGCAACCGGCCCCCGCCGCGTTCGGTGACGGCGAGCACGGCGAAGACGACCGCACAGAAGGCGATCGCGAGCCCGAACTCCTGGGGAAGGAGCCCGATGTTGCGCTCCCACGGCACGCGCAGTTCCGGCATCGCGCCGAAGAGCCCGATCATTCCGGCGGCGAAGAACGCCGCACCAGGATTGCGGGTGAGCCGGACGACGGCGTAGTAGATGGCGAGCACGACAAACGTGCCCACCATCGGGCCGGAGAACCGGGCGATGTCGAGGAAATCGGTAAACGGCGCGAAGACGCTGATCAGCGCGACGAGCGCAGCTAGACCCTGCGGATAGACCCCGTCCCCCCACACGATGCCCTGGGTGAAGTCGTTGGCCCAGGCCATGTGGACGTACGTGTCCGGCGGGCTGAGTGCCAGCGACGCGAACGCCTCGTGGGCGCGCAAGGCGTAGGTTGCGACGAACAGCAGCACGACCGGAACGACGAGCAGCGCGATGCGGATACGGTCGCGCATTGGCGTGCGGACACGGTTGTCGAGTTCGTCGTCCTCGCCCCGCGAATACAGCCGCTGCAGCAGTCCGCCGAACCCGCCGAGCTGCTTCTTGTAGCGGGTCTGCCAGGCGATCACGAAAATGCAGACGAACAGCGAGACGCGGCTGTAGATCCCGATGCCGGCGAGCACGTGCATCAGCACGATGACGATCGCGCACCACCGGACGAGGTTCGCGATCCAGGCGTCGAGCAGACTGCGCGTTCCCGCCGGGTACGGCAGCACAACCATCGGCAGCACCCCGAATGCCAGCGTCATGCCCAGCGCGACCCGCAGGAACGCCGTGACATCGGTGATCGACGCGTCGAAGGTCACTCGGCGGCCCGCCAGTCGGGCGCCCACGCGAGATTCTGCGTGACCGCCCAGCGCAGCTGGCCATCGGGGAACGCGCCGCCGTCGGTGCGGTAGACCGCGAGGTGGCCGGTGGAGAACGCGATGAACTCGTCGTCCGGCGAGTATGTGGGATATTCGTCCATGGAGTCGCTGCCGATGACGCGTTCTTGCGTATTTGTAGCAAGGTCAAGCGTCCAAATCTGCCATACGTCGTCGTCCCGGTCGGTCGCGAAGAGAATCTCGCGGCCGTCCGACGAGAATTGTGCGTACAGGTGTTGGCCTCCCTCACCACCCTCGGTCAGCGCCCGGTCGACGTCGGCGACGAGGTCGAGGACGCGCAGCTCGTAGGCATCCCCGTCCCGGTTGCTGTAGACGATGAACCGGCCGTCGTTCGACCAGTCCGGAAACACACTGTGGCCGTCGGTGCTGCCGACCACCCGCGGTTCGCGTCCGCGGTCGACCGGCACTACGAACAGGCGCCAGTCGTAGTCGCCGTCGCGAATCGAGGCGAAGACCAACGAATCGCCATCGGGTGACCACCGCGGATAGTCATCGACGACCTCGCCGTCGGTGATCCGTGTGAGGTTCTCGCCGTCGCGGTCAACGACCCAGATGTGCGATCGGCCGTCCTCGGTGCCGAACGCGAATGCGATGCGTTGCCCATCGGGCGACCAGTTCGGCGACGTCGCATAGCCGCGCGGAAGCGGCAACCGTTCGCGCGTGGCCTCCCACAGATCATGGATAAACAGCGCTGACTGGCGCACGCCGCGCGTTTCGGCGTAGAGCAACTCGCCTGTGAGATATCCCGGTTGCAATTCTCCCTCGCGGATGCTGACGAGCCGCCGTTCACCGGTCGGTTCACACGCCACGGTGAGTGTCGCCGCGAGTAGCAGCACGATGAGTGTCCGGCCACGCAAGCGCATCGCTGCCGCAGCGGACCGATGGCGCGCTCGTATTGGGCGCACCCTCAGCTCTCCCACGGGATCACGACCTCGGACGGCTCGGCCGGGCCCCCGGTGAACAGCACCCCGGGTTCCCAGGTGTAGTCCTTGAACTGCGGGGCGGCGGCCGACGCGACGGTGTTCGGGCGGCGCCGGATCCGGTACACGACCACGTCGTCGTCTTCGAAATGGACCGTCATGTCCGTGTGGTAGTGCCGGTAGTACTCGGCCCACGCGTACACGGTCGCCATGATGCGGCCGCGCTTCTCGCGGTTGTAGTAATACTCCTCGGTGGGGCCGACCGGTGCCTGTTCAGGAACCGGGAAGGGGTCCTTTTCGACGAAGATGTAGACGTCGGCCGTGGGAATCGGCAGTGTCTGGCCCAGGTCGCGCGCGAACATCAGCGACGACACGTCGGGCACGACGAACCCGGGGTCCTGCGCGTCGCGCACGGTGACGTCCCGGGCGAACACCCACAGTTCGATGAACGTGCCCACGCCGGCGACGGCCTGGCGCTGCTGCGGCGTTCCGACGATCGTGAAGGTGAACGCATCCTGATTGCGCATCACGTCACGCGTCACCGCGGCCATGGCCTCGTACTCGCTCGGCGCACGCTGCAACGGGCCGGTGTCGAACGTGCGACCGAATCCGGCGACAGCGACGGCGGCGAGCACGATGACGCTCGCGGCCCGCTGCAACGGATTGCGTACCGCGAACGCGGCAGCGGTGACCGCCGCGAACCCGGCACCGAGCGCGAGCGCGACCGCGATGCCGACGAGGTTGCCCATCGGTCCGAGAAGATTGAGGGGGATCTGCAGCGGGCGCACGTCGTAGAGCGCGAGCGCGACGATCCCGAAACCGGCGAGTCCGGCGAGCTGCGCGCCGATGTGCCGGGTGCGCGAGCGCGCACGCATCACCAGGGCGACGAGGAGCGCGAGGGCGACCGATCCCATAGCGACATACGTCAGCAGGTTGTGGCCGAGCCGTTCGGTCGCCATGAGACCGACCAAGGCCTCGGTTCGGCCACCGGCGTAGCTGCGCACCGTGAACGGGTGGTCCATGCCCTGGAAGATGTCGAGACCGACCAGCAGCCCGATCGGCACGTAGACATGGGCGATCAGTCCGCCGATGAGCCCGTATACGAGCACGAAGAAGGCGTAGTCGAAGCCTCCCCGGTCGATCACTGCGGTCACGAGCGCGCCGGCGAAGGCGAACACGATGAACATGGCCAGTGGCACCGGGTGGATGATGCCGATGCCCAGCGCGGCCAGCATCGTCGTGCGCAGGTGGTCGCGGTCGCGTTCGGTGATTGCCAGGATCGCCGACGGCAGTGCGAGCAATGCGATGGCGAAGCCGAGCTCTTGGGGCAACGGGCCGGTCTGGCGGATCCACGGGGAGTGCCATTGCTGGACCGTGCCGAAGATCCCGAACGCGCCGGCGGCGAAGAGTGCGGCGCCGACGTTGGCGGTCAACCGCAACACCGCGTAGAAGATGCCGAAGACGAGGAGCATGCCGATGAGCGCGCCGGTGTAGCGCGTGATCTCGTAGAGGTCGATGCCCGGCGTCAGCTTGCCGAGGAACGCGATGAAGCCGGGCAGTCCCTGCGGGTAGATCCCGTCGGGGAACGCGCTGTTGTTCGCGAACGATTTCGCCCAGGTGAGGTAGACGTAGGCCTCGGGTGGGCTGAGCGTCTCGAACCGGAACGCCAGCCGGCCGCGTTCGACCAGCGACGCCGACAGGATCCCGACGATCGGGGCGACAAGTACGGCGAGCAGGGCGGATTGGCGCGTGAAGACACTGCGCACGAGACCGAGCAACCGGCGCCACACCCCGACGATCCAGTCGACGAACATGCGAAAGCCGACCCGTTCGAACACGCTGAACATGTCGGTGAACTGCAGCCAGGCACGCTGCACGGCCGAATGCGACCGCTCGGGCATCTCGTCGAATTCGGAGACGTCACCGGCGAGCACGGCGTCGGTCGTGACCACACCGTCGGTGGCGACCCGCTTCCGTGACGGCAGGCGGTCCTGCTTGCGCAGCCACCCGTAGGCGCACAACAGCAGGATCGGCAGGACATGGAAGAGGCGCACCACGAGCAGCACGTGCGAGACGGCCAGGATGATCCCGGTCCAGCGGACACTGCGCACCACCGTGGCGTCGAGCGAGGTGCGCGCCGACGGCGGCCGAGGCAGCACGATGTTGGGCAGCACGACGAACGCCAGCACCATGCCGAGGAGCACCCGGACGAGGATGACGACGGGGAGTTGCAGGAAATCCTGGATCATCGGCGGGTCCGGCCCACGACGTCAGAACGCGGAGTAGTTGTAGTAGTCCAAGTTCGAGATGACCCGCATACACAGGATGGTCGACACGAAGGCGAACACGATCCCGCCTGCGGCGAGTCCGATGACCGCCAGATGGTACGAGAACACCCGGCTGAGCAGGTAACCGATGACGAGGTTGGTGCCCATGGCCGGCAGCAGCGACAGCATCGCCAGTCGCGGTCGCGACAGCCAGAAGAACACTGACAGGTTGAGCAGTGAGAAGCCGATGGCGATGTAACCGACGACGCCGACGAAGAACGTGAACCGGGGGACGTCGCCGGCCATGATCTGCAATTCCGGAATCCGCGGGATCAGCGCCTGCATTCCGTGGTAGGCACCGAGCACACCGAGCGAGCCGAACAGGAAGAACCAGAACACCTGCCGGACGTAGAACCGCAGAAAGCGGGTCGCGAACGCCCGCCGATCATGCAGCGCGAACTCGAGTTGGCTTGGCTTGATCCGCGATCCGAACTTCTGCAGCACCATCTCGAGCATGGTGAAGGCGGGCATCATCCCGATCAATGCCCAGTTCAATCCGGCCTCGTAGTCGGCGCGGAACCAGATGAACGTCTGGCGGAAATCCATCCGTCCGGTCCAGGCCAGCAGCCGATCGGCGAACAACAGCGTGAAATACAGCGAGCCGTACAGGACGAACGTACGGACACTCGACAGCAGCATCACCGGCCGGGGCAGCCGGCTGGCCATGCGCATGTTGGGATCGCGGGTCTTGAAGTGGCGGCGCAGCAGGTACTGGGCCGAGGTCAGCATCGAGAACAGTGCGCTGGTGAGCAGTCCGACCTGATGGGCGAGCACCATTTCGGTACCGACGTACTCGCGCATGACGTAGACGAGAAAGATGCCGATCGCCACCGCGACGGTGAACATGATCTCCTGATCGAGCATGTAGAGCACCGCGAGGCACAACCACAGCACCGACAGCGTCACGAAGTACAGCACCGCCAGGTTGGCTTCGTAGGTCGAGATCACCGCGAAGACGTTGAACACCAGAACGAGGGTCAGGGCGACCGCCGCAGTGGTGAGAATCCCGGTGAACACAAAGAACCATGACACCTTCAGGGTCATCAGATACATGCCCTGGCGCAGATACATCAGCCCACGCCGACCGATCGCCTGGGTGAACCCACCGGCGATGAAGTAGCTCATCGCCGTACCGAGACCGATGGCGGTCGCCTGTGCAGGCGTGAAGTAGTAGTACGACCACAGCGAATACAGCAGGATCACCGATGCGAAGACCATCAGGCCCATCGGCATGCCGTACGCGGAACCGCGGATGATCATCCGCAACGTCGACATCGTCTCCGGCTTGTACCGCTCTTCCTCCTCGGCGAGCCGTCGGTCCTCCTCGATGACCGCCATGCCGAGCAGGCGCTCGTCGGTCTGCTGGACGGCGAACACGGCGTCGGCGAGCGCGAACACGTCGGCAAACCCGTAGTGGTCCCGCGCCTCGTCGTCGGTGAACCCGAACGACTCGAGGGTCGCCGCGACCTCGCCCGGGCCTTGCATCCAGCCCAGGTGCTCGGTGATCTGCGTCGCGAGTTCGTCGACGGACGGCAGGACGTCGGTACTGGCCATCAGCCGACCTCCTCGTTCTCACCGAGGAGACCGCTGAGCGCTGCGCCCGCCGCCGAACGCACGCCAGCATCGGGGTCGGACTGCAGCACGCGAACCAGCAGGTCGATCGACTCATCCAGGTCGAACATGTCGCCGATGTGTGCGACAGCACCGCGTCGGACGGCCGCCCGCGGCGAGGCGAGCAGTTGGCGGTGCTCGTCGGGCGTCGCGGCCGCGACCGCGACGACTTCGTGTTCGGCGGGAGCAGGCGGCGCGAACGCCGCAGGCGGAGCGAACGCGGCCGGCGGGGCGAACGCGGCCGGCGGTGCGAACGCGGCCGGCGGCGCGAACGCGGCCGGCGGTGCGAACGCGGCTGGCGGTGCGAACGCCGGTTCGCGTGTCGGCGCTGGCCAGGCCGGCTGTGGCGCCGCAGGGAGATCCGGAACAGGAACCAGACGCGGACGCTCGACGACCTCGTGGCGCCGCACCCCGGCGGCGAGGTCGCGGTAGCTCGTGCGGTACGCGTTGATCGCCTCGTTGATCGTGAACAGCTCGAGCGTGCGTTCGCGACAGGCTGCGTCGAGCGCCGCCTTGGCATCGGGAGCCAGTTCCAGCAGATCGACGATTCCGGCGGCGAGCGCGTCGACATCGCGGATCCGCGCCGTGTGTCCGAGGTCGGCGACCGCCTCTGGCACACCGCCGACATTGGTCGACACGACCGGCTTGCCACACATCATCGCTTCGATGACGGTGTACGGAAAGGCTTCGGAGATCGACGTCAACAGGGTCACGTCGCCCTGGTTGTACGCACCCGGCGCATCGCGCGTCGAGCCCATCCACTCGAATGTGCGCTCGAGATCCAGCTCCTTCCACAGCGCACGGCACTTGGCCAAATACTGCTTGTCGGGGCTCGGTCCGAAGTGGCGGAATTTCACGTTCGGAATGTGCTCGCGCACCTTGACGGCAACCTTGAGCGCCGTCTCGAGATCCTTGAGGTGGTCCACACGTGAGATGAGGACAACGGTCGGCTCAGCCGGACGATCGACGACGCGCGGTCGGAAGCGCTCGGGGTCGACGCCGTTGTAGATGACCTCGAGTTGTTCGTCGGTCACCCCGTTGTGGGTCTCCCAGCGCGCGTTGTAGTGGCACACCGGGCTGACCTGGTCCGCGTAGTGGTAGACCGCGCGCGACACCGACGTTACGAACTGGATGAAGAACCGGCGCAGGTGGTACGGGAACCCGATGCGTCCGAGGAATAGCATCTGCTCACGCATGTACACGCCGTGCTCGGTGACGAGGAACGGCGTGCCCGATTCGATCTTGCGGATGATGCCCGGGATGCCGCAGAACGCCGCCGCGGTCGCGTGCACCACGTCGGCGTCGGGAATCTCGTAGTTCAGCGGCGTCAGCAAGCGGTAGACGAGCCGCATCGCCTCGGTCGCCTCGAAGATGCGCGGCACCAACTGGTCGCTGACAGCGTCGATCTCCTCGGCATTCTTCCCATGGCGCAATTCACCGATGCGCTGCATGATCTCCTGCGGCGACGGTTCCGCCTCGGGATCGACGTCCTCCCAACTCTCGGCGTGCGGGTCGAGCCCGTAGGAGCGCAGCACGCACTCCCGGAACGTCTCCCACACCGCCCGCGTGCGGAACGTCGCGCGGTAGTCGTGGTTGCGGAAATAGCGGTGCATCGCGTACAGCACCGAACCGAAACGGGCCGGGTCTTCAAGCTCCGGAGCGAGCACGTGATCGAGGAATTCGGTCAGAAGCGGGCAGAAGAGGCGCTTCGCCGTCGCCTCGTCCATCATCGACGACAGCATCAGCACCCGACGGGGCGACATCTTCGGGTTGTACTCCGCAGGTTCCTCGACACCCCAGATCGGGACCGGCACCAGATCGGTGTTGCTCGGCCGGTCGTAGGACTCCGGGACGAACGGGTTCATCATGTGCGCAAAGATCGTGAAGTCGACCTCGGGCATCTCCTCGATGAGCGTGTGACACCACGTCGACACCCCACCGAGGGTGTGTGGGTAGGTGCCCTCGGTCGTCAGCAGCACCTGCAGCCGCTCGCCTGATCGCCGCTGCCTACTCATCGCCGACCAGCTTTCGGTACGAGCGTTCGATCGCTGCGACGACGTTCATGTCCGGATCGGCGCCGAACGCGTCACGCAGCGCCTCGATCGCCCGCGGATCCGGGAAGTCACCCAGCATCTCTGCGGCGAGCACGCGGACGTCGGGATCCGGGTCGTGGAGGCATTCGGCGACGTCCTCGAGCGTCTCGCTGTCACCGATATGCCGCAGCACGGCGACAGCACGACGCCGAATCGAGGCAACGGGGCTGGCCAGATCGTCGCGCAGGCGGGCCGCATGGCCAGCGGCGCGCAGCTCGTCGACGATGACCTGGCGCAACTCGTCGTCTGCCGCCTCCAAACGGTCGAACAACCGGTCGGTGGCGGTGTCGCCCATCCGAGCGAGCAGATGGGCGGCGACCTCTCGGTGGAGCGGCCGTGCGAGCTCGCGCACCAGCAGATCGATGAGCACCGGCGACCGGCACGAACGCAACGTGGCGACGAGCGCGCGTCGGACCGACTCGGAGGGATCGTCGAATGCGGCGACGAGGTGCGGCCAGGCGGTGTCGTCATCCATTGCGCCGATGACGGTCACCGCGACAGCGCGGACGTCTTCCGACGGGTCCTTGAGCTTGGCGAGGAACCGCTCGATCGCATACATGCCCGCGTACGACTCGAGCGCGTGGAGCGCTTCGATTCGCACCCGCGAATCGGGATCTTCGAGTGCGGCGGCGAGCCGCGGGAACTCGTCGTCTCCCTCGAGATGCGACAGGGTGGCGATCGCCGCGATTCTGGCCGCGGGCTCTTCACTCTCGAGCGCTTGTGTGGCCAACCGCCGAAGCGACGCGGCGTCGACCTCGCGGAGCACGTCGATGATGACATGGCGGATCCCGCCCGTGTTGTCGCGGATCTGACTCCACAGCAGTGCGAGCGCCTCGCCTGCGTGGTGGCGCGCCAACAGCACCGCTGCCCGCTGCGAGATCTCCCGGTCATCGTCGCGCAGGGCCCGGGCGAGCAGCTCGAAGTCCCGTTCGTCACTGGCATGCCCGAGCAGGTCGAGAACCGCCAGCCGGACCGTGCGGTCGGCGTCTGCAAGCCCGTGTTGTGCGGCCGCGATCTGGTGCACCTGGGGGGCGTGATCGAGTGCGGCGAGTGCCGCGACCTTGACGCGCGGCGAACCGTCGACGCGAACCCGTTCGGCAAGTTCGGCGCCGACACGGTCGGTGACCCCGACACGGCCGGCGAGTTCGGCGGCGACGACGCGCACGTTGGCGTTCGGGTCACGCAGGCCGTCGAGCAGCGGGGTGCTCGTGGCGTTGCTGGTGAGCACGGCCAGCCGCATGCCCGCCATGCGGTCGCGTGGGCTCGGCGACGCTGACCATCGGTTGAGCACATCGTGGATGTGCCGGTACGCATGGATGGCGTCGAGCAGCGCGGCCGGCGACTGCTCGTCGAGAACTCGCAGCGCTGCAACAGCGATTGGCTGCGCGGCGGTATCGAGGTCGAGCGCATCGGTGGCCGCGATGAGGCGGGTGAGCGTCGCGGCGTCGGCCGTTTCTGCCTGCGCCGTGATCCAGCGCTCCACTTCCTCGCGACGAAGCCGCTGCAGGGTCTTCCGGGACTGTTCGCGGATCTCGGGCTTCGGATCGCCGAGCGCCTCGACGAGCCCGGGCAGAACCGCGCTCTCGCGACGGTCGAACTTCCGGCGCGAGGGTGCCTGCTCGGCGACGTCGGGTTCGTCGGCGAGTTCGACGGCCGGACCCAGTTCGGGTTCCGGCCGACCGCGTGTCCGCGCAACGGCGGCGCTGGCCCACCGTTGAACGCGCGGGTCGGTGTCTGAAACGAGCCGGGCGACGGCGCGCGTCGCCGCATCGTCGTCGGCCTCGTAGGCCAGCGCTGCCGCTCCGGCACGGATCCGGTCGTCCTCTGAGCCCAGTCGATGCACGACGTCGCCGAGCGGCAGCGTGCGGGCGAACGCGCGCAGAGACCGTCGAGCGGCAGGACGGATGCGCTCCGCGACGCTGCCCGCGAGCACACACAGCTCGTCGAGGTGGCTCTCAGCGAGGTCGGTCGCACGTGCCAACGACGCGAACGCCGACAGTCCCGCAAGCAGGACGTCCTCGTCGTCCTCTTCGAGCAGGTGAGGGACGAACCGCTCGACGACGCGCGCGTCGCCACTGCGACCCGCGAGTTCGATGCCGCGCGTGCGAACGATCGGGTCGCGATCGAGCGTGACCTGCTGGAGCACGTCGAGGTCGACAAGGTGCGGCGCACGTTCGAGGACCTCGATCGTGAGCAGACGAATCTCGACGTCCGGATCGAGCAGCCCGTCGCTGACGACCGTTGCCGTCGCCGCATCGAGTTGCTGGCCGAGCAGCGCACGAAGTGCGCGCCGACGCCGGCCGACGTCGAAGGACCCGAGATCCTCCCGCAGTGCCTCGAGCACATCGGGCGACGCCGGCGGCGGGCCAACCGGTCCCGCAACCGGTGCGGGGGCTGGCGCGGCGGGCGCTGCACCCGGCGGGGGCGGCAGCACGGATGGGGCGGCGGCCGGGGGTGGCGGAAGCGTTGCGGCAGCGGCGACGGGAGGTGGCGGCATGTTGCCGGGTGCGGGGGTCGTGAGTGTGCCAGCCGGCTGTCCGGCGGCTGCGGTCGCCACGCTGCGTACGGCTGCGGCCGTGTTGGCCGCAGTCCGCGCAGCGAGCGGATGCACCGTCGTACGCGAGGGCGCCGGACCGATGTCCGGTGCGCCGTCATCGTCACCATCTCCCGACCGTTCGCTGTCGAGATCCGCAGGCGACGGGCCGTCCTCCATCCCAACGACAGGTGCAGGCGGTGCGCGGAACGGTGTCGGCGCCTCCTCGTCGGCTTCGTCCTCGAGGAGGCCGAGCAAGCCGCCGATGATGCCCACCTTGCGCAGCGGGATCGACGACGCGACGTGGTCGGCTGGCGGGCCGGACCGTTCGGAGTCCTCGGCGCGCGCGTCAGCCGGTGAAGCATCTGCCGTCGGGGCATCTGCCGATTGCGCATCATCAGCCGTCGCGTCCGATGGCGCGTCACGGGCCGACTCGGCGGTCGTGTCTGCGGCTGCTTCCCGAACGGCGCGCCCGTCTTTCGGTGACGGGTCTGCCGGTCGTCCCACGTCGGAGATGGGTGCCCCTGCCGCGCTGCCGCCGTCGGGTGCCGGCGGTGGGAACACTGCCTCGGGCGAGCTCACGCCTCCCGTTGGCGCGGGCGGCGGTGGCAGCGTCACCGATCCGGACGGCGCCCGTTGGGCTGCCGGAGCCGGTGCGGCCATTCGCGGGGGTGCCGGTGACGGGAACAGCTCCTCGACCGCTCGCGGGCCCGCGTGAGGCGTCATGACCGCCAGGGCCTCAGCTCCTCGTCGAACCCGGTCGTCGGCAGCGCTCGTACGCCCCTCAACCGCCCCGACGGGCAGGGCACGTGCCAGTTCGGCGAGCACCGAGGCTGACGGCGCGACCGCGCAGGAGCCCAGCGTGGCGAGCACGAGATCGATACCCGCGTCGTCGAGCCCACGCGAACGGACCTGCGCCGCGATCGCCGCCACACCCGAATCGATGACCGCCGTGTCCGTGGTCGCCGCGATCCCGTGCGTTACGATGCCTAGCGCGTCGTCCATTGACCGATTGCCCGTAATGGCCAGCGCACGAATGCTGATCGACGGATCATCGTCGGTGACCGCGTCGCGCAACCGCTGCGCGTCGATCCGATCGGGCACACGCTCGAGCGCTTCGAGCGCGAGCATCCGCACGGAACGGTCCGGGTCGACGAGGGCACGCGAGACGACCGCGGCGGCTCGTGCGTCGAGGGCCGCACCAGCAAGTTGGCGCAACGCTCGCCGACGATGCTCGGCCTCCACGGACGCGAGTTGCTGGTCGAGCCAGTCCGGATCGGTGTCATCAGATGCTGCGGGCGGCTCGTCACCGGCCGCCACCGTGTCGTCGGCATCGTCCGTGTCGTCGACATAGCCGAGGAGTCCCCCGAACATGCCGATCCGCGGCACGTTCACGCCGGTCGCGCTCGACGTGCCTTCGTCCCCGTGCTGCTCGTGAGGTGTGCGGGCCGTGCCCGAAGGTTGCGTCGCGGCGCTCGCTGGTGGCGGCGGTGGTTCGATCGGTTCGGTCGGCGCCGGATCAGCGCCGTCGATCTGCGCGCCGGATTCGGCCGCGTTGGTCGGGGTGGGGGTATCGGCCGGCGAGTCCGCCTCGTCAGCAGACCCCGCGTCCTCGTAGGCAACACCGAGGAACGCGTCGAGAAGGCCGCGTTGACGCTTCACGAGCTCGCCTTGGCGCGTTGTGCCCGCGACCCCCAGTGGGCACGAAGATGCTCGAGAATCGACGCGTGCAACGCATCCGCGGGAAGCGACTTGAGCGCAGCGAGACCGGCACCTGCCGCACGCGCGTGCGCCTGCGGTCGCTCAATCATCTCGATCACGAGCGTGCCGGCGTCGTTGAGCACGGCGCGAACGTCACCGACCGCCATGCCGGGCGTCGAGGCGTCGAACAGCAGAAGGTCGGCCTGTTCGGAGCGGCACATACGCACCGCTTCGAAGGCGTCCGTTGCCGTGCCGACGACCTGCCAGCCCCAGGTCGCTTCGATGATACGACGAAGGGAGTCGCGCGCTGCCGGAACGGCATCGGCGACCACGACGCGGATATCGACGGTCTCGTCCATGGTGAATCATCGTAAGTTGTTCACGCGACCGTGGAATCCGGCGCACGTCGCGGAAGAACACGACCTTCGTCGTAGCACGAAATGACTAACTTTCGTCGCATTCCTACGATGCACATCGGACGTCAGTCGTCGTCGACGAGCCCTTCGCGCAACGCCTTGGCGACCGCCTGCGTCCGGTTGGCGACGCCGAGCTTGCGAAAGATCGACGTCAGGTGAGTCTTTACCGTCGTGGGTGCCAGGTGCAGCCGCGTGCCGATGTCGTCGGTCGAGTGACCGGCCACCAGTGCGGTGAGCACTTCCTGCTCGCGCAGGGACAGATCGGGCTGCGAAACTACGTCGGCGTGGCGTCCGAGCAGCCGCTGCGCCACCTGCGGATGCAGATAGAGACCCGAATCCGTGGTCGCGGTGCGGATCGCTTCGAGAAGTTGGTCGCTGCTGGCATCCTTGAGCAGATAGCCGGCCGCGCCGTGCGTGATCGCGCCCTCCACATATTCGCTGGAGTCGTAGGTCGACAGCATGATCACGGGCAGGTCGGGGTGCGCGTCACGAAGCGCGCGCAACGTCCAGATCCCATCGTGTTCGGGCATGCGCGCATCGAGCAGCACGACATCGGGCCGATGTTCGCGGGCCTGTGCCAGCGCCTGCGGGCCGCTGCCGGCTTCGTCGACGGTCAAGCCCAGTGCGGTCTCCAGCAGCAGACGTAAACCCTGGCGCACGACCTCGTGGTCGTCAACGAGCAGCACGCGCACCGCGGGACGCGTGGGTTCCGGGGTCATGCCGGCACCCGTACCCGGACGGTGGTGCCTTCACCGGGCGTCGAGTCGAGCGTGAACGTGCCGTCGAGCAGGCGTACCCGCGACTCAACAATCTTCAGCCCCTGGTGTGACCGCAAGTCGTCGGGCTCGGTCGGCTCCGCGGCGTCATCGACGCCCACACCCTGATCGATGACCGTGATCTCGAGGTCATCGGCGCGGAACGACACGATGACGCGCGCATGGTCGACCTGCGCGTGGCGCCGCACGTTGGTCAGCGCCTCCTGCACGAATGCGAACCCCATCGACACCACGTCGGCGTCCACGTCACGCGGCTGCCCCTGGACGTCGACGTCCGCGTGCACCCCCCACTGCGCACCGAAGTCGGCCACGAATCCGCGCAGCCCGGCGACGAGGTCCGTCCAGTCCTCCTCGGGTGGCGTGAGGTCGAAGATGACCATGCGCAATGACTCGAGTGCCTCCAGGACCGCGTGCCGGGCACCTTCGACCATCTCGCGCAGACGGTCGACGTCATCGGAGACGAGACGCACCACCTCGAGCTGCACGGCGACGTTGGTCAACACCTGCGTGATCCCCTCATGGATCACCGAGGCGATGCGCGCGCGTTCCCGCAGCAGCGACGTACGCCGAGACTCCTGCGCCGAACCACGCGCCGTGTCGGCCGCGGCAGCGATCCGGCCCGCGAGCATCGTTCCCTCGAGCGTCGATGTAGCGGGTGGCGAGCCATCGTCGGGCCACCAGCGTGACAGCGCCACGAGATCGTGCGCGAGCTGCTCGGCACGGATTGCCTCGGCAAGATCGAATGTGGTGCCCAGTCCGCGCGTGCTCGAGATGAACTTCCGCGCCCGTTCGACGTCAGGAGCGACAAGTACGATCCGGGCCCGGGGGCCGCCGGGGACGATCAACACATGATCGACACCTGCGGTACGCAGGCGCGCACCGGCATCACCTGCCTCACCGACATCAACCAGGGTCGCACGTTGCGACGCGTGCAGCCGACCATCGTTGAGCAACTGGGACACGATGCCATCGTGCAGAGACGGGTGATCGGAGCGGACATTCCAGACCTCACCCTCAAGCAACGCGATCGACCAACGCGACGCGTCGAGCTCCTCGCGGAAGGCCTCCAACCAGGCATGAATCGCCCGCGGTGGCGAATCCGCCGACGTCGCGGTGAACTCGTCCATACCGGCCACCCTCGCGTCGCGCACCTATGCTTGTCCCTGCGGACGGGGCCCCTCGCGGAGCTCCGGGCGCCACGCTAACCCACGCCCCGGGAACGACCATGCACCGATCGACGCACGACGACCGCGGTGCCGCCCGCGCGTGACCCCACCGGCCACGGTTGTTCTCGCCGACGACGATCCGATCGTTCGGCGCAGTGTTGCCGCGCTCCTGGATCCGGATGATTTCACCATCGTGGGGGAAGCCGCCGAAATCCGCACGCTTATCGCTCGGGTCCGATCCCACAGCCCGCAACTCGTGCTCACCTCAACCGTGCTCGGCGGCACACCGGTGTGGCCGACCATCGAGCAGCTGGTTGCGCGGACCGTCGCTCCCCGGGTCGTGGCGATGACGACGCTTCCCGACGCAACCGAAGCCGCGGCGGTGATCCGCGCCGGGGCCGCGGGGTATGCACGCACCGACGGGCCCGCCGACAGCCTCACTGCCGTCTGCAGGAGGGTGCTGCGCGGCGAGCTCGCAGCGACCGCCGAGGTCGCCGACACGCTCGTGAGCGCAATCGCTCTCACCTACGCGTCGGACGACCCACCCGACACTGGGCCGCTGACGACACGCGAACTCGACGTTCTGCGGCATGTCGCACTGGGCTTGCGGACCCGCGAGATCGCCATCGCACTCGGCCTTGCGGACAATACGGTCAAGAACCACATGCGGTCCGTGCGCGCGAAGTTGCAGGCGCACACGAGCGTCGGTGCCGTTATGACGGCACTTCAGCGCGGCTACCTGCCGCGCACCTGACCGCGACCGCACGGCCGATCGGCAGTGCGCTAGGTTCGAACTGCGGGACCCCGGGAATCAGCGGAGCGACATGGCGAGAAGCGCGGCCAATCCGCAGAGCACGCGAACCGCGCGCCTTCTCGGCCTCGCACGCTGGCAGGCGTGGACCTGCGTCTTGGTGTTCTGCGCCGCGATCGCCGTCGGCATCATCCAATTCAACCTGGCAGCGACCACCGGATCTTTTCTGCTCGTGCTGCCGGTGACGCTCGCGGCGATTCGGCTCGGCACGCGCGCGTCGGTTCTGGTGGCCATCGCCGCCTCGGCGATCATCATCGGCGACGCCGCACTCGACGGAGCAACGATGGCCTCGCTGGCGGCCGTCGCTCCGCTGTTCGCCGCGATACCCGTCCTCTTCATCGTCGCATGGCTGACCGGTGGCAGCATCACCGCGATGGAGCACCGCCACCAGCAGGACGTGGCGGCATGGTGGGAGTCTGAGCTGGAGTTCTCGTCGACACCGACTGACGATCACGGCGTCGTCACCGACGACCGCGTTCGGCGAATGGTCGCCACCGCCGACTTCTATCCCGTGTTCCAGCCCATCTATGCGCTCGACGACGGTCGGCTGCTCGCGGCCGAGGCACTCACACGGTTCGACAGCGAGCCGCCCGTCTCGCCGGCCATCTGGTTCGCACGCGCGGCCGACCTGGGTCTGGGCACCGACCTCGAACTCGCCGCGGTCCGCAAGGCCATCGACGCCTGCCGGTCGCTCTCGTCGCACGTCGCCGTAAGTGTCAACGCGTCCGCGGCGACGTTCGTCGAACCGTTGTTGCTCGACATCGTTGCGAGCACGCCGCGGACCGTGATGCTCGAACTCACCGAGCTCGAGCCGGTCACCGACTACACCGCATTGCGAAGCGCCATCGACCGGCTCCGGCAGGCAGGAGCGCGGTTCGCCATCGACAACGTCGGTGCCAGCATGACGAGCCTGAGACACATCGGGCGGCTTGCCCCGGACGTGATCAAACTCGACGGCGCACTGACGAATGACACGCGCGGCGATCCGATGCGGTGGTCGTTGACGCGGCGGCTGCTGCGCTATGCGCGGTCGTCGAACGTTGCACTCATCGCCGAAGGTATCGAGGTCGCCGAAGACCTGGCGGCGTGGCGGGAACTCGGCGTGCTCGGTGCCCAGGGCTACCTGTTGGGTCGGCCGGGGACACTGGCGTTCCCCGACCCGATCTCATTTCCGTCGCCGCGACGGACGGTCCGGTCCGTCCGGCCGCAACGTAACGGCCGGCGTTCGCGTGCCGACGACGTCGAGGACACGCTCGCACCGTCCCAGCTGGGCGAGCATGCGTTCTTCGGCCATGACATCACCCCGTAGGCCGACGCAGCACCTCGTCGAGTGTGCTCATGTCCGTGGTCACGCGTGCCGCCGCTTGCACCAGCGGCACGGCGAGCAGTGCCCCGGTGCCTTCGCCCAGCCGCAGTCCGAGGTCGAGCAGTGGTCGCAGGCCGAGCGCCTCGAGCGCGACTGCGGCGCCAGGTTCGGCCGACTGATGGCTCGCGATGAGGTATCCGGCGAGCGCCGGGACGATGTCGACGGCGATGAGTGCCGCCGCGGCCGAGATGACGCCATCGAGCACGACCGGAACCCGTCTGGACGCGGCACCGATCATGACCCCGACGAGCATCGCGTGCTCGAATCCGCCGAGCGACGCGAGACGTGCCCACGGATCGGCGGCGTCGCCATGCCGATGCAGCGCGTCGCCGATGACCTCGACCTTGTGGGCAACCCGCGAGGCGTCCCGATTGGCCCCCGGCCCCGTCACCTCCGCTGGCGCGCGACCGGTGGCGCTCGCAATCAGGGCCGATGACGCGGTCGTGTTGCCGATGCCCAGATCGCCGAGGGCGACGAGATCGACACCGTCGTCGACGAGCCGTGTCACGACGCGCACGCCCGCGTCGACGGCCTCGGAGCACTGCTCCCCCGTCATGGCGGGCTGCCGCCGCAGATCATGCGTCCCCGGACCACGGCGAGCATCGACGACGGCGCACTCGGGACGGACGTGTGTCAGCGCGACGAACGTATCGACGTCGACCGCGCTGCACCCGGACGCTGCACCGCGCATGCCGGCGTCGACAAGGATGATGTCGGCGCCGACCGTGCGAGCGATGGCGTTGATCGCCGCGCCGCCGTTGGCGACCGTGCGGAACATCGCCGTGGTCACCGACTGCGGCCAGTCGGATACACCCTGCGTATGCACACCGTGATCGCCGGCGGCGACGACGACCGCGGGCTGCAGCGGCGCCGACGTCGGCACCCGCCCGGAGATCGCGGCGAGCTGCGCGGCGAGATCTTCGAGCATCCCGAGGCTTGACGGCGGTTTGGCGAGCCCCGCCTGGTGCTGCCGTGCCGCGGCCAATACGGCGGAGTCGATCGGGCTGATGTCCGGCAGGGCGCCAGCCTTCCATCGCGTTCGCGGCGGCGTCGCTGTCGACGTGTCCACCGCTTGTCGCTCAGCAGGAGCAACCGGTGCGGGCAGGGGCAGCGGGCGGCCGGCGACGATCAACAGCGCTTCGTCGGCGTGCCGGGACAGGACCTGCGCCACGACGCCATGCAGGTCGACGTAGGTGCGTGCACCGGCGCTGGACGCATGCACGCCGAGTCCCGGTTGCCCGGCGATGACGATGGTCTCTCCACGCCGTGCGCGTGCGGCGTCGACGATCGCGGCGACCTCACGCCCGAGTGCGTCCTCGACCGCAACACGTTCGACAGCGCTCGGACCGTCTGCGTCGAGGTCGACGCCAAGCGTCAGCAGCAGTTCGGCCAGCCACGTGTCGAGCGCGTCGACGATCACGGTCGCACCGACCGGTGCGTCGGCGAGTTCTTCGCCGACGGCAAACGATTCACGGGTCTGCCACCCAGCGGGGCGATCCGCCCGATGCCGGGCGACGCGGGCGGCGAATTCCTCATCGCGTACGGCCGCCGGCGTGATCACCACGACGGGCCCGCCGTTGCGTTGCGCGCGCCGGATCGCGTACGTGCTCTTGCCGGACTTCTGTCCGCCAACCACCAGCACGAGGCGTGACGTCATGCGCCGATCCGTTCCCAGGCAACGACCGCGGCCAGCGCCGCCAGACGTGAAACCGCGACCGCGGCACCGAGCACATCGCCGGTGCGTCCCCCCAGCCGCGCTCGGGCGAGCCAACCGACGCCACCGGCGATGACGACCGTCGCTGCAACAACGCCGAGAGCTGCAACACCGACGGCTGCAGCACCGACGACGAGCGCGGTTCCGACGGCGAGCGTCCACCCGGCGGCCGACGGCGGACGCAGGGTCGCCCCTTGGCCGTCACCGCGCGCCGGCGGCGCGACACGCGCGACCACGAGCGGCGCAAGACGGCCGGCAGTCTCGGCGACGACGAGCGCCTGCACGAACCCACCGGTGTCGAGCGCGGACAACAAGGCGACGCGCAGCGCCAGCTCCCCGACGAGCGCCACGGTGCCGTAGGTGCCGAGCCGGCTGTCGCGCATGATCTCGAGGCGACGGGCCGGGGTGTCGCCTCCCCAGACACCGTCGGCGAAGTCAGCCAGGCCGTCCTCGTGAAAGGCCCCCGTGACCATCACGGTCGTCGCGACCGCGAGAATCGCTGCGACGGACGTGCCGAACCACGGCACGGAGACGGCGTAGGCGAGAATGCCCGCACCGGCAACGAACAGGCCGACGGCCGGAAACCACGCGGCGCTGCCCCCGGGGTCGGCGGCCGCATGCGAACCGACGGGAACTCGCGTCAAGAGTCCGATCGCGGCCCGCGGGTCTCCCACGCCGCGCGACGGGTGGGACGGCTGATGTTTTGACGCGTTCATGGTCACACCGCGGTTTCGTGCGGTGGCGTTCGCGCATCGGAACGCACCGGGACGAGCACCGTGCCGGCTACGTCGTCGGTGACGACGCGCACGTTCGCCTGATAGTGGGTCGCGATGAGCGGTGCGGTGAGCACAGCGTCCGTCGCGCCGCGCGCGACAACACGACCGTCGACGAGAAGGACGAGTTCGTCGGAGAACTGCCCGGCAAGCGTCAGGTCGTGCAGCGCGCTGATGACGGTCAAGCCGCGTTCTGCACGCAGCTCGTCGACGAGTTCGAGAACATGCTGCGCGTGCCCCAGATCGAGTGAACTGGTCGGCTCGTCGAGCAACAACACCGGTGCCTGCTGCGCCAATGCCCGTGCCAGGACCGCACGCTGGAATTCTCCACCCGACAACGTCGTCACCGAACGCCGTGCGAGTGAGGACAGTTCGAGGCGATCGAGCTGGGCGTGCGCGATTGCGAGGTCGTCGGGCCGTTCCATGCCGAGGTAGGGGATGTAGGGACTGCGGCCGAGCAGCACGTAGTCCAGCACGCGCGTGCCCTCGGGTCGCTCGGGCTGCTGGGGCACGAGCGCGATCGCGCGTGCACGTTCGCGGGTGCCCGTATTGCGCAGTTCCGTGCCGTCGAACTCGATGCGGCCTTCGTGCGCCACGCCGCCGGCGACCGCCCGCAGCAGTGTCGTTTTTCCCGCGCCGTTCGGGCCGATCAACGACATCCACGAGCCCGTCGGCACCTGAGCCGACACTCCGTCGACAACCCGCGCACCGAGCAGTGTCACCGAGACGTTGGCAAGCGCGATGTCGGTCATCGTGCGCCCCAGCGTCGCAACACGACGAGGAAGAACGGTGCCCCGACGAACGCGGTCACGACCCCAATCGGCAGCTCGCCGGGAGCGACTGCAGTGCGCGCGACCACGTCGGCGATGATGAGGCCCGCCGCGCCCACGACGAGTGAGAGCGGCAAGATGATCCGGTACGAGGAGCCCGCGAGCAATCGCACGGTGTGCGGCACAACTATTCCGACGAAGCCGATGAGCCCGGATACCGACACGGCCGCAGCCGTTCCGAGCGTGGCGGCGACGACGACGGCAAGCCGGACCCGTCCGGCGGGCACGCCGAGCGCGCGCGCTTCGTCCGAGCCGACGGTGAGCACATCGAGCAGGCGTCGGTGCGCGAGCAACACCGCCGACGCGACCGCGACGTACGGGAGGACAGTCCGGACATCGTTCCAGCCGGCGGTCAACAACCGCCCGAGCAACCAGCCGTAGACCTCCTGCAGCGTGTCGGCATGCCGCTGCTGGACGTAGGTCTGCATCGCCGTAAAAAACGCCGCGACTGCCACGCCGGCGAGGATCAGCGACGCGGAAGATCGTCCACCGAACCGACTTCCCAGGACGTACGTCATGGCGACCGCGACGACCGCGCCGACGAACGCTGCAAGAGGGATACCGAACGCGCGCAAATCAGTCACGATCGCCAGTGTTGCGCCGAGACCCGCGCCAGCCGCGACTCCAAGCAGGTACGGGTCAGCGAGCGGGTTGCGGAACACCCCCTGATAGCCCGCTCCGGCGATCGCCAACATGCCGCCGACGAGTCCGCCGAGCACGACACGCGGAACACGCAGTTGCCACAGGATAGAAAGCTGCCGATCCGACAGCCCGCCCGGCAGATCGATTCCGGGAACGGCGTCGACGAGTGCGTGCAGGACGCCAGCAGCGGGCAGCCCGGCGGGGCCAAACAGCAGCCCCGCCGTCACCGCGCCCGCAAGCAGCGTGAATGCGGCTCCGAGGGCGCGAGGCGACAGCCGCTGCACCGGCACGTCGCGCACGGTGACGGTCGGCGGTGCTGCAGCAACGGTGGTGTCCCCCACGTCACACCGCCGCATCAAGCGTGTCGAGCGCGTCGACGACATCGCGAAGAAGCTCGACGATCCGTGGGCCCCAGCGACTGGCCACGTCTTCATCGAGTTCGATGATCGAACCCCGCACGACCGCGGTCAGCGTGTCCCATCCGGGCCGCTGCCGGATCGACTCGGCGGTGACGTCACAGCAGGCGACATCGGCGAGCAGGATCAGATCCGGATCAGCATCCAGGATGAACTCCGGCGACAGTTGCGGGTACGGGTTGCCTGTCTCGCCAGCAGCGTCAGCGATACTGATGAGATTGGCGAGTCGGTAGACCTCCCCGATGAATGTCGAACTCGTGATCGAGTAGTGGTCTGGGGCGAGTTCGTGGTAGTACGTCCGCGGTTCGTCGGTCTCGGGTGCAGCATTCACGATGCTGGCGATCTCCGCCTGCATCTTGGAGATCACGTCGGCGGCCCCATCGATCTCGCCGGTAGCGAGGCCGAGGTCGGCAAGGTGCGCATACACGCCCTCGACGTCGGCCGGCGCCGGCTGCAGCAGCAGCGGGATGCCGACGGCCTCCAGACTCACCGCGAGGTCTCCGAGGTCGTCGGACGCAACGACGAGATCCGGCTCCCAGGCGGCGATCGCCTCAACATTCGGCTGGAAACCCGACAAGTCGGTCGTCGGCGCCTCCGCCGGATAGTCCGAGTACTCGTCGGCAGCGACGACGGCATCACCGGCGCCGATGGCGAACAGCATCTCGGTTGCGCTGGGCGACAAGGACACGATGCGTTCCGGGCGACGGTCGATCTCCAGACTGCCGACGGTCACCGGATAGTCGCCCTCGGCAGGAACGTCATCGGCCGACTTACCGGGTTCCGCCGCAGGGTCGGCCGCGTCAGCGTCGGGCGCTGCGCGTTCGGGCGACGTCGTGCAGGCGCCCGCAGCCAACACGATAGAGAGCAGTGCGCCAACGAGAACATGCCGACGCGATGCACGGCGTTGCGTGGCGGTCATGAGCTGGGCTCCTCCGAAGATGGGAGGAGTCAGAGACGTCGATCGACCGCACACGACGGCACACACCCACAGGTGTCGATGATGTCCGGCGCAGTCGCACGAACGGCCCTTCCTCCGAGGGTCACGGATTCGCGGCCACGAGGCAGGCGTCCTGGCTCATCCTGCGTGGCGAAGAGACACTCGCCGTGCAGGCTTCACAGTTGCGGGACAGCGCCGGGCTCTCACCGGACTTCGCTGACACTCGTAGCAGCCGACCCCGATCCGATGGTGGCCGGCTGCGGTGAACAGTAGAGGGCAGCCTGGGGAGCGTCAATGCGAGGCGCGGCCGTGACCCCAGACGCGGATCCGGCGATTACGCGGGTGACCTCCCAGCAAAGGAGACTTGGATGGGAAACATGTCGAGAAGTCGGCGACGCCTCCGACGCATTGCCCTGATCAGCGTCTTGAGCGTCACTGTCATCGGTTTCGCCGGCGCTCACGCGGTTGCCGACGAGCACGATGCCGTAGCGGATCTGCCGCCATCAACGCTGCCCGCACTGCTCGCCGCCACGGCAACAAGCGATTCCGGCGACACCGATGCCGATGCCGATGATGCTGACACGCAAGTCGAACTGCCGGCTGAGTTGCTCGCGACGGCCACCGAAAACGCCGACGAGGAAGCCCTCGTGTGGTTGACGGTCGCCGCCGAGCGAGGCGCACTCGCCTTTGAAACGGCACAAGCGCAGCGCGATGCAGCATTTGCCGAAGCCATGGCGCGGTACGACGAGGCAATGCAACGCCTCGAGGCCGCTCTCGCGCGACGGGATGCCGCGCTCGAAGCTCGCGATGGACAGCTTGAAGAGGCCCTCGCGCGCCGTGACGCAGCACTGACGCGACGCGATGAGCAACTCGCTGCCGTGCGTGACTCCGTGGGACCACCGAGTGAACTCACTCGGCCCGACCAGAACCGTGCAGGACCGGAAAGCGGGACGGAGGACGGCGCTGTGCCACCGAACATCGGTGGCACAGCCGACGTTCCCGACACCACGGTGCCGCGGCCGAACGTCGCGCCCGACCGCGATGGCCGGCCGGCTGGTTCACCCGCAGCTGATTCCGGGAATCCGGGGCGATGACATCGCGACCTCACGTAACGCGACCGGAAGCGCGCCGCATCGGGCGGCCCCGCGTGCGAACCTTCACGGCCGTCGCCGTCACCGCGGCACTGCTGACCGCATGTGCCAACAACACCGACCCCAGCACCACCTCTGACGACCAATCGGCCGGTTCGACAACCACCGAAACGACCGATGACGCCGGGGCAGCATCAAACTCGAGCGATACGGTCGTCGTCGATGCCCCAGGTTTCCGGGTCGCACTGCCGGCCGGCAGCACGTGGCGAACCACCGGACTCGACACCGCCGACGCATCCGAGACCTCCGGCGCGCTGATCGCCGACACAGACTCCCTCGATGTCGTGATCGTCTGGAACTCGACCGAGCGGACGGGAACACCCTCCATCGAGGATGCGATCCGGCTCCTGCGTGCGCGCGGCCTCGACATCGAGGTCGAGCACGATGTCGACCTGCATGCCCGAGGTGACCTGTCCGCCGTCGGTCACGACGTCGAACTCACCTCGCGCATCGGGACCGTCGCCGCGACCGCAGCACTGTGGGCCTGCCCTCGACCGTCCCGGGCATTCGCGCTGGTCATCTCCGGCGGCGACGACACCGCACGGCATTCCATCGCCGAGGTGATTCTCTCCGACATGCACTGCACCGACTGACTGACGTCGCCCGACGCACCGCTATTTACGGCGAACCGAACGGACCCGGCGGGCGCGGCCGACTACCGCGGCCGGCCCGTCGACGAATCAGACTCCCCGGTGCCATCTCCCGACGGCGCCGGGGAGTCTGGTGTGACCGCCGACTCTCGATCGTCAGGTGTATCACCGTCCTCCGACGTTCCATCGCCTGCCGGTGATGCACCCGGCTCCGTCGCATCGTTCCGCGTCACGGCGTCCGAATCGCGACGTGAGGGCGGCGATTGTTCGGCTTCGGGTGCCCGATCGTTCTGTTCCCGTCCGTCTGTCTGCGGGCGGCTCGACGATCCGTCACGCCGCACCGTCGGGTCGCCGGTGTCCGAGTCGGGCATGACGGCACGGTCCGATGTCCTCTCGTTCGTCGACGGGTCGGGATGCTCGGTCTCCCCGCCGGGACGGAAGTCCTCGGGACGCACGCCACCCTGCCGCAACGGCCAGACCTCGCGAACGACCGCTGCGGCACGGTCGTAGACGTCCTGCGCAGGAGGCGGAAGCGCGTCGGCCGCACCCGCGCCAGCCGCGGCAGCCGCCAGCGCCGCCGTTGCCAACGCGAGCTTTGCCGCCACAGTCATACCTGCCAGACGTGCCGCGAAGCGCGCCCGGTGACGGCGCTGGTCCTGACGGACCTGCGGTTCGGAGGCGGCACGGCCCGGCATCTCCGCGGATCGTCCCGTGCCGTGCTGCAGGATCGCGTCGAGCTCGCGGTCGGGTGTCGGAGCGCTGTCTGGCAGCTGTCGACGCACCGACGAGACGAACCATCCGGCGAACACGTCGGGCTGACCCTGTCGCGGTGTCCCGCGCAGGGCCGCCTCGAAAGGCTCGTCCAGTTCTCGACGTTGGCGCAGCATCTCAGAGACGTAATCGCGCAGTGGCCTCATGGAGATATGCCCTCCGCGTCTGCGATGCGTCGAAGCGTGTCGAGCCCGCGACGTTGCAGCTGCTTGACCGCACCCGGACGCTTCCCCAAGGCGTGCGCGACATCGTCGATGGACAGGTCACCGACAATGCGCATGAGGAGCACAGCCCGCTGATCCGGCGAGAGCCGCTCGAGCAGTGCGAGCACCCGCGCTTCACCGATCCGCGCCATCGCCTCGGACTCGACGTCCCCGTGCGATTGGTGCTGCGTGTCGAGTGCGACGGTCCGCGGGCGACGGCCGGCGCGGCGGCGCGCGTCGATGAGCCGGCGGTGCGCGATCGTGAGAATCCACGAGCGAAATGCCGACTCGTCGCCGGAGAACGTCGTGATGTTGCGGAAGATCCCGACGAACACTTCCTGGGTGAGATCGTCGGGGTCGTCTGCTCCCTGCATTCGCAGGTAGCCACGAACGAGCGGCGCGAACTGCTCATACAGGCGCCGGTAGGCCCACGCGGCGTCCGCCTGCGCTGCAACGAGCACATCGTCGAACGGTTCCGTGAGCCCTCCTCTCGCTCGAACCGACGCTATCCCTCACGCCCCGAGCGCATCACGAACCGCGTCAATGACACGCTGCTGGATCGCGTCATCGCGGACGGCGATGCGCACGTAACGGGTGTCGAGCCCGGGAAACGTGTCCGCACGCCGCGCCGCGAGGCCCTGCACGAGCAGTGCGGCACGCAGGTCCGCGTGGGGCGTGCGAATCAGGACGTAATTCGCCGCACCCCACGCCGTGACACCGTC
The DNA here is from genome assembly GCA_040904785.1 of Nitriliruptoraceae bacterium. GTDB lineage: Bacteria > Actinomycetota > Nitriliruptoria > Nitriliruptorales > Nitriliruptoraceae > JBBDSV01. The sequence continues at coordinate 55,637 of JBBDSV010000097.1, forward strand.
GATCGCTTCCAGTTCCCGCACGAATCTTGCGCGGCGGTCGGCGACGTGTCGCGCCCGTTGCTGACGTTCCGGCTCGGCGGTCACAAGCCGCTCGAGCGCGTGGAGCGCGAGTGTCGACACGCTCCACGGCTGGCGCAGCGTGTCGACGCGGGACGCCAGCCACTCTGGTCCAAGGAGATAGCCAATCCGTAGTCCGGCCAGCCCCCACAGCTTGGTCAAGCTGCGGACACAGACAAGGCCGGGCAGATCGTGGCGCCCGGCGAGCCCCGAGGCATCCTCGAAGAATTCGGCGAACGCCTCGTCGACGATAACGAGACGTCCGTCGCGACAGAGCTGCTCAATGACACGAACGTCATCGATGGCACCGGTCGGATTCTCGGGTCGACCGACGACCACGACGTCGGCATGGTCGGGAATACGTCGCGGATCGAGTCGCCATCCGTCGCCCTGATCGCGGAAGACCCGCACGACTGGAACGCCGGCGGCGCGCAGCGCTACCTCCGGCTCGGTGAACCCCGGATGGACACACGCGGCGAGTCGTGCGCCCGAGGCAAAGGGCAGCAACCAGAACGCCTCGGCGGCGCCCGCGACAACGGCACACTCGGCGACCGAACGCCCGTGACGTCGCGCCGCTGCCTCCCGTGCCGCACCGTCGTCGGGGTAGGCGTCGAGCCCCCGCGCCAGCTCCGCGAATTCGCACGCGAGCCACCCCGGTGGGCCCGGTTCGATGTTGACCGCCAGATCGACGCATCCGGCAGGCACTTGGGTGTCACCGTGGTCGCGCAGATCACCGGGGGTCTGCCCATTCGACAGTGCACGCCGCGGGGTCACCGCGGCTCGTCCCGCCTGGTTCCGATGTCTTGGCATCAGTAGTCGATACCTCGGCGGGCACGGATTCCGCGGCGGAATGCGTGCTTGACCTCCTGCATCTGGGTCACGGTGTCGGCGATGTCGATCAACGGCTGCGGCGCTTGGCGCCCCGTACAGATCACGGTCGTCGTCGACACGCGCGCCTGGATCGCGTCGACGACTTCTTCGGTCGAGATCCAGCCCCAGTTCATCGGATAGGTGATTTCGTCGAGCAGAACGACGTGATGCTCGCCGGCAGCCAGCAGGCTCCGGGTGTGCTCCCACGCTGCAACGGCACGCGCCTGTGACTCGTCCATGTCCTCCGAGTCCCAGGAGAAGCCGTCACCGAGCGCCCACCAGTCTGCGCCCAGTCGGCGCAAGATCTGCTCCTCTCCGGTGCGCCAGTCACCCGACTTGATGAACTGCACGACGGCGACACGCCAGTCACGCGCGATAGCGCGAATAGCGGTGCCGAACGCCGCAGTCGATTTGCCCTTCCCGTGCCCGGTATTGACGAGCACGAGCGAGTCCGCGTGCACCCGATCCGGCATGTCGGGCCGGCGGCGTCGCGGTGTCGAATGGTCCCGGTCGTTCATGTTCACCTCACTAGTGATCGGAGGACACAGGTGTCGACGTGCGTTTCGACACAACGTGCAAGTCGTTCGAACGTGGCCTCGAGCGTTCGTGACGGTCCTGCGCCGAACAACGCCGTGAGCACCTTGGCGTTCTCGAGGAGGCCGTGGACGTACACACCGAGCACATTGCCGCGTGCCCAGCCGAGCGAATCCTGCAGTGCTTCGACGAGATCGTCGTTGGGTGCGCGATCGGACACCGACGTGCCGTGCCGGATCTCGTATCCGGTGATGCGAAGTCCTTCGAGCGACCTCCACGCCGGCGGAAGTCGTCCTGCGAAGGCGGTCGAGACCGGTTCGGCGCGCTTGTCCGGTTCGAACGTGGTGGTCACCGGCAGCAGACCGAGCCCTCCGGCCGTGCCGTCGATGCCGGACCGAGCGACGAGTTCGCGCCCGAGCAACTGCAGGCCGCCACAGATCCCGAGAATCCGCGTTCCGGCTGCGGCGGCGCGCGCAATCGCGAGATCGAGCCCGGTAGACCGCAACCAGACGCAATCGGCAGCAACGTGCTTCGAACCCGGCAGCACGAGCAGTTCGACATCGACGACATGGCGTGGTTCTGTGGCCCACCGGACATCGGCGACTTGTTCAAGCAGCGTGTACTCGTCGAGGTTGGACGCGGTCGGATAGCGCACGACGACCACGCGCGGCAGTCCGCCCCGTGCCGGCATTCGATGCAGCGCTGCGCCGTCCTCGTCGGGGAGATCGTGATCGATCATCGGAATTGTCCCGATGGTTGGCACGCCGGTGAGGTCCTCCAGCTGCGACGGCCCCGGTTCGAGCAAGCGTGCGTCACCGCGAAACCGGTTGAGGACGAACCCGGCAACTCTGCGGCGGTCATCGTCGCCGAGCAGTTTCCATGTGCCGTAGAGGTGCGCGAAGGCGCCGCCGCGGTCGATGTCGACCACGAGCAGCACGGGTGCGCGGGCGTGCGCAGCAACACGCATGTTCGTGATGTCGGCGTCGGCGAGATTGATCTCTGCGGGACTGCCGGCACCTTCGATCACGACGAGTTCGTATTCGTCGAGCAGGGAGTCCAGCGCATTTCTCGCGGTCGGCCACAGGTGTGCGGCGCGCTGCCGCCATTCGAGTGCGCTGAGCTGCGCGTCGAATCGGCCGAGTCGTACGACCTGGCTGCCGGTCGCCTCAGGCTTGACGAGCACCGGATTCATGCGAACGTCGGGTGTGACGCCGGCAGCGCGAGCCTGCAGCCACTGCGCCACGCCGATCTCGCCACCACCGGGCAGCACACGCGCGTTGTTGGACATGTTCTGCGCCTTGAACGGCGCGACACGCACCCCCTGGTCGGCGAACCAGCGACACAAGGCGGTCACCAGCCAGCTCTTGCCCGCCCAGCTCGTGCATCCCTGCACCATCAGCGCCGGCATCGTCGGCTCCTCCACGCGGGTCCACACACGCGCAACGCCGCGATCGCCGTGACGAGCCCGATGGCACGGCCAGTCACCAGGCGGATCGCCGCGGCGGTGTCGGCCGCCCGCGCACGGCGTCCCACCGCGTGAAGGACGTAGGTCGACGGCTTCGACAGGCGGATCCCCAACCGGAGTGCGACCGCCGCCATCGGCCACCCGCCGTTGGGCGACGGTGTCCGGTCGGCTTCCCGGTACAACGACCGCAGCGGCACGTGCGGCAGGGCGAGCGTGACACCGCAGAGTCTCGCCGGAAGGAGGTTGGCGAGATCGTCTGCACGTGCAGCCACCGTCCCCGCATGTCGCCACCGGGCGTCGCGGTGGCCCCACATCGCGTCCGCGGTGTTGATGAATCGATAGGCCGCAGCCGCGGGCAGCCCGCCGACGGCGAACCACGCGAACGGCGCAACCCACGCATCGACGAGATTCTCGGCGAGCGAGGAGATCGCCGCCTCGCGAACCCGTGTGCGGTCGAGTTCACCCACGTCACGGCTGACGAGCCGAGCGACGGTCGCACGGCCCGCATCGATGTCCTCGCCGAGCGCCGTCTCGACGGCGGCCACCTCGTCGACGAGCATCCGCAAGGACACGAGCGGCCACAGCGCGATGCCACGCCCGATACCCGCCGTCGTGCGGGGCAGTCGTCCGAGCGACCGATCGACCGCGATCCCGGCAACACTCGTGACGGTGAGGCCGGTCGCCCACATGAGCGCGCCACGTGCGCGCGCGGCCCGTCGCGGTGCGGCGGGCACGACCGTCGCGAGCCGGTCGAGCATCGCGCCGATGCCGCGCGTCGGATGGAGCGGAAGCGGAGGCTCGCACAGCAATAGGTCAAGCGCCGCAGCGAGAACCAATGGCAGGACGACACGGTCCCACGCCTCGTCCCGCTGTCGATGGCGACGGCACGGCACTCGCGCGGCCATGCGACGGACCGCCCTCACCTCAGGCCACCGGTTCGAGCTGGCGGATCACGTCGGCGACATCGCGGAGCAGTTCGACGATCCGTGGCCCCCAGCGGCTCGCGATGTCCTCGTCGAGTTCGACGATCGCACCGTTCTGCACCGCGGTGATGGTGTCCCACCCGGGCCGCTGACCGACGGCTTCGACCGTCACGCCACAGCACTGGGTATCGGCGAGCAGGATGATGTCCGGATCCGACTCGATGATGTGCTCGGGCGACAGCTGCGGATATTCACCACCCGATTCCCCGACGGCGTCCGCGATGCTGGTGAGGCCGACCATCTCGTAGACGGCTCCGATAAACGTATCGCTGCTGACCGTGTAGTAGTCGGGCGTCAACTCGTGGTAGTAGGTCAGCGGTTCGTCGGGCAGGTCGATGTTCGCAATGATCGCGTCGATCTGAGACTGCATTTCGGCGACAACGGCCGCGGCTCCCGCGATGTTGCCCGTCGCCACGCCGAGCTGTTCGATCTGTCGGTACGCATCGTCGATGTCGGTCGCGGACGACACGAGCAGAAGCGGAATGCCGATCGCTTCCAGGCTCTCACCGAGGTTCTCGCGGTTGTCGGACGCGACGACCAGGTCCGGTTCGAACGCGGCGATCGCCTCGACGTTCGGCTGGAAACCCGACAGGTCGGTTGTGGGAGCGTCTTCGGGATGGTTCGAGTACTCGTCGGCCGCGACCACCGCGTCACCGGAGCCGATGGCGAACAGCATTTCGGTCACGGTCGGCGACAGCGACACGATGCGTTCGGGTCGAGCAGCGATCTCGACATTGCGCACGGTGACGGGGAAGCCGTCCTCGATACCGTCGTCGGCAGATTCGGCCGTATACGAGATCGCAGACGCGTCGGCAGACTCCCGCGTACTCGTTTCCGGGGAAGCGGGCTCGACGGGCGGTGCAGAGGCGCTGTCGTCAGCGCTGCACCCAAGGAGCAGGGTGGCAGCGACGATGGCGATTGCGAATGGGGGGGCATGCCGCGTCAGGCGGCGCAGGTGGAACTGCATGTGGTGATCTCCTCCGGAGATGGGAGGAGTCAGAGACGTCGATCGACCGCACACGACGGCACACACCCACAGGTGTCGATGATGTCCGGCGCAGTCGCACGAACGGCCCTTCCTCCGAGGGTCACGGATTCGCGGCCACGAGGCAGGCGTCCTGGCTCATCCTGCGTGGCGAAGAGACACTCGCCGTGCAGGCTTCACAGTTGCGGGACAGCGCCGGGCTCTCACCGGACTTCGCTGACACTCGTAGCAGCTGCCGCGGATCCGTCCGCGAGCAGCCGCAGAACACGCTAGCTCATCGCGAGGGCGGGGCACGTCAGGTAGCCGCGCGCCACCCGGCGGATTGCGCCTCGCGTGGGATTGGCGTCATTCGATGCCGCGCTCGGCTTCCAGCAGCCGCAGCCACACCTCGCTGATCGTCGGGAACGCCGGCACGGCGTGCCACAGATCATCGAGCGTGACCTTCGAAATGATCGCGATCGTGGCCGCATGCACCATCTCACCGACGCCCGGCCCCGTGAACGTCGCGCCGACGATGGTGCGGCTCGCCGTGTCGACGACCAGGTGTGCCGTTCCCGACACGCCCTTGCCGAGCAGCGCGCCGCCCGCGACGTCACCGATGCCGTACGACAGTGCTGTCGCGTCGATGCCCTTCTCGCGGGCGGCGGCGAGCGTCATACCGACCGCGGCGACCTGCGGGTCGGTGTACACGACGCGGACCACCGCATCACGGTCGGCACGTGCGTCGACCGGCCGTCCCGCGAGGTGGTCGCCGACGAGCCGCGCCTGATACTTGCCGTGATGCGTCAGCAGCGCCCGGCCATTGACGTCGCCGACGGCGTAGAGCCAGCCGCCGTCGACACCGGCCACACGAAGCTGCTCGTTGGTTTCGAGGTAGCCGCCCGGCTCGAGCCCAACCGCCTCCAGCCCGAGGTCCGCAGAATTCGGCGTGCGGCCGGTTGCGACGACGATCTCATCGGCCGTCAGCTGCATACCGTCAGCGAGCGTGAGCGTGACAGGACCGGTGCCCTCGCGCTCGACACGCACGGCCTCGGCGCCCGTAAGGACCGTGACGCCCTCCTCGTCGAATGCGGCCTGCAGTTCTTCCCCGACGAACGGTTCTTCGTTCGCCAACAAGCGATCGGCCATCTCCACGATCGTGACCTCGGTGGCACCGAGCCGTCGGAACGCCTGAGCCATCTCGACGCCGACGACCCCTCCCCCGAGGAAGAGCAGCCGCTCGGGGATCTCCTTGGCCGAGGTGATGTCACGGCTGTCCCACACCGCGATGTCACCCAGTCCCTCAACGGGTGGGATCGCCGCTGAGCTTCCGGTCGCAACGACGACACCCCGGTCGGCGGTGAGCGTCCGCGTCGTGCCATCGGCATTCGTCACCTCGACGGTGCGGTCGCCGGCAAGGCGGCCGTGTCCACGCATGAGTGTCGTGCCGGTGCTCTCGACCCACTGGACCTGGTGCTTGTCGTCCCAGTTCGACGCGAACGCGTCGCGGGATCCGAGTGTGGCATCGGCGTCGACCTCACCGGTCACCGCGTCGGCCGCGCCGGGCACACGGCGTGCCGCCGCAAGCGCTTCTCCGGGTCGCAGTAGTGCCTTCGACGGCATGCACGCCCAATACGAGCACTCACCGCCAACGAGTTCGCGCTCGATGAGCGCGACGGACAGACCGTTGTCGCGGGCGTACCACGCCGCATTCTCGCCCGCCGCCCCACCGCCGATGACGATGACGTCGTACGTGTCGCTCGATCCGCTCATGTGGACTCCTGTGATCGCGTGTCACGGACGGCAACCCTCCTGGGGGCAATCGTCATCCGTCCAACTCACGAATGGCGACACACAAGACCCGAGCCGGGCGAGGTGTGAACGCGACGACAACGACCGTACGACTCGTACGCAACGAACGCGACCGTCCATGTCTGTTGCCCGCTTCGAAGCGCCCGGGCCTCGCGACGGAAGTCCGGGGCGACGCGCACAACAATCGCGGCGATGCGACGCTCCCTTGCCGATTGCTGGCAGACCGCCGCCGTCAGCTACGGTCATTCCGCATCCGGCAGGCAGGCTGCTCATGATGAGCGACTTCTCGCAACGTCCTCTGCTGGTGTTCTGGGAAGTAACGCGGGCCTGCCCACTCGCATGCCGCCACTGTCGCGCCGACGCGATTCACGATCCGCTGCCTGGCGAGTTGTCGACCGAGGACGGCGTGCAGCTGATACGCAGCCTGCGCGCTTTCGGTCCCCGACCTCCAGTTCTCGTGCTGACCGGTGGGGATCCCCTGTGCCGATCGGATCTGTTCGACCTCCTCGAGGTCGCGCACGACGAAGGGGTGAGGGTGGCCCTGTCTCCGGCCGTTTCGGACCGCCTGACGAGCGAGCTCGTCGATGCTCTCCTCGCCGCCGGGGTCAACCACGTGTCGATCAGCCTCGACGGCGCAGCACCGGCAACGCACGACTCCGTCCGAGGCGTGCCCGGCCACCATGCGAAGACCCTCGCGGCGATCGATCTGCTCGTCGGCGCAGGCATGCATGTCCAGGTCAACACCACCGTGATGCAGGTGAACGCACAGGAGCTGGCCGCGTTGGCCGAACTCTTGGTAACCCACGGCGTTGCGGTGTGGGAGGTGTTCTTCCTCATACAGGTGGGTCGCGCCGTCAGCCTTTCCGAACTGTCCGCCGACGAGGTCGAGGACGTCGCACACTTCCTGGTCGACGCTGCGGGCTACGGCGTCACCGTGCGCACGGTCGAGGCGCCTTCGTTCCGCCGGGTGGTCGCCCAACGCCGCGAACGGCCGGCTGCCGATCCCGTGGCATCCTTCGGCCTCGGCAACCTCGCCGTACAGCTGCTGGACGATCTACACACCCGACTCGGACCACCCTCTGGACCGCCGCGCGTTCCGAGCGCCGGAACTCGTGACGGCAAGGGCATCGTGTTCGTCGGATACGACGGCACCGTCAGCCCCGCCGGGTTCCTCCCCATCGACCTCGGCAACGTCCGCGAGCGACCGCTCGCCGAGATCTACCGCGATCACCCGCTCCTTCAGGCCATCAGATCGGCCGACTTCTCCGGAAAGTGCGGCCGCTGCCCGTATGCCGACCCATGCGGTGGTTCCCGAGCCCGGGCGTTCGTCGCCACCGGCGACCCGCTCGGCGATGATCCCGCATGCCCCTTCGAGGTCGCCGCTGTGGCTTGACGCGACACGGCACTTCCCGTGCATCGCCACGTTGACCGCACAGGTCGGATTGCGACAGCATTCCGAGAAGCGTGAGGACGCGCCATATCGGTTCGAAGGCGCTTCAGGCAACCAGCGCGATCACGTCTTCAATGTGTCGCGCAGGTCGCGGTACTCCTCGGCGTCGATCTCTCCGCGGGCGAACCGGGCGTCGAGGATCCGGCGAGCATCGCCGAAGGAATTGGACGGCTCGTATGGGCCAGAAGACATCCGAGTAGCGGCCCACGCGATCCCGCCGATGACCACGACCCAGAACACCAGCATCCAGATCCATCCCAGCCCCATTCCCAGGCCCATTCCCCACATCATGATGTCGTCCCTTCCGGTCATTCGTTCGTGTCGGTGACAATGAGCATCCCGCGCATACCACCAGCCGCGTGACCGGGGACGCTGCAGATGAACTCGTAGGTACCGGGGGTATCCACACGGATCGCGCTGGTGGTCGTGTCGCCGGCCTCGACGTTGAACTGCAGGTCGAGGTCTCTGACGGTCAGATCGTGGAACACCGCGCCGGTGTTGCGGACCGTGAGGTTGACCGTGCCGCCCCCCGGGATCTCGATCGCCTCGGGTTGGAACCACAGGTCTCCGGCCTCGATCGTGATCTCCTCGGCGCCGGGTTCGGCCGATGCCATCGTGGTTGTGCTTGCGCGGTTCCAGCCCATGTGATCAGCCATCACCGTCCAGTGGCCGGCCCAGCGGGCATCGACGCCTCCGCTGGGCCGGACTACGCCTGGGACGATGAGCAGCGCCGTGCCCGCGATCGCCAGCAGCCAGGGGAGCCACGGGCTCCCACGGGTTGAGTTGTGCTCACCGAGCACGGTCAGCATCTCTTCGCGCTGTGCCGGCGAAATGTCACTGTCCACAACGCGTGCATCGAGGATCCTGCGGGCTGGCGCATAATCGTTGCTCCGACCGCCACGGCCGATGGCAGTGCCGATTGCTACGAGCAGGAGAAGCGCACCAACCAGCCCCAGGATCATCTTGGCCTCGCTCTCGCACACGTGGTCGGTGGTGCCTGTTGATCGTGAAGGTGCCGGGCCCGGTTCCAGGAACAACACCGACGCCTGTCAAGGACCCGTCAAGATCGCATCGGCCAAGCCCCAAGACTCGGCAGACACAACCCACGATCGCCCGTGCCCGCAGGACCGATCCTGGGCAAGCGGCATCCCGGCGGTGAGGAGTTGCCCGCATGCCTCGGCCTCTCCGTCTGGACCGATGAATGCCTCGATGCCCGACCGTATTGGGTGCCACTGCACGTCGATGTCAGACCGGATCCACGTAGGCCAGCCGTTCCGCTCGGGAGACGAACGTCGTGGTGTAGCGACTGGCCGGGCAGCGATGTCCCGCTCGCCCCAACGGCAGGTCACCGTCCGCGCGACGTGAGCCATTGCTTGAGCGCTGCCACCCTGAGCGGCGCGATCGTGCGCGCAAATTCACACCGCGGAGTGCTGCCGCACTCCGGGTTGCCGTCACGGACCATGAAGTTGTAACGGCAGGTCGGACACCAGACATCAAGCGCTTCGGGCAGGGACGGGCACTCGTAGTAGTGGCAGCCGCGCTCCCCCTCATCGGTGCGGAAGTCGTAGCGGCAATGCTCGCACGTTTGGAACGCCAGCACCTTGGCATTCGGCGTCGGAGCGCGATCACTGGTCATGTACCGGCCTCCTGCCGGATGGACCAAGTATGCAGCGGTCCCGTTGAACGGCGCCAGGGACCAACGCCCCTACGGCCCGGCGAAGGAAGCGCCCCCGAGTTTGGAAAGGTCCGCAACGACAACGCATCGGGCGACGATGCGGCCGAAACCGCACCGGGGATGCCGGAATCGCTGGAGTTCACCACCCCCGGCGAAACCGCGGACAACACAATGCGTCAGCGACACCCACACGCATACGGAGTTGGCCGCGTCGGGCGACCACCACGCCTACGGCGGCGACGATGTGCCGCCACCGGCACGGCCTGGCTCGGAAGCCTCACCGTGATGGCCTGTGGAAGCGTCAGGGCACACGACAGCACGAGCAGGACGCAATGGTTTCGGCCCCGCAGGTGTAGGCCCCCGACCTTCGCGGCGCACAACGCGAGAGCATGGCCCGCTTCGGGGACAGCTGATCGGTCCGCCGGGGGTATGGCCGATCGAGAAAGCGCGGCCCGGAAGCTGCTCTCGTGCGGTCACGGGACGCTGTCTGCTTCGTTCGAACTACGCGAAAACCCCTACTCGATGCACCGTGCTTCACGCCGCACCGTTGCCGGAACACCCCGGGCGTGCGGTGGCTCATGCCTCTGTGCCGATGGGTGGTCGGGCCTCAAGCTCAAGTCCAGGTCACGTCTGCGGGAGGGTGACACCGTGAGCAGGGAATTGGACCCAGAGCAAATCGAACGTACGGGCGAGCAGCCCCCAGAACCTGACGACAACTCGTCAGTCCGTCGGATGTCGAACTGGTTCGGGGCGGTCTTCGGCATCATCGTACTCGTCGGGGTGGGCGTCATCTACGTCGCCAACAGGTCGGCGGCGGGCGCCGACTCGGGGGAGCCGGAGACGGAAGAGGTTACAGACAGTTCAGAGACTGCTGCGGAACCGGTTGGCGAGGGGCCGGTCAGCGGAGTTTCCGATACCACTCACACTGCCGACACCACAGCGGTCCTGTTGGGGATGTACATCGTCGATTCGTTCGGGTTCCACGGACTCGAAGAGGTCTACGCCGAGGCAGACGAGGTCGGCGAAGGTGACGCCGGACAGGTCGCCAAGGTGCTCACGGCAGTCGACACGGTCGCCTGGCCCGACGAGCTCGCCGGCGTGGCCGCAGCGTTCCGAACAGACGTCGACGGTCTGCACACCGCACTCGAGGCGGGCGACATCGACGGCGCACGACACGCCCTCGAGGCCGTGCACGGCAGCCAGCACGACCTGTCCAACGGCGTGTACGACTGGCTGGCTGGGACCCCGGTTCAAGCTCACGCCGGTGAGCCGCCCGGCGAGGAGGCCGAGGTCATCGACGTCGAGATGGTCGACTTCGGCTACGTCCCTTCGAGGATCGAGCTGGAAGCCGGAGTGCCGGCCATCCTGCGCTTCACGAACACGGGCAGGCTCGTGCACGAGGCGATGGTCGGCGATGCCCACATGCAGGAGGAGTTCGCCGCGGCTGGTGACCACGGGGATGGACAGAACGGCACTGGCCACGACGACAGCGACGATCACCACGGCGAACTGATGGCGGTCACCGTGCAGCCGGGTGAGACGGCCGACCTCGAGGTCGTCATTGACGAGGCGGGCGAGTGGTTCGTTGCCTGCCATCTGGTGGGTCACCTCGAGCAGGGCCAGATCGCGACGATCGACGTGAGCGCGTGAGGCATCGACCTTTCACCGGACGAATGAGGACAACATGACCGACGAATCCCAAGACACTGCGAACGAGCAGGGGCCGTGGGAAGCTCGCGCTCGGGACGTCCTCGAAGGTTCGTCCTACGACGTCGACCTGGCTGCACGGGTCGCCCGTGACGCCCAGCGCGTGGTCGCGGGCGAACTGTCGGGCGAGGAGTTCGGGCGGCGCTACCACGACGCCTACCTCGACGAGTTCGGTCTCGACGAGCGACCCGACGCCCCACGGCCGGACCTGTCGTTCGACGAGGACGGGGCATCGCAACGCCCACGAATCCTGTCCCGGCGCGAGGCGCTCAGTGCTGTCGGCGGTGCCGCGGTCGGGATCCTCTTCCTCGCCGAGTTCTACCGCAGCGGCATTCTGCGCGGATCGACCGGAGCAGGCGCCGTACCGGCCCGTACGGCGACGAGCAGGTCCACCCAGGTCCAGAACGGCATGGTGATCGACCTTGAGCGCAGTGA